>JAQXLR010000097.1 GCA_029012225.1 Clostridiales bacterium
ATGCCATACTTTTTCTTATTTATCAACTGTTTTTTGAACTTAAACCAATAGTTGAAGTTAAAAGTTAAGCTGTTGGTTGCTTCCATTTCGGAAAAATACGTGTTATACTATATCCAAACGCAAAAGGAGATGTTACCCATGTTAAAAGCTCACCCGACCACAGCGGAGATGAAGCATTACTCCGCCGAAGAATTCTGCGCCGATATGGACGCGATCCTCCGCATCCTTTGGCGAAAGTAATCTCTCGTCAAGGAACAGCTTTAAAAGGGGGAAATTCTCTTTCAGAAGCGGCCGCCAGTTCCATTTCGTGCGTTTGAGATAAGCAACGTATTCCGCTTTTCTTTCGGCGGGTATGGGTTCTACCGCGCAGACTTCAACGAAGCCGCGAACGGCTGCGTTCCGAAGCCCTGTGGGAATGTTTTTCAAACTGCAGTTCGGTGCCCAGATCTTGCCGTTAAAAACTCCTCCGCTGTAAAAGACGAAACCGTTATATCCGATTTGATCCGTTTCCAAGCGGATCAGCGCTTTGTTGCAATTTACGAACGCATCACGATCCCATTTGCATTTTGCGGGAATATGTATGCTCGTCAGGTTCATGCACCCGCTGATGCCGCAGCGCCGATGTACGTTACACTGTCGGGAATGGCGATGCTCGTCAGTTCGTTATTCCGGCCGAACGCCTCGACCGCAATGCTTTTGACGCCGTCCGGAATGACCGTGTTTTTGCATCCGGCAACCAGCTTGCGCGCTTTCTTTTTAATGATTGCATTGCAGTTGTTCGGGCTTTCGTAAACTTCGTTTGCAGGATCTACCGTAATGCTTTTCAGCCCTCCACATCCGCGGAACACACCGCCGTCACAATAACCTTCTTCGATCTCCCTGACGCCGGCGGGGATCCGAATATCCGTCAGGCTCGTGCAGTATGCAAACGCAGAACAGCAGATCTGCTCTGTGCTTTCCGGGAGGATGACCTTTTTTAAGTTGCTGCATTGGGAAAACGCACCTGTATCAATTATTGCCACGCCTTCCGGGATAATGACTGTATTATACGGTAAACAGGGGTTGTTGTCAATGAAAATGACGGTCACCCATGGCCGAATAAAAGGCTCGCCCTTGTCTTTTACGCTTTTGCTTTGGAGCGCAGACCCTTCAGCACGGTCTTCCCCAAACCGCATTGGCAGCTTTCGTAGGGCTTACCGCCCAAAAGCAATTGCTCCACTTTCAGCTTGCCAATCTCGCTTTTTTCGATGGTATACGGATTAGCGGACAGAATCACCATGTCGGCGATTTTGCCGGCTTCCAGACTGCCTCGTTCCTGCTCGTCAAAGGTGGTGTAGCTGCCGTTGTATGTGCACATCCGCAGGGCATCCTGCACGGGTACGGCTTCGCCTTCGTTGGGGTTGTTGACGGCCTTGTCCATCCAGACAATGGGGTCGGGAGAGGTGCAAGGGGCATCGGAACCGAAGGATACCACAATGTTGTTGTCCCGGAAGGTGCGGATGGGATTCAGCTTGGCCAGACGGTCTTCTCCCAAGATGGAGCTGAGGTATTCGTCAGGCTCTTGCTTCCAGTTGATGAACGCACTTTGCACGGGCATCTGAATGCCGTAGGCCTTGCAAATGCGTATACCTTCTTCCGTGGGCAGGCAGTCGTGAATAATGCCGTGACGGTGATTTTCACGGGGGTAGTCGTCCAGCGCCGCTTTCAGGGCACGGCAAGCCTGATCGAAAGCTTTATCGCCGATGGCGTGCATTTCAATTTGCAACCCGGCACGGTTGGCTTTTTTGCAGAAGTCCGTGACCTTTTCATCGTCATAATACAGTACGCCGTTGCCGCCTTCCGCATCCACATAGGGGGCGTTCAAAGAAGCATCATGGGAGCCGAAACACCCGTCCAGTGCGCATTGGAAGCAACCGCCGATTCGGGGTAGTTTGCGACTTGTGGCGGTTTTCACATTTAAGGATTGCGGAAATACACGAAGCTGGAAGCCGTTGGTCAGGCTCTTGGCGAACAGCTTTTCCATGGTGATGTCCAGATTGCCCGCAAAGCCCACGCCGCTGACGGTGTGTACACAGCCGATTCCTTTGCTTGCCTGAAAATCCACTGCCGCCTGCATATTGCGGAACAGGTCGGGGATGGACAGAGAATTGGTGATGTAGTCGGAAAAGCGGAAGAAGGCTTCCTGATTCATTTCTCCGGTGTCCGGGTGATAGCCACGAAGGTTCTTCACCCTGACATCCAGCTTTTGCAACAGCTTGGAGTTGACAATGCAGGCATGACCGTCGTACTTGACCACCATGATTTCCTGATTGGGACAAACGCTGTCCAACTCCTCTCGGTTAATGAGCCGTTTTTCCTCCACCGAATAGGGGGAAGCGCCGAAGCAAATCAAGGTCTTGGCCGGGGACTTCTGTACGAACGCCTTAATCATTTGCATGATTTCCCGGTTAGAGGAAGCATCCATGACATTCAGTCCGGCTTGGAAGGTGGAAAAAGAGGCGAAATGCTGGTGGGTGTCTACAAAGGCCGGAATGAGGGCTTTGTTCCCCAACTCCGTGACTGGTGCGTTTTTGTATTGTTCGGGCAGTTCCTTGCCCACCCAAAGAATCCGACCACCGTCCTCAACAAGATAGTCGCAGACTTGGTTCTCTGCGTTGACCGTCAGAATATTGCCGTGATAAACTTTCATGTGCTCGTCCTCCTTTTTTGTTCATTATATAATGAATTTGTATAAAAAGCAACAAATAAAGGCGCAAGACTTTTTGCCCTACGCCTTGTGCTTTGCAAACCTAAAGGTGGTTTTTCACCCTGACATGACTTTCAGCTTGCAACGCCTGAATTGGTGGGACGAGGAGGTATTCGAAATCATCAAGACCTGGAACGAAATGGGCGAACCCCACGACTTCTTCCGGTCGGTGGCAGATGCCTTGGAAACCATCGGAAACTAAGTGCCTATCAAGGGACCGCACGGTGTGAATGCTGTGCGGTTCTGCTTTGTCCTGCATGGTGTAAATTACACAAATGACCTGCGAATACTTGGTGTACTATTCCAACTGGCTATGTGCCGGATAGTACGCTAATATAACCCTACCAAATTGAACGGAGGTCAACACGATGAACTTTTTTGAAGAAATCTACCTGGAGATGGTAAGGGCTGAACGGCTGCACGAAACAGCCACGGACGAAGCCGAAAAGAAAGAGGCCACCGCCATTTACAGCAAAGCAGAAGCAGCCATCAAGGAACTTGGAAACACTGCTTGCCGAATCTTCCGCATTTTCAAAGATTCCAAAGAGTGCGGCAACCCCTACCTTGACATTAACGATTTCCATAAGACTTTCTGTATCGACTCTCGGCTTGTACCCTTGAAGAGCAATCCGGATTTCTTCTTCTCTTGCGGTCTGTGTTGCGAGCAGGTCAATTCGGTCAGTGATCATGGCAACCTTCTCAGCCATGTCCTCCATCAATGCTCTGCCGATGCTGTTGTAGGCGATGCCGAGGTTGTCGATTGTGATGCGACCGGCTTCAAGGTCTGCCTTGACCTTTTGCAGTTCCTTCTCCGCATCCTTCTGCCAATACTCGCCATTGAAGCCCTGTAAATCTGCTTGAAATCTTGTCATGGTGGTGTGCCTCCTCTGTTTTGGTAGTGCTACTATAACTCTAAATGCACACTATATCCAGTCATTTTGGCATAATAAATGTACCAAAGATGACGGCGGATTATTGTGTAAATAACACCATAAATCATTACAACCCTCGATGCTTCCGATGTGTTGTTCGGAGGCGTCGAGGGTTGTTTGTCGTTATGTGCTTTTTGAGATTACAATTCTGCTAATAATATAGTCATTCCGACTTTTTACAGTTACAATTACAGCGGGCACACAATCGTTTTCAACATCGATTGGAGGAATGAAAAATGAAAATCTTTTCTGAAAACAGATTCCTGATGTATGGAGAGGATTATATTGCCCTGGCAATATTGGAGAACGGTGTGCTGTTGGTTATCCGGGATGATGGAACCGCAATGGGCAGCGATGGAGAGATTTATGCCAATGTAAGCAAACAAATTTCAGAAGATCAGTACTGTGAACTGGGGTGGGTCAAAGGAAATGATGCACCCATTACACTGATTTAAACTTACCTGATTGTGTGCCTATATCAGATGTTTATGTCTGCTCTCATCTTTCGTAAACAAATTTGGTAATCGTATGGCTTGTTCTGACAAGTTCAGAGCTTCCGGTTAATCTCCATTTGGCCAAATCCAAATCAAGGGATTGATCAAATGGATAGTCTCGATTCCAACAGTACAGGACAAGACGCTCAATTTTATCAATATAAGGATATAAAGCATTCTTTTCGACAAAACAATAATCATTCGCTTCAGCAATCGATAAAAAAGACTCGTCAAAGTGTATTTGTGAATAACCGGATAAGAGATTTGCAGAGTATGGATCCGCAAATGCATTATTATCATTAATATCCTGTAAAAAATCGGTAATTACAGCACTGTCTCGGCTTTGTCGGCGGTTATTGAACATCATTCCGAGGTTATTGTCGACACAAACATATACAATCATATTAGAAGCTCCTCTGAGTGAATTTCTTTTAGAATAATTATACGATATTTTTACCGTGTTTTCAAGAATATATTGTCGTAATCAACTGAATAAAGAAGTACCCCTCGAAAGATTGAAACTATGCAGTGGAATCTTTTCGAGGAGTGTAGGTTGTAGAGCGGATTATGCGTCCCAAGAGTGGCCGCAGGCTTGGCAAACTCATACGGTGCATTGTTTTTGAACAACCTTCTGCATTTTGTGACCAAAAAATTCGCTCATCACGGATTTCCGTGCAAAAGCGCATAGGAAATAAAAAGTAAATA
>JAQXLR010000098.1 GCA_029012225.1 Clostridiales bacterium
AGTCTTTTTTTCATCCAAGCTAATACATTCCTTTTATCATTGAAACAACCATTCGCTTCATCTCGGTAAAAATAAAATCCGAAATCCCGGGCAACAGTGTTACGGTCAAAAGCAAAACTCCCAAGCCGACAAGCACCTTCATCTGCAAACCGACCGAAAACATATTCATCTGCGGCGCAACCTTTGCCATAATTCCCAGAATACAGTTTAAAATCATGATGCATGCAAATACGGGAAGCACAATCCGAAATGCAATGACAAACATATCTGTCATAAACCGAATCATCGATGTCATAAGGCTGTCCCATTGAAACACCTGGCCATTTATCGGAATTACCTGATAAGAATCAATGGTAGCCCGCAAAATATAATGGTGCATGTTTGTCGCTATCATCATCAAAAGCAGAAAATAATTGTATAAATTTCCGCTTATTGTAACCTGCGCATTTGCCATGGGATTAAACTCCATTGCCATGGACAATCCGATATCCATATCGATGATATTGCCCGCAAATAAAATAATGGAATTACAAATGTTTGCAGCAAGTCCTATCAGCAACCCTGTAATTCCTTCCTTTAAAACAATAACTGCATATCCAATCATTCCGGTATATCCGATCCCGGTCTTATCTACGGACAGATAAACCAGCAGGGATACAAAAACAGACAAGCCGATTTTAACCCGTGACGGAACGTTTCTCATCCCAAAAAAGGGAGCCGCAAAAATAAAACAGGAGATACGAACCAGTATTAAAATCAGTATTTCAACATTCACCAACGAAAAAGTAAACTCAACCATACATCATCCTATCCCGGAGAGGTAAATGCCAAAGTCAGACCAAAGTCTGTCGATAAATTCGGTTATAATCTTTAGCATCCATGAGCCGCAAATCATGATACCGACAAAAACCGCTATAATCTTTGGAACAAACGTAAGTGTCTGTTCCTGAATGGAGGTTACCGTCTGAAAGATACTGATAATCAGACCGACCAGCAAAGAAACAAGCAACAGCGGTGCCGCACATATGATAATTGTATAGATTGCATCTCTTGCGATATCAAGAACCTGTCCCTCTGTCATACCACTTACCACCTCTTTCTAATACAGCGTTACGGCGTCAGTAAAATGTCTTTACAAGACTGCCGATTACAAGATTCCATCCATCTGCCATGATAAAGAGCAGAATCTTAAAGGGAAGTGATATTGTTGTCGGCGGCAGCATCATCATACCCATAGACATCAGAACGGATGCCACTACCATATCAATTACGATAAACGGAATATAAATCAGAAATCCCATAATAAATGCTGCACGGAGCTCGCTTAACAAAAATGACGGAATCAAAATCGTCATTGGAATCTCATAGATGGCATTCTCCTCCTCCAAATCATAATACTCTCCGGAGATGTCCATAAATAATGCAGCATCCTTTCCCTGTGTCTGCGCTCCCATAAATTCACGAAGCGGAATCTGCGCCTCTGCGAACGCTTCATCCATCGTAATCTCGCCTTTATCAAGCGGCTGAATCGCGGTTTCATTAATCTGTGAAAAGGTAGGCCACATAATAAAAAATGTCAGAAACAATGCCAATCCAATTAATACCTGATTGGGCGGCGCTGTCTGTGTTCCGATTGCTGTTCGGATAAAATGAAGCACAATGATAATTCTTGTATACGAAGTCAGCATAATCAGAATAGAGGGTGCTAAAGCTATAATTGTCAGAACAAGAAAAGAGCGTACCGGAGTCGACAATGAGCCGGTATCATTGTTGTATGTAATTGATAGTCCATTCGTATTGTCACTTCTGGCATCTAAGGCATTTCTGTCTCCCGGATCGGTTAACTCTGCATCTATCCCGGGATCCACCTGCGTACCAGTTGCCTGTATGCCTCCCCACACAGGAGAAAACAATACCACAAAAAATACAATTATGGAAAAAATTTTTGCTTTTGTCATAATTTAATCCTGCTTTTTCGAAAAGCGCTCCTTCACCCTCTCTAATGCCTGCTGAAAGCTCTCCGGCATATCAAAGCCGTTTTCTTTTGAGAGTGTCTCCTGAATTTGCTCGTATGCGCCTCCATACTCATCTTCTGTAAGCTTTGCCAACAGCGTCACGGTATCTTTACCGACTGCAATGACAAGATAGACCTCGCCTGCTTTTACTACCTGAACATATTTGTTTCCGGCAATTCGAATTGTCTCAACAACCTGCAAGCCTTTTCCTGTCATCTGTATCTTCTGAACGTTTGCAATCCATCTCGTTGTAATATATACCATAACCAAAACTACCAGAAAGATAAGGAGTACACCTGACAACTGCAAAAAGTTGTCTAAAGAAGAACTTAATAAAACCATATCAGCCTACTACTTTTTTTACAGCCTCCAGTACACGCTCTGCCTGAAACGGCTTTACGATGAAATCTTTTGCTCCTGACTGAATCGCCTCAATTACCATTGCCTGCTGTCCCATTGCAGAACACATAATCACATTTGCACTTGGATCCATCTCTCTGATTTTCTTTAAAGCCTGGATTCCATCCATATCCGGCATGGTAATATCCATCAGCACCAGATCCGGCTTTGTCTCCGGATACTTGTCTACCGCCACTGCTCCGTTTTCAGCCTCTGCAGCAATCTGATAACCATTTTTGGTTAAGATGTCCTTAATCATCATTCTCATAAACGCTGCGTCATCGCAAATCATAATACTTGCCATAATCTTCTCTCCTATTCATCCCTATTATTGTTATTTCTTTCCTATTTTATTATCTCGGTAATTCGAATTCCGTAGCTTTCCTCAATAATCACAACTTCTCCTTTTGCTACGAACTTACCGTTTACTAAAACATCAATCGGCTCACCCGCAATGCGGTTTAGCTCTATAATAGTTCCCGGTGTAAAATCAAGAATTTCTTTGATTGATTTCGATGTCCTTCCCAGTTCCACCGTTACCTCAAGCGGTACATCCATAATCAAGTCGATGTTCTCCGGTCCGTAATTTACCGGTATATTTCCGGTAAAGGCCTGGAACTGTGCCGGTTGCACGTTTACCTGCTGTTGTCCATACATCTGCGACATATCCTGTCCCATCATTGGCACTCCTCCCATCATTGGCGTCAAATATGGTGCCGCCGTATTGGGCATCCCCATATTGGGCATCGCCATATTTGACGATGACATATTTGGTGCCTCCATACTTGGCGTTGTTGCCTGCGGCTGTACCGGCGTCTGTGGTGCCGACGCTGCATTTGCCGCTGCAGTTGCATCCGTGTCTTCCTGCATGTTCTTTTTGATGCTCGCACACATCTCCTTCGCGAAGGAAATCGGATAAAGCTGCATAATCTCACTGTCAACCAAATCTCCAATCTCCATACGGAAGCAAATCTTTACGAATGTTCCTGAAAGAAATTCGTCAATCGTGCTCTCGTCAATCGTCTGCTGCAAATCGATCAAATCCGCCACAGGTGGGCTGATGTCAATCATCTTGTTTAACATAGAAGAAAGAGAGGTCGCCGCCGATCCCATCATCTGGTTCATCGCCTCGCTGATTGCACTTAAATGCAGTTCTCCCAGCTCACCTTCTATATTTGTTCCATCACCACCCATCATAAGGTCGGTAATGACCTTGACATCATGCTCTTTTAATACAAGAATATTGCTTCCGTCTAACCCCACTGTATACGCGATTCGAATAAATACACAGGGACGCTCATACGACTCGCAGATATCATTCCATGTCGCGAAGGAGACAACCGGAGTAGAAATCTCCACCTTGCGATTGACCAGGGAAAACAACGTTGTCGCCGCAGTTCCCATGCTAATATTGGCGACTTCGCCGATTGTATCACGCTCCTCCGATGATAATAACTCAGTGTCTGTCTGAGCACCGCTATCTGCAGGACTGTTCAGTAAAGCATTGATTTCTTCCTGAGACATAACTCCATCCATTTTACTGCTCCTCCCTGAATACTGATGTAATTCTTACTGCATAATTATCACCGGAAGCTCCCGGCAGCGCAGTAAATTTTTTTATATTTCCAACAAAAATGTTTAACTCCTCGTCCACCCGCGTATCTAAGCGGACAATGTCTCCCATCTGCAATCCCAGAAAATCATTGACCGAAATCATGCTCGTCCCAAGCACTGCCTTTACCGGCATCGGCGCTCTTGCAATCAAGGCCTCAATTGTGTCTGCATAAATCTGCTCCCCCTTGTCCTGCAAACTGGAATACCAGTATTTCGTATTCAGCTTGTCCATAACCCCTTCTAGGGTCAAATAAGGAAGACAAATATTAAGGAGTCCCTCTACGTCACCGATTTTAATGCTAAGTGTTACCAAAGCAATCATCTCTGTCGGAGAAATAATCTGTGCATACTGCGAATTTGTCTCAATTCTCTCCAATCTAGGAACAATCTCCTCTACACTGGACCACGGCTCTGCCAAAAGATTGACACACGCATTGTATACTCTCTCAAGAATCAGAAGCTCAATCTCCGAAAAGTCCCGAGCCTTCTCAAGCGGAAGCCCCACTCCGCCAAGCATACGATCCACAATCGTATAGCCCACATTCTCCGCCATCTCTACAATGATACTCCCCTTAAGCGGAGCAAAATTCACGATTCCAAGCAACACCGGATTCGAAAGTGCATTCGTAAACTCCGAGTAGGTAACTGCCTCAGACGACATGACCTCCACCTGTACATTCTTCCTAAGATAAGCCGGAAGATTCGTAGAAAGAAGTCTTGCATAATGCTCAAAAATAATCTCCAGCGTTCGCAAATGCTCTTTTGAAAACTTTGCAGGACGGGCAAAGTCATAATTTTTAATTACCTTTTCATCTTTGTCTTTTATTTCTTCAACATCAAGCTCTCCACTGCTTAACGCCTTTAGCAAGCTATCTATCTCATTTTGAGATAAGACTTCACCCATTCTCTCTCACCACCTAACAGCAAATTTGATTACCGATTCACGCTTCTGCCTTCTGTCTGCACACCGGAAAAGTTTACACCCACCACAAAATCAACCGAGCCACCGAACATTTCCTGTATTTTCACAAGAATGGCATCCTTGACATCCTGATAGCCGTTTGCATTAAACTCATCAATGGTGTAGCTGCTGACTACGGTATTGATGGCATCCTGAATCAAAGTCTCCTTGCTGGTAATGCCGCTTAGCGTTTCATCTACTGCGTAAGTCTTAAAATCCTTGCTCTGTGTGTTGATCGATAGGCTCACACCATACACCGCATAATACTGCCTTCCGTCTCCGTTGTCCATAAGATTGGAAGTGAATTTCTCCTCAATCTTATAGGTGGCAATGTCTTCAATCGGAATGGATGTTCCACCTCTTTGCACACCCTCCAAATCCAGATTAATCGCAGCACATATCTGATTAATCAGCTCGTTTGATTTTTTTGCCTGCGGAATAATGGTAAATGCAAGAATCGCCGTCAAAACAAGATTGGCGAGAACCAATGCAAGAACAATCACTGTTATCAGATTCTTTTTCATATGTTCCCCTTCCTATTCACTCAAATCGGAATTATATATATTGTATATTCGTATCTCAACCCGCCTGTTTTTCGCCCGGCCTTCCGGCGTCGTATTGTCCGCAACCGGAACATACTCGCCTCTGCCCGAGGATTTGATATAGGCCGGATTCAGCGTCGTATTTGCCCGCAAGAAGTTCGCTACCGTCAGAGCGCGGTACATGGAAAGCACATCGTTATTCGGATATTTGGCAGAAGAAATCGGCACATTATCCGTATGTCCCTCTACCTCAATGATATTCTTGTCATAAGCCTCCAGTACCTTTCCAATTTTTTCTACCAAAGGCATGGCCTCCGGGCGCAACTCTGATTTGGCAGAATCAAAGAGCAACGTACCGTTCATATTCAGCATGACGTAATCCGCATTGTACTTTACCTCTACCTCATCCTGTATGCTGTAGCGCTCAAGCGCAGCCTCAAGATTATCTGCCATCTTCTCGGATTCTGCCAGCGATTGTTTTTCGTATTCCTCTACGATATCCGCCTCTTTTTGCTGTTCTTCCCCGGTTCCGCTTTCCTCTATCATTGCATAATACTCCTGGAAAATCAAAATCTGACTCACACCCGAAGTAATCAGCTCACCGCTGTCTAACACAGTAGAACCTCCACTCGGAAGAATGCTAAAGCTATTCTGAAAAGCAGCAACGAGATTCTCAAACTTCTCACTGTCTATCGTAGACATTCCAAAGAGCATAACGAAAAAGCAAAGCAACAGATTCATCAAGTCTGCAAAGGTATTCATCCATGGCGCATTGCCTCCGGATGGTTCCTCTTGTCTTTTTCTTGCCACTATGCTTCACCTCCGCCCTCATCCTCTGTCGAATTGTTCCGTTCAGCAGGAGTCAGGAAGGACTTTAGCTTCTCCTCAATAACACGCGGATTCTCTCCGGCCTGAATCGACAGAATGCCCTCCAGCGTAATGTCCTTCATCATCATCTCGTTCTCATTGTTTACCTCGAGCTTGGAAGCAATCGGAATACACAGCCAGTTTGCAACGAGGGAACCGTACATGGTTGTGACAAGCGCAATTGCCATGGAGGGACCGATTGTGGCAGGATCGTTCATATCATTCAGCATCAGGATAAGACCAATCAGCGTACCAATCATACCCCAGGCAGGACCAAGCTCTCCCCACTTTGACCAGACCTTAATATTTGTTTTATGACGAGCCTCAATGCAGTTTAATTCCGTCTCCATAATGCCGCGTACGAGCTCCGGATCCGTACCGTCTACTACCAGCATAATTCCCTTCTTAAGGAAGTCATCCTCAATGTCGTTTGCCGCCTCCTCAAGCGCAAGCAGACCTTCCTTCCTCGCCGTATTGGACAGATTTATAATGTTACGGATTGTCTCGGACGGATCCTGCACTTCATTTTTAAAAATCAGACGAATACATTTGATTCCATTAAGAAAAACCGAAATCTTATTGGATGCTATCGTTCCGGCAAGAGAACCTCCAATAGTAATGACAATAGAGGGGAAATCGAACATTCTACCCAATCCCGCAAAACCGGCACTCGACCAGACACCATAGACAAACATCGCCGCACCAAGCAGCATTCCTAGCAAAGAACCTATATCCACTTCTTCCACCTACCATCTCTTAAGTATTTTTGTCTATCTTCAAACCATGACAGCATTTGCAACTATTCGACCGCAAGTGCGGTTGCCATGATGTCTCTTTTGTATGATTTTACTAAATTTTTCACTTCTTGTCTACTTTCTTTTACAATTAATTTCTTCCCTGTCGTCAGGGTAATGACCGTATCCGGCGTCTCTTCCACGAACTCAATAAGCTCTGCATTTACCAAAACTTTTGTATCATTTAATCTTGTTACATCAATCATTTTCTACTCCTCGTGGTGCATGCCTACGCATTGTGCACCTTTTGCTATTGGGGGAGGTTACCCCGTGTGCATCGCATCAGAACGATACACACGGCTTCTCCCTACCACGTATCAAGCGATCCGGCGCTCATACCTTAACGCTTCAGATTCACAAGCTCCTCTAAAAGGGTATCCGAGACTGTAATGACACGTGAGTTTGCCTGGAAACCACGCTGTGTTACAATCATCTGTGTAAACTCTGAGGAAAGGTCAACATTTGACATTTCAAGCTCTCCCGAGGTCATCTTGCTTCCGTCCGCAGAGATATCCACCCCAATCCCGTCAAATTCGCCGGAGTTTAGGGTTGTGGCATAGCAGTTTTCTCCTCTTTTTTCAAGACCGGAGGCATTTGCAAACTGTGCCGCCGCAATCTGTCCGAGAAGTTCTGTATTGCCGTTGTCATAGGTACCGCTGATCTTACCGGACTGGTCAACGGAAAGCCCAATCAGAGCGCCAATCTTTCTTCCTTTGCCGGTCGTGCCATCAATACCGCCCGAGGTCATGACTGCTGTAGACTTCCCTCCGTTGTTGGTGTTTTGTGTCTTTGTAAAGTCAATCTGGATGTTTTCAAAGTTTGGTCCAAATTGTGTCATATTCAGTGTGACAAAATCTGCTCCATTAATATTATCAAACGTACCATCTATCTGACTGAACTGCAACTTATAATCGATCGTATCATATGGTATTGTTAGATTTCCAGTAGCAGGATCATATGTCGGTGGATTGGCCGGATTTATTTTAGCAAGCATATCATTTGAAATTCCTGCAAACGCCTCTTTAATGGGCACTTTTTGAGCAGCACCTGGAGGAACAGCGACAGTTGTGATTTCCCATACACCTCCATTTTGCGCAATAGCAACATTTCCATCAAAAACTGTCGTCTGATGGGCAGTTGATTTTTCATAGACTTTTGTAGCGGTACCAACCGCACCAAAAGCATCTTCTAGGTCAGGTTGTCCTGCTGTAGGATTTGCGGGATCATAGTATACATTTCCCTCATTGTCCAAAATAGAAGCAAGCTCTACTGAAAACTGTCCGCTATCCTTCGCTCCCACCTGCTTTACCGTAAACCTTGCCGTATATGCATATCCCAGTCTGTCGTAGAAGGTTACGTTCTTTACCATACCGTTGTCGCTTAGCACATCGGGATCGTTTCGGTCAATGATTCCCGACATAATCGCATTGGTGGTCGCTTCCGGCGCTGATGTCAGATTTTCCGGCGCCATCACGCGCAGCGGACTTACATTGTCCCTTGCAATCTCTCCGGTTTGCGGATCTACCTGCCAGCCCATTACCAGATAGCCGGTCGATGTCATAGCAAGATTGCCTGCTCCGTCCACATAAAAAGAGCCGGAGCGGGTAAAGAGATTTTCTGTTCCCGTATTTACAACAAAAAAGTTTGTCGTAGCCATATCGGTCAGACGGATATCAAAGGCTCTTCCCGTCGTCTCCGCAGCACCTGATGTCGTAATGCTGATATTTGTTGCACCCATGTTGACACCAAGACCAATCTGCTTTGCGTTTACGCCGCCGACACCGGTCTGCACGTTTGCACCGGATGCTCCTGTTGTGGTCTGGTATAATACATCCTGAAAGGTTACCTGGGACGATTTGAATGCTACTGTGTTGACGTTGGCAATATTGTTACCAATTACGTCCATTTTTGTCTGATGTGTCTTAAGACCGGACACAGCAGAGTACATTGATCTCATCATAATGAAATGACCTCCTAATGTTCCTTTTGCGTCGTCTCTCCCTTCTGTCAGTCAGGGAGCTTCGCCTCCTAAAAAGGTCCGGCTACATAATGACGGCGCCGTCAATATTCGTAAAAATATGATTGTTTGCCTCCGCCTGTGGGATGGCTGTTACCACCGTCTTGTTCGGCACATTTACAATAAATGCCAGAGAATCGACGATGACGAGTGATTCCTGAATCCCCTTTTCTCCCGCCTTTTGAACACCTGTCCTCAACCTGTCGCTCTGCTCCTTAGAGAGATTGATATTGCGGTCGGAAAGCCGCATTGAAGCATGCTTGGAAAACTTCAACTCCGAGCTCTCTGTCGCTTCTCGCTTCTTTTTTAATACCTCCTCAAAGGATAGGCTTGGAGAAGTAACTGCATCCGTGCTTTTGGGATAGAGATACCGGTCAGTCATCTGCTCAATGGAAGCAAACCGGTTCCTGATTTCGTTCATAAATCCATCTCCTACTTATACTGTGTCTACGGTTCCCTCCGTGGCTCCGTCTTCTTGTGTCCCACCATTGCTCTCACCGATAATCTGACTCATTTTTACGACAATCGCCTCAAACTTTTCCATTGTCTCATCGTCAATCATCGATTTTTGATACGCATTAAAGTTATCGTAGATTTTCACAAGATTTTCTACATCCTCTCGCCAGATTGCCGTCAAATCCTTCGCCTCCGGGAGATTTTTCACCGAATTCTTAAAGGCATCCGCTAAGGTCGACGCCTCCATATATTCTGCATCTGCCACCTGAAATACATCATCGATGGAATATCGGTTTCCGTTAATGTACAGATACGGCGTATTGTTCTCATACTGTACATAATCCACATAACCTGCCGCTGCTGATGTCTCTCCTGTTATGTCTGAGGTTGACTTTACAATAACGTATTGTCCAACCAGTCCGTTTGCATTGTTATTGAGCATCGTATTTTGCATATTTAAGGTTGCTTCCATCTGGGAGAAGGTTGCAAGCTGTGCCACATACTCTGTATTGCTGGTCGGCTCTAACGGATCCTGATACTGCATCTCTGCACATAAGAGCTGCAAAAACTGGTCATAGCCAAGGTTATTATTGGCCGGCTTTGTATCTTCTGAGGAAGTTGTCTCCACATACTTTCCATTTTCAACTGCTCCGATTAATGCCATCTTTTTCTCCTTTCTCTCTTAAACTGTGTAGTCTACGGAATTGCCTTGCTCTGCCATCATCTGTGCAACAAGGCTTTCCTCCTCTGTCATAAGTCCGCTAAGCTCGTCAAGTTCATTTCGATTGAGTCTTCTCGTCGCCTTTGCCGCTTTTTCCCGCTCCTCGGCCTGTGCCTCGTCCCGCCTTGCATCCTGCTCGAGATTCCTCTCAAAAGCGTGGCTTTCCACAGTGACTTCTACCGCATCTACCTTGACTCCCGCCTGTGTCATATTCTCACGCAACTCAACAATCTGAGCTTCCAACGCTTCCTTCACGACTTGATTCTGTGCCGTAATATGCGCCGTGACCACTCCTGCCTTTGATGTCACCTCAAGATAAAGCTTTCCGAGATTTTCGGGATTTAGCTGCAGTTCCAATGTTGTCGCAGCAGTGCCTATGGTCACTCTGGAAAATTCCACAATCTGACGAATGATGTTTTCTACATCAATCTGCTGAATAAAGGTTGTCGTCCCGTCTGCATTCTGCACGGTAATCATCTCCGGCTGCGCCTGTCCAAGCATTGCCTGATGCCCTGCCGTATCCTGCGAACCACTCTGCGAACTGCTCTGCTCAAAGGAATGCTTTCCTTCAAAAGCATCGGATTCTGCGGTCTTACTCATTGTCACTTCTGACTCCGCAGCAGGCTCTTCCTCCTGCAGCTTTAAGCTCTCCGTCTCCTTTTCTGCCATCTTTGGCTGCTCATCGGAAAGCAGTTCTGCCTCTTGTACCTGCTCTGCCTCCTCCGTCGGCATCACGTTTTCCACAGGCATCTCCGGCTCAGTCTGAGAATCTTTTGCTATGCCCACTTCGGACTCTTTCGCCGCCACAAGCATCTGCTCTAACTCCTGTGCGGAAATCCCAAGTTCACTTAACAGTTCCTCTGTCAAGCCGCCTATCGCCTGCATGACAGTCATAAATTCGCTGTTGCACAGCAGCTGACTCACATCCGCACATCCGGTCAGCTCCATTACCAGCGCTGCAAGCATATTGGGATTGAGCAAATCCATCACGGTAATTCCCAATACTTCCATTGCTGCTTCAAGCTGATCTTCTGTGATGCCAAGCTCCTCTGTCAATGTCGTTTTTACATCCTGAACAAACTGTTCGACTTTCTCTGCCTGTGTGCCGTCGTCTTGTATGTCTTTTGCCGAATGCCGATTCACTGCATCATACTCCCGATGCTTGAACTTGTCATAGCTTAGGTCAGTCTTTGCAGTTCCCTGCACAAGACCTACGGAATCTGCGGCAGCTTGGTTTTCTTTCGAAAACAGCTCCATACCGGATAAGGTCATTTGATTCATCATGTCAAGAAAGCTGATTTTTTCCTGTTCTTCCTTTATTTTCTCACCGGCACCTACCGCTTGAGACGATGCATTTTGCGTCACGACCTTTCCAAGGTCTGAAATCTTTGCGGTTCCCATCTTTCTTCCCTCCTTTCTTTTTTCAATTGTTTTTATATTCTTAAGGCTTCATGATTTCCGTGACTTTTGCTGCTGTCTCGGAATTCATTTTACCAAGAATATCTGCTCTCGACTGCACATCCATGTTTTCAAGTATCTGTGCCACAAGATTCAGGTTATTTGTCATGGTATCAAAGATTGCCGCTGCCTCCTTCGGCTTCATGGAAGAATACGCCTTTACATATTCTTCCAGGCGCGCGTCCTCTTCTGTCTGCTCCACCACCTGTCTATAGATCATCTCTGCGGTTGCAGGGTCAATTATCTCGTAATATTTCTGGTATTCTTCTATGGAAGGAGCTGCATCCCCAAATACAATCTCCCTGTAAAACTTCTCTTTTTCTGCCTCAAACGCCGCCTCCTCCTGCTTGTATCGCGCAAGCTCGGCAGCCTGCGCCTGCAGATCGGCAATCTGCGCGGCATCTGCATTTGATGCGTTCTGCGCCTCCGCGAGACGGATTTCAAGCGCTTTAATCCTCTCCACCGCCTCATCCATTGAGCCGAAGGCATATGCCGCATCCTCCGTGGATTCTTCTATCAGAGCTTTTTCCGGCAATATCTGATTGACATACGGAACATTCTTGAACACGGGTCCCAATACGTTTGACCCAAAGCCGCCCACATCCCACTTAATCAGCAGAACAATGATGGCAAGCCAAATCAAGATAATAATCAGCGTTACAAAAAAGATTGCGATTCTGCCACCGATGCTTTCTTCTCCCGTATCCATCTCCTCCATCGCTTCCTTCATCGCCTTTTTTGCTGCTTTTCTTCTTTCCTTTTCTGCTTTTTTTGCTGCCTTCTTATCAAAAACTTCATCTCCCTGTGGCATAGATAACTCCTTATTCTTCCATATGATAGGTATAGCTTACCAG
>JAQXLR010000099.1 GCA_029012225.1 Clostridiales bacterium
TATGTCACAGGAGAGGTAAAATTTAAGCTTTACAAAGGGAATATCATAAAGGCCGGAACGACCTCGAAATACTCTCTCTACAGTGAATCACTCGCAAGCTTTACGACCGGTGACCTGTATGACCACCACGATGCAGAAGGCTTTATCACACTGTTTGGTCTGCCTCTTAAGGTTCGCGCAATGCGTATGCA
Organism: Clostridiales bacterium; assembly: GCA_029012225.1. Taxonomy (GTDB): domain Bacteria; phylum Bacillota; class Clostridia; order Lachnospirales; family Lachnospiraceae; genus Roseburia. Next base: position 192 of record JAQXLR010000099.1, read on the forward strand.
GGAAATTGGAGAAAAAAATCGATATGAGTAAATTTTTTCCGCTTTCTATTACATAATAAAGTCAAAAACCAAGACCGGATTTGTGGCATTCTTCGGAATACATCCACAAATCCGGTCTTGCATCTTTTTATTCTTTGTTTTTCTTAATCTGCTCCACGATTTTTTGCTTTAGGTCATACGCACGTTCCTTCATCTTTTTCGATGCAGATGCACTTCCCTGAATCCTTGCAATACACTTCGAGGCAACATCATATTTTCGGAATCGATATGCCATCGCAGCCAGCAGATAATCTATTGTGCATTGATCCATTCCGCACATGGGGAACATCTCCGTAGAGACTGCCTTCATAAAGCCCTCGAAGGCCTGCTGATAAAATGCCAACTCCTGCTCCTTGTACTCTGCCATCTTCTGCTCATATCCCGGAGCGGATGCATCCATCGTCTCCATCATCCCACGGAACAGCCATGCAATCTTTAGACAGGTATAAGCTTTTTCGCTGTCCTTTGCCTTTTTCGCTATCGAGTTAAACAAAGACAGCTTATACCGCTCAATCGCCATATCATAATCAATAATTGGCGGTTCCGGCGCATCCGATGCCAAAAAGCTTCTGCAAACAGACTCCTTAATCAGCTTAATCTGCCCGGTTGTCAGATGCTCAAAAAATCGGTTCATTGCCGTATAGCCGCAATAAGGACAGGACGATACATCATATTTGATTGTATCAATCCCCTCAAATCGGGGACGTAAGTCCCAGTCAGGCTCCATACGCTTCACGCGTCCGTTTTTTATCATTTTTGTCTTGAACGTCTTGTCACATACCGTACAGCGAATCGCTTTTTCCAAAATGAGGCTTTCCTCCGTCGGCAGCTCATCCTTCTTCTCTCCATCGACTGCTACCTTTGCCTTCTTCTCCTCAGCAAAAAGATCGACGTCGCCATCCATCTTTAGTCCAAATTTTTCCAATCCTGATAATAAATTCATTTGTATCCTCCTTATGTCGTTGGCAATTTAAAAGAACTTTTCAATGAAACAATTCGGTTAAACACCAAACCTTCCGATTCTTTCTCCGCTTTTGCATCTACACAGAAAAATCCCTGTCTTACAAATTGGAAGCTGTCGTATGCCTTTGCATCTGCTAAATTCTGCTCCACAACACAGTCCCTTAATACAGTCAGTGAATTGGGATTTAAATTCAGACTTCCGTCTTCATTATACACCCCTTTTTCCTCATCTACAATATTTTCATAGAGACGAATCTCTGCCTTTATGGCATGCGGAACGGATACCCAGTGAATCGTTCCCTTTACCTTTCTCCCGTCCGGACTGTTTCCACCTCGTGATTTTGGATCATATGTGCAGTGAATCTCTGTAACCACTCCGTTCTCGTCCTTTACAAAGCTGTTGCATGTGACAAAATATGCGTTCATCAGGCGAACCTCATTGCCCGGAAACATCCGAAAATATTTTTTTGGCGGCTCCTCCATAAAGTCTTCACGCTCAATATAAACTTCACGGGAGAAGGGCACTGTTCTGCTGCCAAGTCTCTCATTTTCCAGATTGTTTGTCACTTCCAGATATTCCGTCTCTCCCTCGGGATAATTGTCGATGATCACCTTTACCGGGTCAAGCACTGCCATCATACGGGATTTTTTCAGCTTTAAGTCCTCTCGTATACAATATTCCAGCATCGCATAATCCACAGAGCTGTTTGCCTTGGAAATTCCACATAGCTCTACAAACAATTTTAGTGATTCCGGTGTAAACCCTCTCCTGCGAAGTGCAGCAATGGATACAAGGCGCGGGTCATCCCATCCGTCTACAATCCCTTCTTCCACCAGACGCTTAATATACCGCTTACCCGTGACAACATTTGTCAAGTACAGCTTTGCAAACTCGATCTGTCTGGGAGGCATCTCATCCGGATTTGGGGTCATCTGTGCTCCAACCTCCCGAATAACCCAGTCATAAAGCGGTCTGTGATCCTCAAACTCCAGTGTACAGATGGAATGGGTAATCCCCTCTATCGCATCCTCAAGCGGATGTGCAAAATCATACATCGGATAAATGCACCACTTCGCTCCCGTTCTGTGGTGCTCCATGTGTGCCACACGATAAAGAACCGGATCTCGCATATTCATATTGGAGGAAGCCATATCAATCTTGGCTCTAAGCACCTTCTCTCCATCCGCAAACTTCCCGTCTCTCATGTCAGAAAACAGGGAGAGGTTTTCCTCTATACTCCGACTGCTGTAAGGATCCTCCTTCCCTGCCTCCGTCAGCGTCCCTCGATATTCTCTAATCTGCTCTGCCGACAAGTCAGACACATAGGCTTTTCCCTTTTTGATTAGCGTTACTGCCGCCTCATACATCTTATCAAAGTAATCCGAGGCAAAAAACATTCTGTCCTCCCAATCTGCACCAAGCCATCGGATGTCCTCCTCAATCGCCTCCACAAATTCCGTTTTTTCTTTTGTCGGATTTGTATCATCAAAGCGCAGATTAAAGGTTCCTCCATATTTTTGTGCCAGTCCGTAATTTAAAAGAATGGACTTTGCATGTCCGATATGCAGACAGCCGTTTGGCTCCGGCGGAAAGCGGGTTCTTACCGTCCGGCAATGCCCCTCTTTTATATCCTGATCGATAAATTGCTCGATAAAATTCTTTGATTCATTTTCCATACGGCCTATCCCTCCTCATAATGAATTATGATACATGATAGACCGTTCCAGTGCAAGTAAAATATCCATCAATTTCCTTCCATTTCCTTCACAAAGGTGCCACAAAAGAGCATCGTCCAACTCCAAGCTCGGATTGCAGAGACCAGAATCTGATATTTGTTCGATGCTGCTTTCACAGACAACCGCCATCCTGATATTCCTAAGCAACCACAGCTCTAAACTTAGACATATAAGGGACTTTGGACATAAAAATACCTCCTAAACAGATTTGGTTATTTCCCTTGTCCACTTAGGAGGTATCCGATCAAAAACAGGCGGGTTCTGGTTTCACCCTAAAACTCTGCCAAAAAGGCGTACTACAGATATCAGTTCTGTCCACTGCACCTTTTTCACTTACTTTTTGCTTTTTTTCGTTTTACTGAGCAGCCTTTTCCAAAACTCTTGCTACCGCATCCTTAATTCCGGTAGAGGTAACAGTTGCACCCGAAACAGTGTCCACGTCATAAGACTGTGCTTCTACAATCTGAGCCGGAAGCTGATCAATGGCAATTTGACCCCTGGTTTCCACATTCTCACCAATCGTTACACTGGCAATGGCACCACCCTCAATCACAACGGTTACCTCAAAATCACCTTCTTTTCCGGTTGCGGTTTCCGTATAGGTACCATCAGCCCAGCCTGTAGCCGCAGCCGTTTCGGTCTCTGCAACACTTTCCATGCTTTCCGTGTTTTCCATGTTTTCTGTGCTTTTCGTGTTTTCCACGCTTTCCACACTCTCAGCTTTTGGGGTTGTGGTTGTGGTCTGGGCAGCGGTGTTCCCGCAGCCGGCTGCAAGCAGCAGCCCACAAATCATACAGGTTGTTACAACGCTTCTCTTTTTCATATTTTTCCTCCACATTTTTCGGTTCCTTCATCCTTACGGATCAATTCCCCTGATTTTCTTTTGTACCGGGTAAGCAGCGGTCAAACCGGTCTTTTTGTAAACGGTCAAACATACCGGAGCATGACCCCTTTTCCCATTTGCATACCGATTATTATAGCGTCCGGCACAGCCATTGTCAACCTAGAGTGTATCATCTTAATTGTAAGAAAAACCTACATGACAATGGGAAGTTTACTGCCACCATGCTTCCTATATTAAAATCATATTCATCCGATTCTCGTGGATTTTTGAAACCCTCAAATACCTCTGCCTCTGCAAGAGAAAAGAAATATCCACAGTTTGGCGTAGAATATTTTTGCTGTTCTTTTCGAACATAACCTTCGATGGACAGCAGATATTTTCCATCCGGAACATCATACTTCTTTCACATGGTATTCCTTGGCTCGAAAGGTTCCAGCTATATAATCGAGTAAATCCAGAGTCCATCCTTGATTTCCAGATGAAAGCCACCATTCCCAAATCGAAGGCACTATCGCTCCTCCCTGAAATATGCCTCTCCCAATGCGGCAGGAGGCTGGCTTTCCAGCTTATTGCGGTTGCTCGTCCAGATAAGCACAAGAATTGTTACTACATACGGCAGCATCTTACAAAGCTCCTGCGTCGCACGATTCAGTCCGGGAAGATAAATATAAAGAATATAA
>JAQXLR010000100.1 GCA_029012225.1 Clostridiales bacterium
GACATGGACATTCAAAATGCAGTGGAGATGGAGGCAAACCTGTTTGGAATTACCTGCTCTACTCATGATAAAACAGAGGGAATGAGCGCATTCTTGGAAAGACGTGCTGCAAACCTGACTGATTTCTAAGAGTCCATACGAAAACCTTATGAAAACGATTTGCGGTAAACGGGGACGTAAACTGCAAATCGTTTTTCTTTCAAACAACAAACTATGACAAAAGGAAAGTAGGAAAGGAGAGACAACCATGTTCGACAAAATAATCGGTTTTATCGGTGCAGGAAATATGGGAAGCGCCATGATTGGCGGCATTCTGAATTCATCGCTGGTCACAACAAGTCAGCTTATTGTCAGCGACCCTTCCACTGCTGTTTTAGATAAAATTAAATCTTCATTTTCCATTGATGTAACTACTTCCAATGAGAGGGTGGCAGAGCGCAGTGATGTTCTTTTCCTTGCCATCAAGCCCGACAAATTCTCAGAGGTAATTCCGCAGATTTCACAAGTCTTAAAAAGCGACTGTATTGTAGTCTCCATTGCAGCCGGCAAGACGATTTCCTCAATCGAGTCAGCTTTTGGCAAGAAGGTCAAGCTGGTGCGTGCCATGCCAAACACACCTGCCTTGGTTTGTGAGGCAATGAGCGCACTCTCCCCAAATAGCCTTGTCACGGCAGAGGAGCTGACACAGATTCAGGAAATCTTTCACTGCTTTGGAAAATCAGAGGTGGTACCGGAAAGTATGATGGACGCTGTGGTAGGTGTCTCCGGCTCCTCACCAGCCTATGTATATCTGTTCATTGAGGCGATGGCAGATGCTGCAGTTGCCGACGGAATGCCTCGGGCACAGGCCTATAAATTCGCCGCTCAATCTGTATATGGAGCGGCAAAAATGGTGTTGGAAACCGGACAGCATCCCGGTTTTCTAAAGGATATGGTCTGCTCCCCCGCAGGAACGACCATTGATGCAGTCAGTGAATTAGAAAAGCATGGCTTTCGTGGTACCGTGATTCGCGCGCAGAGAGCCTGCACAAAAAAATCGCGTGAAATGGGATAACATTTCATTTGTTCTATTATGACTTAAGAAAGAGAGGCCAAATTATGTGGGCTTATGAAAGTATTTTTTATCAGATTTATCCGCTGGGCTTTTGCAATGCTCCTTTTGAGAATGACGGCGTTCTCGCGCACCGTATTTTAAAAGTAAACAACTGGATTTCGCATATCAAGCAGCTTGGAGCAGATGCCATCTATTTCTCTCCGGTCTTTGAGTCAGATACGCACGGCTACAATACCAGAGATTTCTGCAAAATTGATACCCGGCTTGGCACCAATGAGGATTTTGCCCTTGTGTGCAAAAATCTTCACGCCGAGGGCATCCGTGTTGTGTTAGATGGCGTGTTCAACCATGTAGGACGCGGCTTTTGGGCTTTTCAAGATGTTTTGCGCAATCGTCAAAACTCTGCTTATAAGGATTGGTTTTTCCTAAACTTTGACGGGAATTCCAATTATAACGACGGGCTGTGGTACGAGGGCTGGGAAGGAAATTATGATCTTGTAAAAATCAATCTTCGCAACGAGGAGGTTGTAGCCCACATTTTTTCCTGTATCAAAGCATGGATAGAGGAATTTGATATTGATGGTCTCCGTCTGGATGTTGCCTATTGTCTGGATCACGATTTTCTGCGCCGTCTACGCAGCCACTGCGACGCTCTAAAGGCAGATTTCTTCCTTGTTGGGGAGACCTTGCACGGCGACTACAATCAGTGGATGAACGATTCCATGCTGCATTCCGTGACAAACTACGAATGCTACAAGGGACTTTATTCCAGCTTTAACTCCATGAATCTGTTTGAGATTGTGCACTCTTTGCTCCGTCAGTTTGGTCCGGAAAACTGGACGCTCTATAAGGGAAAACATCTTCTTTCTTTTGTAGACAATCATGATGTAACAAGAGTTGCGAGCATTTTGTCGAATCCAAAGCACCTTCCTTTGATTTATGCCTTAATGTTTGGCATGCCGGGGATTCCCTGTGTCTACTATGGCAGCGAATGGGGCGCAACAGCCCGTAAGGAGGAGGGCGATCCCGCCCTTCGCGCCGGCTTCGATGCTCCGCAGTGGAATGAGCTGTCCGATTTCATCTCCCGTCTTGCCGACGCAAAGAAGCATTCTTCTGCGCTCTGCTACGGAAGCTTTCGTTCTGTGCTGCTGACCAACAGGCAGTGTATTTTTGAGCGTAAAACAGAGGAGGAACGGGTTCTTGTTGCTATTAATGCAGACAGCGAGCCGTTTACCGCCCACTTTGATGCAGGCTGCGGAACTGCATTTGAGCTAATTTCCCAAAAAAATCATGACTTTGGCGGCGGCAGCAAGCTTCCCGGATATTCCGCTGCTTTTTGGAAGATGGAATACTGAGCATAGGAGTCTGCATTGCAGACAAGAGAAAAAGGAGTATCACAAACAGGATACTCCTTTTTCTTATCAAATTCCTTCCAAATCTTACATCTTCTTTCCAAGCGTCACAGATAGCTTATACTCTGCATATTGCCCATCCGAAAGTCTCTGGATGGTCACTTCCACCGTCTCTCCTGCCTTATAATATTCCAAGCTGGAAGACAGCTCCTGCATGGAACGGATCGCCTTTCCGTCAAAATACGTGATAATGTCCCCTACCTGGATGCCCGCCTGCTCTGCCGCAGAGCCCTCCACAACCTGTGCCACATGCAGACCCTGCGGCATCTTGTATGCCTCTGATACATCCTTTGTCACATCAACACCTGCGATACCAAGATAGGCTCTGTCTGCACTGTCAACCTTATCCTTTGTAATCAAGTCCTCAATAATCGGCATTGCCGTATTAATTGGAATGGCATATCCGATTCCTTCCACCGAGGTACTGGAATATTTTACCGAATTGATTCCGATTACTTCTCCTGCCGCATTTAAGAGCGCGCCTCCGCTATTTCCCGGATTGATTGCCGCATCTGTCTGAATCAATTCTGCCGTATAGCTTGTATTGCTGGAAGAATCCGATACGGATACCTCGCGATTTAATGCACTAATACATCCCATGGTAACCGACTGCCCATATCCTAACGCATTGCCGATTGCAATCGAAGCCTCTCCGACCTTTAAAGCGTCCGAATTGCCAAGTGTAGCAACTTTGATATTTGCAAGTGTCCCACTTTCAATTTTCGCATTTTCCACCTGAATGACAGCCAAATCTGTGTATGGAGCCGTTCCCTTAACCTCCGCACTTACTGTGGTGTCATCACTGAACGTAACCGTTAGGCTGGTCGAGCCCTCAACCACATGATTGTTGGTTGCAATATAAAGATAGTTCTCATTCTGTCCGACGATGATTCCGGAGCCTGCACTTGAGCTCTCATATGTTCTTGGCACACCGCCCCAGAAGCTCTGATATTCCGTTTTGCTTATATTTGTAATAGCCACGATAGATGGCATAATCTCACTTACAACATCAGAGACATCTGTTGCTACATACGTCTTCGAAATTGCTGTAGTTCCAATGGAAGCGTTCGGCTCAAGCTGCGTGTCCGTACCTCCCGCCGTTCCCTTTTCACTCTCTATCGTACTGCCTCCTACTCCCAAGATCGTATTCGAAACTACCTGCACTCCCTGAAACACCACTCCGCTCACAAGACCAAATACCAAGGCTAGTGCCGCGCATTTTACCAGCTTTATGCCAAAACCGCCCGACTTCTTTTCTTTTGTTTTCTCCGGTTCCCGGTTTCCTTGTCCGCGAAAGGAACCGTAGCTGTTCTGATAGCTCCCATTTTGATAGGGGCTCCCCTGGTACGTTCCGCTTTGATAAGCCCCACTGTTGCGATATGGAGCCTTCTCCTGCTCTGCGTTATTCTGTGAATTGCCATATGAATAGAAAGAATCCGAAGATTTTCCATTGTTGTATTGGTTGTTGTCCATAATATATTCTCCCTTCCTCTTCATGTATCCTTTTTCTTTTCCAAGTCTAACGAGAAATTGTGTTGGAAATGTGAAGAAAATATCAACTTTTTATGTTTCTTGTATTTGTGTATTTTTTACAAAATCGTTTTGGAATGAAAAAAAAGTACAAAATGCAGGTTTATCCCTTTAAAGCTGTGACAAAAATAGCGGCAGCTGGAAAAGTAGGTGAAACAGTCCCAGGAACACCAATATTCCATAAAAAACATTTCTCGCCCTTTGCTCCATCCAAAAGGACATGCACAGAATCAAAAACAGATACAGCAAATCGGTCAGGTAATACACGCGTGCACCGGATGCATATATGGTGGGGGAAAAAAACAAAATGGCCTCACTGGCAATCCCTGCCAGATAGACAAGCAGCACCGTAATTTTGACCTTTAATGCCTGCCCTTCATCTACCGCCCTCCACAGCAGTATTCCCGTAAAGCATAGAGCTGCAAGCCACCAGAGCATTGCAGTTCTATTTTGCCATGTCAGCTCCTTAAGCTGTGGTATGTGCTCAATCGGAACCGTAATATCCGTCAGATGCATCCCCATATCCGAAAGCAATGTTACTCCGATAAAAGGCAGCAGCCCTGCCGCAAGAAACAAAGCAGTGAGCCCAATCAGGATGTTGCTTTTCTTTTGTTTTTTTAAAAGCAAAAAAATCCCTGCAATCCAGATTCCACAGAGAAACAGCTTATTTTCATTTGCAAAGGAAGAAAGAAGCCACTGCGTTGTAAGGAATATGTGCTGTCCAAAGGACATCGTCTCATATGCGGGCATCCATGTTGCAATCTCGGTTGCTATGCGGATATCATTGCCCGGAGCCAGAAAAAGCACGGCAAAGCAGAATGCAGTCAAAGTGGTCTGTATCAGCATCCACACATTTACTCTGCGCTGTACCAGCGCACAATAAAGTATGCCCAAAATCTCGAAAGCAAGCAACACTGCTCCGATTTGTTCAATGGACATCGATGCAATCAAGGCGCAGGGAATCGTACCGAGGAACTTCCACGGCAGGATGTCCCTTGCACAAAAGCGAAGCCCCCGTTCTTTTTGCGGCCAAGCCTCCTTCCTTGGTAAAAATACAAGCTCCGCCAAAGGAAGCAGCGCCCATATTCCGCAGGCAAACGTCCACGTATAAAAAATAGAGCCATTCACCCAGATTGTAGAGTACCCAAGTGTCATCGCTCCCATCAAAAGATAGCCTGAAACTGCCGCAATGGAAGGAGCGAGAGTCTGCGCCTCTCCCTGCTTTCTCCCTGCTGCTTTCTCCGCCAGGGAAAGCAGTCCAATCGGAATGGCAATCAGCATCAGGGCGTTTATCACCCGCCAGAACCACAGTCCCAGCCGAAAGGTCACATAAACAAGTGTTTCTGCCGCAAGCCTCCCCACCCATGTCTCATAACGCCAGGAAAGATAGGAAAACAGCCCCATCTCATGCGTATATTGATAAAAATAGGCATCATCTCCATCGGAGTATCCCCTTTGGCTTAGTACCAAAAGGATTCCGACAAACACCAATGCCCAAAACAAAACAATTTTTTTCTTTTCTCCCATCATCCAACTATCATTCCTCTTCCTTCCAGACACGCTTCCAATACGGCTGATTCATCGTGCATCTTAAAATGCTCCTTTTGCCAAGGCGATGATATCTCTTTCCCAAAAAAAAGCCTGCATATTTTCCTATGCACTGCCATCCAAGCTCCCAAATCAGATAAGGCTTTCCCAGTCTCCAGAGATAAGCAATCGTATTTTTTACCAGTCTTATGCCCTCTGCCTCTGAGCTGACCCCCTCAAAGATTTCCGGATGCATCGTCTGAGAAACCGCCAAATCAAAATTTCGACGAAATTGCTGACGCACCGAATAATTGTGCGAATGAATGACTTTTGCCTTGGCAGCGTATTTTATACCATAGCCCGCCTCGATTGCTTTCGCGGCAAAAAACATATCTTCATTAAAAATAACCGGATATTCAAAGCCTCCCAACAAAAAAAACAAATCTCTGCGATAGGCTGCGCAGACATCAGAACAAAAATAGGTCTTAATCCCCAGAGTCGCAAGATCGGCTTTGTACTTGAGGCGTGCGTCCTCCGGATAATTAAACTGCCTCGTATACCGCTCAATGATACTGCAGTCCTCTCTCGGAAGCTGTCTGGCATAGGCGACCGCAATCTCCCCGCCCTCCTGATTTGATACGGAAAATTCTTCTGCCAAATACTCGATTAGTCGGGTATCCGCCGGCACTGCGTCCTGTGTCATAAACAAAATGACATCTGCCTCTGACGCCTTTGCTCCTCGCAATCGCGTCTCGCCATGGTCAAACTCCTCACTCGTGACATGTATAAGTGACCAAGGACATGGAAGCTTATTTAGCCTCTCCTCGATTGGATAAGCACGCTTTGCTTTCTCCCATAAATTCTCATCCGTATTGATTACAATTAGTCTATGAACAACAAAGGTCTGCTCCTGCAATTTTTGCAGAAGCAGACAAAACAAATCATCTGGCTTGTAAGTGGGAATAATTACATCTACCTTCATTTAAAACCCATCTCCCTGGCGGAAACCGGTGTCACTTATAATCTTAAAGCTGTTCTCCCTCACTCTGTCTGTTGGAGTATACTGCATATCATTATACAAGAACTGATGAAGCTGTATGACATTGCTTTCCAAATCGCACGGAACCACGACGCTTCCCTTAGAGCCCAGCGTGATGCTGTTCTTCTCAAATGGGAATCCACTTGTTTCTCCCAGCTTGTAGTTGAAAATCTGCGCTGCAAGCGCAATCAAATCTGTATTGGAAAAGCTTGTCTTGATATCGCTAAACACTGCATCAATAAGCTTGTTAACCGTCTTAAGGTCGGATCTCTGCGCCTTTTGCACCATAGCGGCAATCACAGTCCTCTGCCGCTCTGCACGCTTATAATCGTCTCCTGCAGTATAGCGGATACGTGCATAGGAGCATGCCTGCACTCCGTCCATGTTATAGGTTCCCGCACCCGGAAGATATTGAGACTCTTTTTTGGTCAGCTTCGAAATCTCATCCATATATCCACGCATGAGCACTGCTTCGTCGTCTGTAATCGTAACCTCAACACCTCCCAGCAGATCCACGCATTCCACCACTGCGTTAAAGTCCACTGTCACATAATCGGTAATATCCAAATCCAGATTGGTATTGAGCATGTTAATCGCCTGCTCCGGACCGCCATCCGAATATGCTGCATTGCACTTTCGGTACTTTCCGTTTCCTGTATCCAGATATGTATCACGGTAGACCGACGCCAGCTTTATCTCGTGCGTTTCATTGTTAATCGTTGCCACCATAATCACATCACTGCGCCCGCTGCTTAGGTTTCCATTTGAGCGGTTATCAAGTCCAAATAAGGCAATGCTCTTGTAATTGGACATAATCTCCTTGGATTCGGAGGAAATTCCCTCATTTACCTCAATGTTTCCCTCATTAAAGTTGGAATCCTTCTGGATTTTGGAAAGTTTTAAGACAAAGAAGAACACAACCGCCAACAACAGAAGAATCAAAATCTCAATAACAAGAACAATGATTTTCTGCTGTCTCTTCTTCTTTCTTATTGCTGCTCTTTGTTTCTTTGTCAACGGCTGTTTTGCTACTTTACTCATGAATTCTTCTCCTAATATGCATTTTTATTGATAAACCCCTTGAAAACTGTCAGAAGCAGGATTTTGATATCCAACCCTATGGTCCAATTTTCAATATAATACAGGTCATGCTCAATTCTCTTTTTGATAGAGGTATCTCCACGATATCCGTTTACCTGCGCCCATCCTGTCATGCCCGGACGCACCTGATGCTTGATCATATACCGGGGTATCGTCTCCCGGAACTTTTCTACATACTGAGGACGCTCCGGTCTTGGTCCTACCAGGCTCATATCTCCTTTTAAAACATTAAAAAGCTGCGGAAATTCATCCAAGCTTGTCCTTCGAAGAATCTTGCCGACATCTGTCACCCTCGGATCATCCTTTTTTGTCCATGCGGCTCGCTCCTCTTCCTCTGTCTGCACATACATTGTCCGAAACTTATACATCTGAAACGGCTTATTGTGAAGGCCTACTCTTTCCTGACAAAAAATAAGCGGCCCCTTAGAGGTAGTCTTTACCAAAATTGCCGTCAGAAGCATAACAGGGGCAAAGATAATGATGCACACAATCGAGCCTACAATATCAAAGCTGCGCTTTGTGAACGCGTTAAACATATTGCTTAGCGGCACATACCGGATGTTAATGACCGGAAGCCCCATTAAATCTTCCGTATAGGGTCTGGTGGGAATGATATTGCCATAATCCGGTATAAATTTTGTGTGTACGCCGGATTTCTCACATTCTGCCACGATGGCCTCCAGCTTGTAGTATTCTTCAAGCCCCAACGTAATTGCAATCTCATCCAGCTTATTCTGCGGAAGAATATAGCGCAGATTTTCAATGCTGCCGATTACCCGTACATCCCGATAGGCTGTCCCACGCGCAATGTTGTCATCCAAAATTCCTCTGACGTTATAGCCCCACTGCGGATTCTGCAAAATTCGGTCGATATACTGCTCTGCCGCCTTAGAGTAGCCTACCAAAAGGATATGCTTTAGGTTATATCCCTTTTTCCTTAGCTTCCACAGAAAATGTCTGATGATGAGACGGACACTTTCCTCTGCTGCAATGTTTACCAGATAAAAATTCAAAAACATTGCCCTGGAAAAATTCTGGTACGCTGCATTGTAAGATTGCAGGAGGAATAGCACGGCAAATAACAGGAGAATCCCTATCGTATTCGCCATCACAATATTCGAAAGTTCCAGACGTCTCCCCTGCACTCGCTTTGGTGTATACAAATTCAGAGCATAATATAAGAGAAGATACAGCGGAACAATCAGAATGAGTGCCCTCATATAGTACTCAAAGGAAAGTACTCCGCCCTCGCTCTCCACGATGCCGCTTGCAAACTTCATCCACCAGGCAAACACATAGGATGCAATAATGACTAATGCATCAATCAGCACATGCAGTCTGTTAAAATGCTGTTGATTATCCTTTACCATACACTCATCCCTTTATCGCTTTTAAAGCTTTCACGAAATTAATCATACAATAATTTCCAACATTGCACAACCGCTTTTTTGCCATCAATTCGTAACATTTTCTTAATATTTTCTTTATTTTGAAAGAGCAATACGGAGTATATTCATCCATAGCTCAATCTGTATTACCATATAGTTCCCAAGGTTTTCCATGCGGAATTTGACTTTTTTACACTTTCTTTTTTGGGTAAGGCCTTCGCAAATTCCTCTGATATACTCCCTTGCAAGCCCCTTTTTTAGAAAAAACAGGCTCTTTAGCAAAATCCCCACAAATAGGAACGGAACATTGAGTAAGATCTGTGCCATCGGCATATTCTTATAAACCAAAAAGATGGAATTGCGTGCCGCCAGAAATACCTTCTTCTCATTATAGCGTGTGCCCGTCGTAGCGCTTCCCAGATGATACACCTTGGCCGCGGGAGCATACCGATTGAAAAACCCATAAATCCTTGCCCGATACCCGAGATCCACATCCTCCAAATACGCAAAATGCATTTCATCAAACAGGCCGATTTGCCTTGCCACATCTGTTCTGTAAATCGCTGCTCCGGCACAGGCAGAAAATACGCTGCACGCTTTTGCGTATCGCTCCGCCGGCTTTCCCTTTCCCCTTGCAACCGCCCATCCAAGTGCGGTATAGCAGTCCCCGGCATTGTCCAGCAGCTCTCTCTGTCTATAATCCAGCATCTGTGCTCCGCAGGAAAAAATACGCTCTGATTTTTTTATCGCCAAAAGAAGCTCCTTGACAAAATCCTTGTCGGCCTCCGTGTCGTTGTTTAGCAGAATAAAATAAGGTGTTTCCGTATTTTGAATTCCGATATTGACCGCACCACAAAAGCCCTTATTCTCATTCAGCTTAATCCATCGTAAGTCCAGACACTCAGAAACAAGTTTACTGCTTTCATCGGTAGACCCGTTATCTACAATAAGCAGAATAAAATCCCGAAATGTCTGCTTTTCCAGCGTTTTTATGCAGTTTTTTAACAGCTCTCTCCCATTGTAATTGGGTATGATGACCGTTACCTCCGGCTTCATGCTCGTATCCTCTCTAACTGTTATCCTTTCGGGTATAATTGCAAGAAACAGAGGAGAAATTCGGATTATAATAAGGGTCTCCGTTTTTTAAGATTCCAATCCAATTTGTGCGCATATACTCAATCTCTCTCTGAAAGCGTGCCACCTTCTCCGGAGAATCCTCCGCTCCTCTTGACTTCGATTCATAATGCCACGCCTTTGCCCTTGGCTGATATACGATAAGATACCCCAGCTTGCGCACCTTTAAGCAAAAATCCACATCGTTGAAGGCAACCGCAAGCTTTTCCTCAAATCCGTTTACTGCCTCATAGACCTCTCTCTTTACCATCATGCAGGCTGCGGTTACCGCCGAGTAATCCATCGCAATCGACGCCTTATGCAAATATCCGCTGCGCTCCCCTTGCATACCGCTAAACATATTCTGGGCAATTCCCCTTGCATTTCCACCAATGCCTACCACAACTCCCGCATGCTGCACGGTACCGTCCGGATAAAAAAGCTTTGCCCCGACAGCCCCCACTTCCTTGCGCTCACAGGTGCCAAGCAGCTCTGCGATACACTCCCCGTCCATCAGCTCGATATCATTGTTCAGCAAAAGGAAATAGCTTCCCCTTGCCTGCATTACCCCGAAATTATTGAGTCTGGAATAGTGAAAGCCATCCTCCCAGACAGCAATACAGATACGCTGTCCGCCGGGAAGCGTCCCTTCAAAGCGCCTTACTCCCTCTTTTCTCTCCTCCCGCTCTGTGATGGAGCGGTAAAAGTCAAAGGTTTCCGCCATGCTATTATTTTCTACGACAATAATTTCAAAATTCTGATAGGAAGACTGCGCAACGGAAGCAATGCACTTACGTAAAGCCTCCGTCTCATCCTTGCTTGGAATAATAATCGAAATCAATGGTTCTTCCCAAACAGGATACTTCACTGTATAAAATCCCATATCCTTGGCTGCAGATACCTGTGCAGGCACTCCAAGGTTCTTAAGATGCTCCTCTAAGGCTCGCTTGCCTGCATCTACCGCATACTGCTTGCTAAAAGGATTTTCAGAAGTAGACTCCTTGTGCGTACGCCAGTGATACAAAATTCTAGGCACGTGACCGATTGCTCTTGCCTTTTGTGCACAGCGCAGAATAAAATCATAATCCTGCGCTCCATCATATTCACTTCTTAGCCCTCCCACCTGCTCAAACAGGCTTCGTCTCACCAAGAGAAAATGCGTAATATAGTTATTGGAGCGCAATAAATCCAGATTAAAGTCAGGCTTAAAATGCGGCTGAAAATGCTCCCGCCCATCCATATCCACCTTGTCCTCATCCGTATAAATCATGTCATAGCATGCTCCATCCTCAGGAATCCCAAAAAAGCTTGCCGCTTCCAGTCCCGTCTTTTTCTGAAAGCCCTGACGAATCATGCGGACTGTCTCATAGAGCGCATCCGGAGCCAAGAGATCGTCGTGATCCATAAAACCAATCCACTCTCCCGTCGCGAGCTCTACCGCCTTATTGGTATTGCCTGCAATTCCGTAATTCTTTGGCAGGTGTTTATATACAATGCGAGCATCCTCCTTTGCATAATCCAACGCAAGCTTTTCCAGCTCACAGGCACCCGGTGCCTCCTTTGGACTGGCATCTGCCAGACAAAGCTGCCAATTTCCATAGGTCTGCGCCTGAACAGACGCAATCATCTCACGTAAAAACTCCTCCTTTGTACAGTAAAGAGGTACCACAATCGAAATCAGCGGCGCATCCTTCCATCCGGCGGCTTTTTTCCTTTGCGCGGCAAGCTGCTCCTTGTCGGCCTTATGCCTCTCATACCAAGGCTGATAAGGAACCTGCTCTGCCTCCGCCTTTTCCTTAAGCCGTATCAGAAATTCCCGGAAGCCATAATGCTTTAGGTAACGCACCCCTTTTATGATTTTTGAAACTGTAATTTTCATGCCTTCTACCGCTTGGATTTCTGATGAATGTAAAGCCACCCATCCGCATAATCCTTCCTCTCCTCCTCTGACATGGCAGTAAATTTATTAAAATCAACCTTCGCCAATGTCATATGATTTCCCCCGCATTTATAGCATTCCACATCCTTACGCCTTGACACCACCCGCATCCAGCCGCATTCGGGACAGATATATACTTTCATCATGAGAACATCCGCCTCTCTATCTTAAATCCTGTTTACTTCCTCAGCGAAAAATCCGAATTGTCCAAGGTCAGATTGGGATTATAGTAAGGATCGCCCTTCTCAATCCACTCTCTCCAATAGGAGAGCAACACCTCAACCTCTCCGTTAAACCGCTCCACCTTCTCGGGTGAGTCCTCGTAGCCTCTGGATTTTGACTCATAGTGCCGCAGCTCTGCATAAGGATTGTACACAACCAGCTTTCCCGCCCTGCGCACCTTCAGGCAATAATCTACATCGTTAAAGGCCACAGCCAACGCCTCCGTAAAACCGCCCACCTGCTCAAAAACACTTCTCTTTGTCATCATGCATGCTGCCGTTACCGCAGAGTAATCCTGGGCACAGATTAGGCGTCCAAAATATCCGGTATCATACCGGGACTTCCCGATAAATGCATGCCCTGCAGTTCCCCCAAATCCAAGCACCACTCCGGCATGCTGGATTGTATCATCCTCATATAATAGCTTCGAGCCTACAACCCCCACATCTTCACGCATACAATAGCCCAGCAATTCTGTAATGCAGTCTCCCGTCATCATCTCCGTATCGTTATTGAGCAGCAAAAGATATGCTCCGCTTGCGGCTGCTACTCCAAAATTATTGATTTTTGAGTAGTTAAAGCCTCCCTCATAATAGATGACCTTTACCTTTTCCTGCTCCTGTGTAAGCCGCTTGTAATATGCAAAGGTCTCCGGCTCCACGCTGTTATTTTCCACCACCACAATCTCAAAGTTGCGATACTCTGACTTTGTTAAAATGGAATCAATGCATGTTTCCAAATCCGCTCTATGATCCTTATTGGGGATGATGATGGATACAAGCGGGGTATCCTTCCATAAATATCTGGTGCGATACATGCCGTAAAACTGCGCATGCTCCACTCTTGCCGGGATTCCCAAGCGCTCATAATGCATCTGGACGGCTCTCCTTCCCGCCTCAAAGGCATAACGCTTACTCTCCGGATTGGAAGCAGTGGAATCCGGATGACAGCGCCAGTGATACAAAATCCTTGGCACATGATAAATATTTTTGGCCTGCTCGGTACATCGTAAAATAAAATCCAAATCCTGTGCCCCGTCGTATTGACCGTCAAACTGCCCGGCTCGCAAAAGCACCTCTCTTTTTACCGCAAACAAGTGGCAGATGTAGTTAAAGCTGCAGAGCAAATCCGGATTAAAATCCGGCTTAAAGTGCGGTTCAAAATATTTCCTTCCATCCATCGATATCTTATCTTCATCCGAGTAAAGCACATCGATGGTGACATCCTGATTGATGGCTGCGGCAAATTCATAGAGTGCATTGGCAGCAATGATGTCATCATGGTCTGCCAGCACAATAAAATCGCCTCTTGCCATATCCAGTGCCGCATTTGTATTTGCCGAAATTCCCTCATTGCGCTCCAGCGTACAGTAACGGATTCTTCCGTCCTTTTTGACATATTCCTCCAGCACCGGAATAAGCTCCGGCGATTCTGCCTGCGCTATGCAAAGCTCCCAGCCTGCATAGGTCTGTTCCAAAACCGAGGAAAGCAGTTTCCTAAGATAAATAGGATTTGTCTTGTAGGCCGGAACAATAATGGAAAACAGCGGCCGAATCGGAAAATGTTGCTTACGCTGCTCCTGTAACTCTTCCGGTGTAACCGCATACTTTTTCCTCCACCAATCATAGGAAATTCCTTCCCTATTTCTTAGCTTTCCGCTGACCTTAAACAACGTAGCACTCAAACCGTTTCTCCGAAAATATCGCATTGCATCTTCCGCTGTCTTTGTCGCAAAACACAACTTATTTTGCGGGCTTGTCCCCTCCTGCCACTTCCTTAGTCGAACTTTTGCCGCCTGCTTTGCACTACGCATTTCAAGATAGAGTGCATCTCCCTCCGCCGTCTCTCCTTCAAGCAAAAAGCCCGGCTTTATTTCTTCCTCACACTCCGGATAAATTCCCCTTAAATCCTTTCTATAATAACGTGTTGTTCTCTGCGGAAATTGTTCTCCCTTCTCGCTTACAAGTGCAAGCGTTACCTCCCCCTCTCCCATACACCAACCGGAGATCTTTGTCATTCCGTTTTCTCTATAATAATTTTCAATGTAATAGCTGATTTCCGTCTCAAGTCTTTTCATCTTTCCGGCAGAAATCGTATAGGCTCTGCCTCTCTTTCCTTTATAAGACGAGAAAAGACAAAGCCTTCCGCCCTCTCTCCAAGAACGCGGAAGGGTAATAA
Source organism: Clostridiales bacterium (assembly GCA_029012225.1). Classification (GTDB taxonomy): domain Bacteria; phylum Bacillota; class Clostridia; order Lachnospirales; family Lachnospiraceae; genus Roseburia. The sequence goes on from JAQXLR010000100.1 coordinate 14,504, forward strand.
TCCCTACCACCTCCTCGATAATCTCATGGATGCTCCCAAGGTACTTTTGTCTAATCTCCGCTCCTCTGTTTACCTGAAGCTGAAGCGGCAGTTTTTCTCCGCCAAAAAAAGCCTCCAAGTTATGATTTTGCGTGCTTCCGTCAAAAAACCACCCCACAAAAACCAATTTATTTTTCTCTTTCAAGTGAAAACGTATTTTCTCCACAAAAAATCTATGTGTATTCATTCTTTTCCTCTCAAAAACAATGACCTCTCATTTTTCTATACTACCATTTTATAAGGGTTCATGCAAGTTCCACATTTTTTCTGTATTCGACAATTTCCTCGCATTCACGCACGCAAATCCCGATTGTATCGCTTTACACCGAGAGGGAAATTTGCTAATATAGAACAAAAGCAAGCTTTGAAAGGAGCAGAACTCTATGATCGAAAAAAAGAGGGGAGCAACCGCCCTTTTCTTACTGGCGGCCGCTGTTCTTTTGGGTTTTTTATCCTATGCAGCCACAGAAGAAGCAAAAAAGGATTCCACGGGATATATTGCAGATACGAAAACCGAATATACGGTAACCCAATACC
>JAQXLR010000101.1 GCA_029012225.1 Clostridiales bacterium
TTGTTGATGGCTGACTTTGCAATGGATACAGCATAGCTTGCCTTTGAGATAATTTTCTTTGCCATGGCCTTTGCCGTGTTCATCAGCTCCTCCGGAGCAACGACCTTGTTTACAAGACCGATGCGGTATGCCTCTGCGGCATCAATGCTGTCACAGGTAAAAATCAGCTCCTTTGCGCGTCCCATTCCAACCAAACGTGCAAGTCTCTGGGTTCCTCCAAAGCCGGGGATAATACCAAGACCTGTCTCAGGCTGTGCAAAGGTTGCATTGTCAGAGGCAATGCGGATGTCGCATGCCATAGAAATCTCACAGCCGCCGCCGAGAGCAAAGCCATTTACTGCGGCAATGGTAACCTGACGCATATTTGTCAGCTTAAAGAAGGGAACGGCAGCTCTCATGCCAAATGCCCTTGCCTCTGCTGCGGAGAAGTTCACCATCTCAGAAATGTCGGCACCTGCGACAAAGGATTTGAATGCATTTCCCTTTTTGTCGGGACCGCCTGTTAAGATGACAACCTTTACATCGTCCCTTGCCTCAATTTCTGTTAAGGCTGCATTTAATTCGTCCAAGGTCTCGCTGTTTAAAGCATTGAGTGCAGCAGGTCTTGAAATCGTAAGAACAGCAATTTCTTCTGCCACTTCCAGTGTTAAGTTGTTAAAGTTACCCATTGTTCCAATCCTCCCGAATTATTTGATAAAAATTAGCAAAATAAGATATATTTAGCGTACTTCTTTTGGGAAAGTTTGTCAAGAGACAAGGGATAAAAAGTAAGTATTGCAACAAAAAAGAAATTTCGCTATCTTTATGACAGGGCATTGAGAAAAAAGAAAGATGAGGTTGTTGGAAATGTTACATAATTTTGAGATAGAAAGCCTGCTTTTGCCGCTTCTAGAGTGGTTTCCTGCACATGCAAGAGTGCTTCCGTGGAGAGAGGATGCATCTCCCTACCGGGTATGGGTATCGGAAATTATGCTGCAGCAGACGAGGGTGGAGGCTGTGAAGCCGTATTTTGAGCGATTTGTTGCGGCGCTTCCAAGTGTTGCAGCGCTTGCAGAATGTCCGGAGGATGAACTGCTAAAGCTCTGGGAGGGACTGGGATATTACAATCGTGTGCGAAACATGCAAAAAGCAGCAGTGCAGATGATGGAGCAGTACGATGGAGAACTGCCGGCAGATTACGATAAGCTCCTTGCACTGCAGGGAATCGGAAGCTATACGGCGGGAGCGGTAGCCTCCATTGCCTACGGACTGGCCGTGCCTGCCGTGGACGGAAATGTGCTCCGAATCATTGCCAGAGTGACGGCGGACGACACCGATATCGCAAGGGCTTCCTTTCGCAAGCAGGTAGAGCATAGGTTGGGAGAAGAGATGAGGTCTTTGCAGGTGCCGGAGGGTATCCGAAGAACACTTGTGAACGAAAATGTGCCCGGGGCACTCAATCAAGCGCTGATGGAGCTTGGAGCCACCGTTTGCCTGCCAAATGGACTGCCGCTGTGCGATACGTGCCCGTGGCAGGGGCTTTGTCTTGCAAAATGCGAGGAAAAGATTACCTGCCTTCCCAATAAGAGCAAGGCCAAGAAGCGTAAGATTGAGAATCGGACTGTTTTGGTGCTTTGGGATGATGAGAGGATAGCAATCCGCAAGCGTCCGAAAAGAGGACTTTTGGCAGGGCTTTACGAACTTCCGAATGTAGAAGGTGCGCTCAGTTCTGCAGAAGCACTCAAGCTGATAAAGGAAATGCAGTTTTCCCCCATTCGCATACAAAGCCTCGGAGAGGCAAAGCATATTTTTTCTCATATAGAGTGGCATATGAGAGGCTATGCAATTCGTGTAGAGGAGGCATCGGATCAGCAGCCAAATCTCATTTTTGTGGATGCAAAGGATGCGAGAGACAGATATGCCATTCCGTCCGCCTTTGAGGCCTATATGAAGCATATTCGTATGCGGGCGGAAGAAGAAAATGAGAAGTAGTTTTGAGAAAGTGAGACGGCATCAAAAGAAGGAGAGAAAGGAAGGGGAGAGCATAAAGGAAAAAGAGGAGAAAAAAGAGGGAGCCGGTGCAATGCACCGGCTATTCATATGAAAAAGATTGTTTGTATAGGAAGTGAAATCATTCACAAATTGGTGGGAGGACCTTGCTTACATAATGAAGCAAGGCATCCTGACACGATGTCAGGAATGAAAAATTTATGAAAAAATCTTGTTGGTATTGCTGTGTTATTAATATAACGAGAAATTGTGACATGCGTATGCCATATTTATGAGAATTTTGTAAATAAAGTGTGAACAAAGGAAGTGCCGGACGGCACGACAAATCTTTGGAAAATCCTAAGAAAAAATCAATTGGCGAATGCTGGGAAACAGTGTATAATGAGACGAAAAAACAGAAAAGAGGAGCAAAAATGTACGATTCGATTGTGATTGGTGCAGGAATTGCCGGCGCAGCAGCGGCCAGAAGGCTGGCAGAGGAAAAGGGCAGAAAGGTGCTGGTCATAGAACGAAGAAATCATATCGGTGGGAACTGCTATGATGAAAAAGACAGTTATGGGATACGGATTCATAATTACGGTCCGCATATTTTTCATACGATGCATGAGGATGTGTTTGCATTTCTTTCTCGGTTTACGCAGTGGCATTTATTTGGTCATGAGGTTGTGGCAAGAGTGGGAGAAAAGCTGATACCGGTTCCCTTCAATTTAAATACACTACATATGGTCTATGAGGAAGAGAAGGCCGAAAGGCTTGAGAAGAAGCTGATAAAGGTGTACGGAGAGAACAGCAGAGTTTCGATTATGGAGCTTCGCAAAAATGAGGATTCGGATATCCGTGAAATCGCAGATTACGTATATGAAAATATATTTTTGTATTATACCGTAAAGCAGTGGGGACAAAAGCCGGAGGAGATTAGCCCGGAGGTAACGGAGCGTGTGCCAATCCTGATTTCCAGAGACAATCGCTACTTCCAGGACAAATATCAGGGTGTTCCAAAGCGTGGATTTACAGAGATGTTTGCGAATATGCTGGAGCATAACAATATTACAGTAAAGACGGGAACGGACTGCAGGGAGCT
>JAQXLR010000102.1 GCA_029012225.1 Clostridiales bacterium
TTTACCTTATTGTCTGTACTGCTCCTTTGCGGCATGATGGTGCTTCCCGTTTTTGCACAGGAGAGTCTGCCAAGACTTGTGGACAATGCCGACTTGCTGACGACCGGAGAGGAGAACGAGCTCCTTGCAAAGCTTGACGAAATCAGCGAGAGACAGCAGGTTGATGTTGTGGTAGTAACGACAGATTCCTTGGGCGGGAAAAGCCCAATGGAGTACGCGGATGATTTCTACGACGAGAACGGCTATGGCTTTGGCGAGAGCTACGATGGCATTCTGCTTCTTATCAGTATGGAGGAAAGAGACTGGTACATAACGACAACAGGCTACGGAATCACGGCCATTACCGATGCCGGGCGGGAATATATATCCGATCAGTTTCTGGCAGACTTAAGTAACGGCGATTACGAAAAGGCATTCACGATTTATGCGAAGCTGTGCGATGAATTTATTGCGCAGGCAAGGACGGGAGAGCCCTATGATGTCGGCAATATGCCAAGGGAGCCGTTTCCGGTTATCGAATATATGGGAATCGCGCTTGTCATCGGCTTTATCGCTGCGCTGGTTGCAACCGGAATGATGAAGGGACAACTAAGGACAGTGCGGTCTCAGGCGGCAGCAGGCAATTATGTCAAGAAAAACAGCATGAATGTCACGGAGAGGCATGACCTGTTTCTCTATCGGCATGTCACCCGCAGCGCAAAGCCGAAAAGCAACGACTCAGGCGGCGGTGGCTCCACAACGCATACCTCCTCCTCAGGACGGACGCATGGAGGTGGAGGAGGGAAGTTCTAAACACACCCAAATGGCTTTTGCTAGGTGCATGAGAAAAAAGGAGGGCTACGCACCAATCAGTGCGTAGCCCTCCTTTCCCGATATCTTTTTACAAGAGAAACAGCACCGGATAAAAGAATGATTGTTACTCCGATGAGGATAGAGAGCATGCTGCATGGAAGCAAAAAGAAATTCTCATGGAGTACTCCCGCTTCATCGATATATTCTACGGAAGCTGCTTTGATAAATAGAAGAAGAAATCCGAGAAGGATAAACGCGGCTCCGATTATCGTGGAAACCAGATTCATTTTTGCCCGTCTGTTTTCACTGCCATCGCGTACCAGTTTTTCTGTCATTTTGTTCATTTCTGCACCTCCAAAAATCAGTTTGTCGAGAGAAACGTGAAACTCGGAAGCGATTTTTATCAGCGTTTCGATATCAGGAAGATTTTTGTCATTTTCCCAATTGGATACAGCCTGTCTGGTTACATGAAGTCTTGCTGTAAATTGCTCCTGTGTCAGGTTGTTTTCCTTTCTTAGTGCTTTGATCGCATCGCTAAATTCCATTTCCTTCACGTCCTTTCTGTGAACATTGTATTTTGAGGTCAGAAAAATTACAAGAAAGCAGCGCTTGCAGAGGCGGTTTCTATGACAGTGGCTGTTGCGAAAGCGGTGCTTGCTTATGCCAAATGATAGCATAGAAATGGAAATAATGCTATAATAGCTTAGGTATACGCAACGGACGGCTTGTAAGGACAGAATAAAATGGATGCAAAACGGGAGAGAGGACAAATTATGGTATTGATTGAAACGCAAGACCTTACCAAAAGCTATGGAAAATCAAGAGGCATTCGGAATCTGAATCTTCGGGTGAACGAGGGAGAATTTTTCGGCTTTATCGGGCCCAATGGCGCAGGGAAATCAACTACGATTCGAACGCTGCTTGGGCTCATCCTGCCTACATCAGGGCAGGCGAGGATTTTTGGAGAAGATATTGTACGTGGGAAAAAGGAGATTCTTTCAAATGTGGGATATATGCCATCGGAGGCAATCTTTTACAACAGCATGAAAGTGCGTGATGTGATTTCGTTTTCTGCAAAAATGCGAAACGCTGCCTGTGCCACAGAAGCAAAAAGACTTTGCGAGAGACTGCAGCTTGATGTGGAGAAACGCATTGAGGAGCTTTCGCTGGGGAACAGAAAAAAGGTTGCCATTGTATGTGCATTGCAGCATATGCCAATGCTGTGTATTCTCGACGAGCCCACCAGTGGGCTGGATCCGCTGATGCAAAAAGAATTTTTTGACATTCTAAAAGAACGTCATTCTGCCGGCGCAACAATTTTTCTTTCTTCTCATGTTCTTTCAGAGATACAGAAAAATTGTTCAAGGGCAGGAATCATAAAAGAAGGAGAGCTGATTGCACTGGATCGAGTGGAAAATCTTTCAAAAACCAGTGCAAGACGTGTGGTTTTGCATGGAGTGACGTCTGTTCCGGAGTACCTGCAAGCAAAATCGGCGGAAGTGTCAGAGGATGGTGTAAGCTTTCTTTATAGCGGAGATATCAGAGAGCTGCTTCGGGCAACAGCGCAGCTTCCGATTTATGATATAAGCATTACAGAACCGGATCTGGATGAAGTATTTATGCACTATTATGAGAAGGAGGAAGAAAACGTATGACAGTCTACATAAAAGAGCTGAAGCAGGCGACAAAATCATGGTGCATATGGACGGCTGCAATTTCATTTATGCTGCTCATATGTATCTTTCTATTTCCCCAGATGAAAAGTGAAATGAGCAGTGTAAGTGATGTGTTTTCCAACATGGGTAGCTTTACGGTTGCTTTTGGCATGGATAAATTGAGCTTCGGAGAGCTCATGGGATTTTATGGAATTGAATGCGGCAATGTTCTCGGGATCGGAGGCGGATTTTTTGCGGCATTGGCGGGGACGAATATTCTTGCAATCGAGGAAAAAGAGCATACGGCTGAGTTTCTGCTGACGCATCCTGTCAGTCGCACTTTGGTGCTGACAGAAAAGTTGTTGTCTGTCATGACTCAGATTCTTGCAATGAATATTGTGATAGTTGGCGTTAGCCTTTTATCGGCAGTGATGATTGGGGAGAGCTTTGAATTGCGTGAATTTTTCCTTCTGCACATTGCATATCTGATTCTGCAGATGGAAATTGCTTGCATATGCTTTGGTATTTCTGCATTTATCAAACGCGGAGGTATTGGTATCGGCTTAGGGCTTGCACTGGTACTTTATTTTATGAATATCATATGCAATATCAGCGCACAGGCCGATTTTCTGAAATATGTTACTCCTTATGCGTACTCTGAGGCGGGCAATATCATTTCTGAATCGAAATTAGACCTCCGGCTCATAGGGGTTGGGGTTGTACTGGCAGCGGCAGGAGTTTTCATTGGCTATTTTAAGTATAATCACAAGGACATTGCCTGCTAATGCGCTGCAAAGATGCTAGTGTTTGATAACATACTCGGAAGATGATATAATGAAAGGCAAATACAATACGAGTGTCGGATTGGGGAGGCGTGCGAGTGGAAACAATGATTTTGTTTATCATTTTTCTCCTGCTTCTGGCGACAATGGCTGTTTTTTGCGGGCTTACAATTCGGAGAATGGAGACAGAAAAAGAGCAGCTCATACAGAAGATGAAGGATGATAAGATTGAGTTTTTGGCAAAGATAAGCTATGATATCAACACACCGATGAATGTGATAATAGGAATGACAGCATTGGGGATGGAGGAGGTCGATCAGCCGGAGCGGGTACAGGAGTGCTTGGAAAAAATTCATATGGCAAGCAATTTTTTGATGGAAAAGGTGGGCGACCGGGTAGATGTCTCCAAAATTGAGAATGGGAGATTTGTCCTTCATCCAAAGTCCTATGCGCTAAAGGATTTTTTGATAAAAATTCGTGCAAGAATGGAGCAGGAGTGCAAGGATCGGGGCGTTGCATTCGATATGCAGCCGGAGGAGATGAATATGAATGTTCTGGTAGATCCGCTGCGCTTTGAACAGTTGTTTTTAAATCTGCTGAATAATGCGGCGAAGTTTACCCCGTGGGGAGGCAGAGTTGTGTTTCGTATCTGTAATTATGCGACGCACAATAATGTCTTTTCGGCAGACTATATCGTTGAGGACAATGGAATTGGAATGAGCAGTGAGTTCCAGGAGATGCTGTTTCAGCCTTTTGTAAAGGAGACGAGGAGCGTTGCGGAAAAGCAGGACGGAGCAGGACTTGGTCTGGCAATCGTACGAAATATCGTGGACTTAATGGGAGGGACGATTACGGTAGAAAGTGAGCTTGGCAAAGGAACCTGTGTAAAAATCCATCTGGATATCGAGCTGGCAGATATTCAGCCGGAGCAGAGCAACCGATGGGTGGAGGCAGAGTATATTCGCAAGGCGCTTAGAGAAAAGCGTGTTCTTTTGATGGAGCGTCAGCCGATGAATCTTGAGGTTTCCAGACATCTTTTGCAGAAGCAGGGGATGGATGTGGTGTCGGTCGAAAGTGGAGAAAAGGCAATCGAGACGTTTTTGAGCAGTGCTCCCTATACCTTTCATGTGATTTTGATGGACATCAAAAATTCGGACACGGAGGGGCTGACGGCCGCAAAGCGTATGCGCAAGGCGAAGCGGGAAGACGCACAGACGATACCGATGATTGCGATGACCTCCGGCAATGCATTGGAGACAGTCTATGCCTGTAAAGAAGCAGGCATGAATGCAACCATCGCAAAGCCGATAGAGCCAAGAAGGCTCTATCAGACGATATATGAATATATTGATTCCGAGAGTTAGAGAAAAAAGTTCATTTTGTGCGGGCTCTGTGATACAATAGAGCATGATATTTGTGGAAAGGATAGGTTTGAAATGGAAGAGAAGGTGACGATGGAAATCACAAATGAAAGGCTGGAGCAGGCGATTCGGGAGTATGCCGCAGAGCGTACGAGGGAGAAGCTTTCTGCCGTTTTAAATCTGCTGCGCCCGACAAAGCTTTTTGTCCCGGCAATGCTGCAGGGGCCAAATCAGCCGATTCCGTGCTTTCTTCGAAATAATAATGGGGAACAGTATCTGGCAGTTTATACGGCCAAGAGTCAGATTCCAAAGGAGCCTAAGAGTCAGGCGCTGCTCTCTATGCCGTTTCCCGCATGCAATACGCTTGTCGTAAAACCGGAATTAAAGCTGATGGGAATGGTCATCAACCCCTTTTCCGATAATCTGGTGCTAAAGATCGATTTGGTTCAAAAGCTTCATGAGGCAGACGAGCGAGCTGCAGAGGTCAGACAAACAAAGATGACACCGGAGCAGTTTCATGTTTTTGCAAAAAAGCAAGTAGAATTTGGGACTTTTCCGAAGCGCCTATTTGAGGAAGGGGAGGACTTTGTGAAAAAGCTTTGTGAAATGCGGGAGGCATTTGTAAATGAAATATTTGCAGAAGTCTACAAAGACACAAAGCTTTATCCGTATACGGAGAAGGATTACTCTGTCATGGCGCTGGATATTGAAGAAGACTTGACGCTGGTGCGGGTGGATTTGCCGGAGCAGGGGATTGTGCCCCCGCTTTGCTATCGTATTTATATTACTTTTCGTCCAAAGTCAAAAGAGGCGAGGTACTATACCATTGAAATGTCCGAGCAAAAGGATGTGCATAGGCTGGGAGAAATAAAAAGAGGCGGAATGCACGTTGATTATGGAGTTGCTCCCATAGAAGGAGCGGAACTGCAAAAGATGATTGAGCTTGCAGGACATAAGAAAACAGAGCTGACAAGCTAGAAGGAGAAACCGCGTGAAAAATCCACAGACGGAAGATTTTACACGCAGATTTGTGCCTGTGACGCAGAGGCTGCAGACTGAGAGAGAGGAAGCGTGATAAGGATGAAGGAGTTCTTAAAAAGAGTACGGGCAGATGTGATTTTATCGGGTATTGTGTGCATTGTGCTTGGGATTGTGCTGTTTGTCTGGCCGAATGAAACGTTGGATATTTTTTGCAGAGTATTTGCGGTGGGACTGGTAATGATGGGAATTGCCCAGATTGTCATCTATTTTATGGATCGCACGCTGCATCCCTTCGCCGGAATTTTAGGGTTGATTGTATTTTTAATCGGATTGTGGATTTTTTTGGAGCCATACAGTGTGGTAAGCCTGATTCCCATTGTGATCGGCGTGGTTCTGGCAATTCATGGGATACAGGATTTTCAGCTTGCACTTGAGGCGAAAGCATATGGATACGAGAGGTGGGGGATTTTGCTGCTTCTTGCGCTGATTAGCATGCTCTTTGGTATCCTTTGTATTGTAAACGCATTTGGAGTGGTAAAGCTGGCGACACAGCTAATCGGAGTTGCGCTCGTGTACGATGGAATATCAGATCTATGGCTTGTAAGTCGTGTGTCTCGTTCCTTAAAAGCTGCAAGAGAAGAGGCAGAAGCCTTAGAGGTAGAATATCGGGAAGTAGACGAGGAGAAGGGGCAGGAGTAAGCAAATTGCGCAGGGAAGAATTTAAGATGGAGCGTACCGGATTGTTGCAGGTGGGAGATGTGTTGCCGATTACCGAGGGTAAGCTGCCGAACTCTTATTATTATACCTTGGGAAAGGCCTATGCAATGTCGGCCAATTATGCGGTGGGAGAGCGAATTAAGGCAAAAGAGGGTACAGTTGTGGACGTAAAGGAAACACCGAAGGGATATTTTGTGACAGTTGAGTTTGTGGAATGATGCAGGCAGAAGGCAGGAAAACAAAGTTGATAAAAAACTATGTGGTGCTTGACCTTGAGATGACCGGATTAAATGCCAAGACAGATGTGATTTTGGAGGTGGGCGCGGTTCGAATAAGGGAGGAAAAAGTGACAGCAGATTATACCGCCCTGCTCAATCCAAGGAGAAGACTTTCGGATCAAATCGTGAGCCTGACAGGCATTACGCAGGATATGGCAGATGGAGGAAGAGATTCCGAGGAGGTTATGACGGAGTTTTTTGCTTTCTTGGGAGAGGATGTGCTGATAGGGCAGAATCTCATGTTTGACTACAGCTTTTTAAAGCAGTGGGCGGTCAATCATAATTTTTTGTTTGAGCGGCAGGCGGTAGATACTTTAAAGCTGGCACGCCGCTTCCTGCCGGAGGAGGAAAAAAAGGATCTGGGAAGTCTGTGCCGCTATTTTGGGGTGGAGCGTCGGAATGCCCACCGTGCGTTGGATGATGCCACGGAAACCTGGCAAATCTTTGAGGCTTTAAAAAAGCGATATGGGGAGCAGGAGGATGCCTTTGTACCAAAGCCGCTTTTGTATCGGGCAAAAAAAGTGACACCCGCGACGGAGCGTCAGAAGCAATATTTAAAGCAATACGCAAACTATTTTGGATTAAAGCCGCCTGATGAGCTGGCATGGATGACAAGAGGCGAGGCATCCCGGCTTATGGATCAATGGATTTTACAATATGGACGGATGCCAAAGACTTAGGAGGCATCAGGAGTGCCGTCCGTTTTTTCTGCAAGGTGCTTTAGAATCGTTTTTTTCATTGGAGAATCCAGCATGGAGGCTTTTTGTGTAAGCTCGTTAAAGGCAGGATAATTTGCTTGCTCCAGATAGAGGTCTGCGAGCATCAAATAGTTTCTGCTAAGATCCGAGCCGCAGTCGATACCAAATTCCAGAACCGTTTTGGCCTCTGCGGAATACCCCAGCTGTATGAGCCTTGCGGCATAGGAAACCAATGTACGGCAGAGTATGGTAAAGCGTTGCTCGCAATCGCTTAAGCTGTTAAGGTTCGCGATGCCATACTTTAGCTTTAAATCCGTGTTTGTCTGTGTGCCGAGATTTAAAAGTTTCTGCTGGGAGAGCGCAGTCAGCTTGGCTTCATATTCTTTTAAATCATCGTCTGCGCAGATGCCTATTGGAAATTTATCCAAAGGTATGGTAATATAGGGAAGACCGCTGATATCCTGGCGGCGTGTCAGGTTGGATCTGCGTTCACGTTCCCAAAAGCTTTGTTCCACAGATTTTTGTGCTTTTGTATTTTTCTTCAAAAACAAAGAAAGCAGGCCGACGAAAAAAATAAAAATACCCAAAGGTGTCAAAGAGTTCATAAAGTAAATCCTTTCTTTTGTAGGATAGAAAATGAGGTGATAACAATGTATGATTTCAGTAAGAAAAAAAACAGAAAGCTTTTGTCAGTCATTATTTTTGTGCTGATTGGAACAATGCTGCTGACAAGCGTGCTTGTAGCGTTTCTGTAAAGCTGCTGCAAGGGAGCTTTCATATAAAATATACTAAAAAGGACTGGCTGCGTCAATGATATTCGTGGTTATGCATCTTGAAAATAAGCATAATTATGATAAAATAGGTGCACAAGTCGATTTTGTAGAGAGGCTATTTGCAAAGAAAGGTTGAGGAATCAGTATTAGAGGGGAAAATATGAAAAAACTTAACAAAAGAATACTTCTTTTTGCGCTTGTCCTTATGGGAAGCATCCTGCTTGGAACGACTTCTACGGTATGGGCGGCAAAGGAGGAGACGATTGAAGATGGCGTGTACATCGGCAATGTCTATGTCGGTGGGATGAACAAGGAGGAGGCGGCAGAGGCGATTCGAGCCTATATGGAAGATGCGGATGCGGCGGTCTTTACTTTTTCTGCGGAAGAAAGGCAGATAGAGGTGGAGGCATCGGAGCTTGGCATTCGTTTTTCCGATGATGATTCTGTCCTGATGGCTCTGGATGTGGGAAGAAGTGGGAGCATCCTAAAAAGATATCGGGATAAAAAAGAGCTGGAGAAAGGGAATAAAATTATTCCGATGTCTTTGGACATAGACGCTTCTGCTTTGCGCACGATTTTTGAGGAAAATGCAAAGAAGCTGAATCAGGAGGTGATCAATAACGGACTGATTCGGGAAAAGGAAGAGTTTCGTATTGTCAAGGGAGAAAGAGGAATTGAGGTAAATATAGAGGACTCTGTCGCCATGATTGAGTCTTATATCCGAACCGAGTGGGACGGAAAGGATGTTGTGCTTGAGCTGATTACGGATGTTGTTGAGCCAATCGGAACGGAGGAGGAGCTTTCAAGGGTTGGAGATTTGCTTGGAAGCTTCCAGACAAAATTATCCGGTTCAGCGCAGAATCGCTTTGACAACATTGAGCTTGCCACCTCCAGACTGGATGGAATTGTACTGTATCCCGGCGAGGAAATTTCGGTCGGGGAAGCCATGGGACCTTTGACGGCGGCAGGGGGATATAAGCTTGCCGGTGCATATGAGAATGGTCAGGAGGTACAGGATTATGGCGGTGGTGTATGTCAGGTTTCAACAACGCTGTATAATGCCGCGATTTTGGCAGAGCTTGAGATTACCGAGCGGTTTAACCATTCGATGACGGTTGCCTACGTACCATTGTCACAGGATGCTGCGATTGCGGGAAATTATAAGGACCTTAAGTTTGTAAACAATCAGGATGCGCCGATTTATATTGAGGGATATACGCATGAAAAAGAGCTCTATTTTAATATTTATGGAGAAGAGACAAGACCTGCAAATCGAGAGGTTAGCTTTGTCAGTGAAATGGTATCCCGTCAAGAGGGAGGCGTTCAGTTTGTGGGAACCGGGGATCCGGCGGGGCATATGGCAGTGACACAGGAAAGCCGTACCGGCTATGTATCAAGACTTTGGAAAATCGTCAAGATAAACGGGATAGAGGAAAGCCGGGAGATATTCAATAAGAGCACGTATCGGGCGACACCCAAGCTGATTCAGGTGGGAACGGCATCTGCGGATCCCAACATCTCAGCGGCGATTGGAGCTGCTCTGGCGACCGGAGATGAGGCAACGGTTTATGCGGCGGTGGCGCCTTATGCACCACCGGCACCTGCGCCGACAGAGTAGAGGAAACGAGTCTATAAAATAGAACTGTTTAAGGCTGCCTTGCTTCAAGGCAGCCTTACCCACATAAAGTGAGCTTGCATATCGGCATGGAAAGGATCTTGGCATGAAAATAGGAAAGGTACCGGAAAATATATTAAAGCGTTCCGTATTCAAGCAAATACATACAAAAAGATCGGAGGTTATATTGGGTGCCGGAGTGGGAGAGGACTGTGCCGCGGTCAAGCTGGCGGAGGATGAGATTTTTGTGATGTCCACTGACCCGATTACGGGGACGGCAAAGGATATTGGTACATTGGCGATTCAGATTACCATAAATGACCTTGCGAGCTCCGGCGCAGAGCCGGTCGGCGTGCTGCTTACCATATTGCTTCCGGAGAAAATCGCGGAGTCGGATTTAAAAAAGATGATGGCTCAGGTGGAGGAAGCCTGTGCAGAGGCAAATGTGCAGATTATGGGAGGGCATACGGAGGTTACAGGAGCGGTGAATCAACCGATTCTTACCGTGTGTGGTGTTGGAAAGGTAAAAGACGGACACCTAATTTCCACAGCAGGCGCAAGAGCCGGTATGGATATTCTGGCAACAAAATGGATTGGAATAGAGGGCACAGCGATTCTTGCCAAGGAAAAGGAGCGGGAACTGCGCACGCGGTTTTCCGCCTCCTTCGTAGAGACGGCGAAGCGGTTGGATACACATATTTCCGTGCTCGCGGAGGCAAAAGTCGCCGTTTTGTCTGGCGTCAGTGCAATGCATGATGTCACAGAGGGAGGTATTTTTGGGGCACTCTGGGAAATGGCAGAGGCATCCGGCGTCGGACTTGAAATCGAGTTAAAGCGGATTCCCATTCGGCAGGAGACGGTAGAGGTTTGCGAATTTTTTGGAGTGAATCCATACCAGCTTATCTCAAGCGGCTGTATGCTGATGGCGGCTGTGGATGGGAATCTTCTTGTAAAAGAGCTAAGACAGGCCGGAATTCCGGCGACAATCATTGGAAAAGCGACCGAAGGAAAGGATCGCATTTTGTTAAATGAGGGAGAGCGGAGATTTTTGGAGCCGCCAAAAACAGATGAGCTTTATAAAGTATTGTAAAAAGCATGAGAAAAAAACACGATAAAATCAAAAATGAGAGGGGATTTGAAGCATATGCGTGAAAAGATATTAGCATTTATAGAGAAAAACAGCCGCATTGACCTAAAGGAGCTTTCCATTGTGCTCGGGGTGGATGAGGTAACCGTAATGAATGAGCTAGAGCAGATGGAGGCAGAATATGTAATCTGCGGTTACCATACGCTAATCAACTGGGACAAAGTGGGCATTGAGAAGGTAACAGCCTTAATTGAAGTACGTGTTACTCCACAGCGCGGTATGGGCTTTGATAAGGTGGCAGAGCGTATTTACAACTATCCGGAGGTAAATTCTGTATACCTGATTTCCGGGGGCTTTGATTTTATGGTAACGATAGAGGGAAAAACACTGCGGGAGGTTTCGCAGTTTGTTTCCGACAAGCTCTCCCCGCTTGACTCTGTACTTAGTACAAAGACAAATTTTATTTTGAAAAAATATAAAGAGCACGGAACAATCATGACGGAAAAGAAGAAGGATGAAAGGATACAGATGATACCATGAGAAATCCATTGAGCAAAACAATTACAACGATTCAACCATCGGGTATTCGCAAGTTTTTTGATATTGTAAATGATATGAAGGATGCTATTTCCTTAGGTGTTGGCGAGCCTGATTTTGATACACCATGGCATGTCCGTGACGAGGGCATCTATTCACTGGAAAAGGGAAGGACGCAATATACCTCCAATGCAGGCTTAAAGGAATTAAAAGTTGAGATTGATCGATTTTTAAAGCGGAGATACGGGCTGTCTTATGATTCCGAGAGCGAGATTATTGTTACGGTAGGCGGAAGCGAGGCAATCGATATCGCGATGCGCGCCATGCTGGATCCCGGAGATGAGGTGCTGATTCCGCAGCCGAGCTATGTCTCCTATTTGCCTTGTGCAATTTTGGCAAACGGCGTTCCTGTTGTGATTGACTTAAAGGCGGAGAATGAATTTCGGCTGACGGCAGAGGAGCTGGAAGAAGCGATTACACCAAAAACAAAGCTGCTTGTGATGCCCTTTCCAAACAATCCCACAGGCGCTGTGATGGAAAAAGCAGATTTGGAAAAGATTGCGGAGCTGGTGATAAAGCATGATTTGTATGTGCTGAGTGATGAAATTTACTCGGAGCTTACCTATCTGGATCGCCATGTGTCCATCGCCTCGCTTCCGGGGATGAGAGAGCGGACGATTGTCATCAATGGATTTTCAAAGTCTCATGCAATGACAGGGTGGAGACTGGGCTATGCCTGTGGACCGAGTATCATTATCGAGCAGATGCTAAAAATCCATCAGTATGCGATTATGTGTGCGCCGACGACAAGCCAATATGCCGCTGTCCTTGCGCTGCGTGACGGGGATGAGGATGTTGCGGGAATGCGTGAGGAATATAACGGAAGACGCCGTTACCTGATGAGACGATTT
>JAQXLR010000103.1 GCA_029012225.1 Clostridiales bacterium
CACATTTTTATATGATATAATGAGCCTTGCGGCGATGTGCGCTTGCGAACATCGACATAAGGCGAAAAAACACATCGAGCCGTTAGGCGAGATGATATAATGAGTGCAGACACTGTTTTTGGAGGGAATATTTTTGGCAACAGGAAAGAAAAAGGGCTCGTCCGGCAACGGGGGGACAAAAAACAGAAAAAATACAAAAAATGAGCGGGGAAGAAGCGGGGAGCAGAATGCATTTGCCAGAGAGATTGCACTTTGGATTGTTATAGCGGTATCGCTGCTTTTGTTCATCAGTAACTTTGGGATTGGGGGAACAGTCGGAAATGCTGTCAGCAGATTTTTCTTTGGGATTTTTGGATTGGTAGCCTATCTGTTTCCGCTGGCGCTGCTTGCCGGCATCTTTTTTGCAGTATCAAATAAGGGAAATGTCATAGCGGTTGTAAAGATGGTATCGGCTTGTCTCTTTGTTTCTTTTTTATGCATGCTCATTGAGCTTGTCCGCAATGGCGCAGCGGTTGTGACGGCGTTGGATGCATACCGCTATGGATATGAAAACAAGGCGGGAGGAGGGTTAATCGGAGGATTTTTTGCAAAGCTGATTTGCCCGAATTTTGGGCTCCTAGGCTCTTATATCATTGCTGTTATCGTATGTATCATCTGCTTTGTGTTGATTACAGAGCGTTCTGCCCTTCAGAGTATGAAATCAAGTGGGAAAAAAGTATACGAGTCAGCAAAAATTACAAACGAAAGACATCGTGAAATAGCAGAGGCGCGTAGGGAGGAGCGAAAGCTGCGCCGCATGGATCGAAAGGTAGAGGGAGTGGCGATTGATACGCGAATTCTGCCAAAGGAGGAGAAGGAGGCTTCGGATGAAATCAGCGAGATTCATCTTGAGGAGTACATAGATTTACCGGTAGTCAGGGAAGAAAGCCGTGTCACGCTCACTGCGGAAAATACCTCCTATAGGGAAGACGTGCCAACCTTTGCTTTTGAGAAAAATTTCTCTGCAGAAAAAGAGCTTAAGCCAGAGGAGCCGATCATCTGCGAACCTACAATGGAGGAACCGGCAGTCAGCCAACCTGCAATGGAGGAGCCGTCGGTAAGCGAGTCGGAACGCTTACAGCCTAAGCAAAGGGAGACGGCTATTCCCGCAAAATCGAATTTTGCTACAGAAAACACCGATGATGTTTCAGATATTGCAAGACAAATTTCGGGGAACACAGAGCAGGAAAAGACCTATCTGTTCCCACCGGTAAGCTTACTTGCGCCGGGAACAAACAAAGCCAAGGCATCCGGGAAGCGAATGCAGGAGACTGCAATGAAACTTCAACAGACCTTGAAGAATTTTGGAGTCAATGTTACAATTACAAATATAAGCTGTGGACCTGCCGTAACCCGATACGAGCTCTCTCCGGAGATGGGGGTAAAGGTCAGCAAGATTGTAAATCTGGCTGACGATATTAAGTTAAATCTTGCTGCTGCAGATATTCGTATTGAGGCACCGATTCCGGGAAAGGCAGCCATCGGAATCGAGGTGCCGAATGGGGAAAATGTGACCGTGCCATTTCGGGAACTGGTGGAGTCGGATGAGTTTAAGCAGCATGCTTCCAAGCTTGCCTTTTGTGTGGGAAAGGATATTGCCGGCAAGGTTATGGTAACAGATATCGGTAAGATGCCCCACCTTTTGATTGCGGGCTCAACCGGCTCCGGTAAGTCTGTCTGTATCAATACGATTGTGATGAGTATTTTATATAAGGCAGACCCAAGAGAAGTAAAGCTTATCATGGTAGACCCAAAGGTGGTGGAGCTTAGCGTTTATAATGGGATTCCCCATCTTTTGATTCCGGTCGTGACCGATCCCAAAAAGGCGGCAGGAGCATTGCATTGGGCAGTAGCGGAGATGACAGAGCGTTATCAAAAGTTTGCAGAGGCGAATGTGCGTGATTTGAAGGGCTATAATGCAAAGGTGGAAAGTATTCCCCCAATAGACGGTGAGCCAAGGCCGGAGAAGCTGCCGCAGATTGTGATTATCGTAGATGAGCTTGCAGACCTTATGATGGTGGCTCCGGGCGATGTGGAGGAGGCAATCTGTCGTTTGGCACAGCTTGCAAGAGCGGCCGGAATCCATTTGATTATCGCCACGCAGCGTCCCTCTGTAAACGTTATTACAGGTTTGATTAAGGCAAATATGCCAAGCCGCATTGCATTTGCAGTGACCTCAGGGATTGACTCGCGAACGATTCTTGATATGAACGGAGCGGAAAAGCTGCTGGGAAAAGGTGATATGCTCTTTCATCCGCAAGGCGCTCCAAAACCCATTCGAGTGCAGGGTGCCTTCATCTCGGACAAGGAGGTATCGGATGTGGTAGGCTTTTTAAAGGAACAAAACAGTCAGGTCACTTACAGTGCCGATATCGAAGAACGGCTTAACAGCATGGAAGCGCAGAATATGACGGTGGTACTTGATGGCGGAGGAGGAACAGGAGACGGCAGAGACCCTTATTTTATGGATGCGGCAAGACTGTTGATTGAAAAGGAAAAGGGCTCGATTGGAATGCTGCAGCGTTACTTTAAGGTGGGCTTTAACCGTGCGGCACGTATCATGGATCAGCTGGAAGAAGCAGGGATTGTCGGCCCCGAGGAGGGAACAAAGCCGAGACGTGTGATGATGTCTTTGGAACAATTTGAGCAGATGGAAGAAGAATAAGAAAAAGGAAGGACAGAGCAAGCATGAAAAGTGATATTGAAATTGCACAAAAGGCAGCAAAGGTACATATTAAAGAAGTAGCCCAAAAGCTCGATATCCTAGAGGATGAATTGGAACTTTATGGTAAGTATAAAGCAAAATTATCGGATGAATTGCTGGAGCGCATCCGGGATTATCCCGATGGGAAGCTGATTCTTGTCACTGCAATAACGCCTACCCCTGCCGGTGAGGGCAAAACCACAACCACAATCGGTCTTGGCGACGGACTGAAAAAAATCGGCAAAAATGTTATGATTGCTCTGCGTGAGCCTTCGC
>JAQXLR010000104.1 GCA_029012225.1 Clostridiales bacterium
GACTTGGAAATACGCTGATTATTACGATATTTGCCGTAATCATCGGTATTGCACTCGGATTTTGCATTGCAATTATCCGTACCGGATACGATCGAAACGGAAGCCACTCCATACTAAACGCAATTTGCAATCTTTATCTGACGGTTGTTCGTGGAACGCCGGTCATGATACAGCTTTTGATTATTTATTATGTCATTTTCCAAAGCATCAATACAGGGAAGCTGCTCGTTGCAGTGATTGCCTTTGGTTTAAATTCCGCAGCCTATGTGGCAGAAATTGTCCGCTCCGGAATTATGGCGGTAGAAATCGGACAGTTTGAGGCGGGAAGGAGTCTTGGACTGAATTATAAGCAGACGATGAGGAGCATTGTTCTTCCGCAAGCGGTAAAAAATATTCTTCCGGCACTTGGAAATGAATTTATTGTGCTGTTAAAGGAAACCTCTATTAGCGGTTACATAGGTCTGATGGATTTGACAAAGGGTGGAGATATCATACGAAGCCTGACGTACGAGGCGTTTTTGCCATTGATTATGGTGGCGCTTGTGTATCTGGTGATAGTCATGGGGCTGAGCAAGGCAGTCAATCTACTGGAAAGGAAGTTAAGAGCAAATGAGCGATAATACAGTCATTTTGGAAGTGAAAAACCTCTGCAAGTCTTTTGGCAGCCATGAGGTTTTAAGAGGAATTTCCACCACGGTAAAAAAAGGCGATGTACTTGTCCTAATCGGACCCTCCGGCTGCGGAAAATCAACCTTTTTGCGCTCCTTAAATCTGTTGGAGGAGCCGACAGACGGACAGGTCATTTTTGAAGGAACCCCTTTAACCGATGCAGGTGTTGACATTGATAAGGTAAGAGAGAAAATCGGTATGGTATTCCAGCAGTTTAATCTTTTTCCAAATATGACAATTTTGGAGAATATTATGCTGGCGCCCGTGACGCTTGGAAAGATGAGCCGGGAGGAGGCGCAGGCAAAGGCGAGAGAGCTGCTTGAAAGAATCGGACTTTTGGATAAGGCAGATGCGTATCCGCAGCAGCTTTCCGGCGGCCAAAAGCAGCGTATCGCCATCATCCGTTCCCTTGCCATGAACCCGGATATTATGCTTTTTGATGAGCCTACCTCTGCGCTGGATCCGGAGATGGTGGGAGAGGTGCTAAGCCTCATTAAGGAATTGGCAAAGGAGGGCATGACGATGGTAATCGTCACGCATGAGATGGGATTTGCAAGAGAGGTAGCCAATCGCGTTATGTTTATCAATGAGGGTGTGATTGGAGAAGAAGGAGAGCCGGAAAAAATTTTTGGAAATCCGCAAAGCCCTCGCTTAAAGGAATTTTTATCCAAGGTACTGTAGTGTAGGAAGCATAGAAACAGGAGAGAGTCTCATGAGATGGAACAGATACACAATCGAGACAACAACGAAGGCAGAGGATTACATCAGCTCTGCCTTGCTTGAACTTGGCATAGAGGGGGTGGAGATTGAAGATAAGCTCCCGCTATCCAAGGAGGATCAGGAGAGGATGTTTCTTGACTTTCCCGCAAATCTGCCTCCGGATGACGGGACAAGCCGCATCAGCTTTTATTTGGAGGACGATGGAACAGACAACACAGAACTCTTAAGGCAGGTAGAGGAAGCACTGGTAAAGTTAAGGGAGATTGTGGATGTGGGAAGCGCGAGCATTTCCTTGTCTCAGACGGAAGATACGGATTGGATGAATAACTGGAAGCAGTTTTTTTCCTCCTTTTCCATTGATCACATTCGAATCAAGCCGACCTGGGAGGAGGCCGGTGAGGAGGAACCGGATCACATTCTAATCGAGATTGACCCCGGCATGTCCTTTGGAACAGGCAAGCATGAGACGACGCAGCTTTGCATTCGCCAGCTGATTAAGTGCGCAAAGGGTGGAGACAGAGTGCTTGACATAGGCTGCGGCAGCGGGATTCTCTCTATTGTTGCACTAAAGCTTGGGGCGGCAGAGGTAGTCGGAACCGATATTGATCCGGACTGTATAATCTCTACGAGACAAAATATGGAGACAAATCAGCTCTCCCCGGCTCTTGGAACTTTTTATGTGGGCAATCTGACGGAGGATGCTGCCCTTCGGGAACGTGTCGGAGAAGCGTGTTACGATATTGTGGTGGCAAATATTCTGGCAGACGTCATCATTCCGATGGCACCTGTGATTTCAAAATGCCTAAAGGCAGGAGGCTGCTTTATTGCATCAGGCATTATTGATTTGAAAGAAAAGGATGTGAAGGAAGCGATAGAAAAGGCGGGACTTACCATAATCGAAACCGGGTATCAGGGAGAGTGGGTTGGCATTACGGCGAGAAAGGATGTATAGGGAATGCATCAATTTTTTGTTATGGAGGATGCAGTATCAAAAGAGGAGATTACCATTACGGGAAGCGATGTCAACCACATCAAAAACGTACTGCGTATGAGGCTTGGAGAAGCCATTCGGGTCAGCGACGCATCCGGGGTCAGCTATTTGTGCAAAATCAAGGAAATAGGAGAGTTGTTTGTGAAGGCTGAGATCACAGAGGAGGTACCAAATACAGAGCCTCTATGCCGCCTCTATCTCTTTCAGGGACTTCCCAAAGGGGATAAGATGGAGTGGATTATCCAAAAGGCTGTGGAGCTTGGTGTTTCTGCCGTGATTCCCGTTTCGATGAAAAACTGCATTGTAAAGTTCGATGAAAAAAAGGCAAAGGCGAAGCAAAAGCGCTGGCAGGCCATTGCCGAGAGTGCGGCAAAACAGTCAAAGCGCAGCAGGATTCCTTCCGTCATGGAAGTGATGAATTATTCGGATGCCGTAAAGTTCGCAAAGGAGGAGCTTGACGTTTGTCTTGTCCCCTATGAAAATGCAAAGGGCATGAGGGCGACCAGGGAGGCAATCGGTGCTTTGCGGATGGGACAGTCCGTAGGGATTTTGATTGGCTCGGAAGGTGGCTTTGCGCCTGAGGAAATTGCATTGGCGAAGGAATGTGAAATGAAGATTATATCGCTGGGAAAGAGGATTCTTAGGACAGAGACGGCAGGAATTGCCGCGCTTTCCATGCTTTTGTACCAGCTTGAGGAATAGAAAAAAAGATGGAAGTATATTTGGATAATGCCGCAACGACACGATGCAGCAGACGGGCAATTGATCTTATGGAAAAGGTTTTGCTGGAGGACTATGGGAATCCTTCTTCTTTGCATCAAATGGGAATGCGTGCGGAACAGTATATCAAAGAGGCGAAAAAGAAAATCGCAAAAACGATGAAGGTGGAGGAGAAGGAAATTTTCTTTACGTCCGGCGGTACGGAATCAAACAACCTTGCCATCATCGGAACTGCGCTTGCAAACAGACGTGCCGGCAACCATATTATCACAACGGCCATTGAGCATGCGTCGGTAGCTGCGCCGATGGAGCATCTGAAGGAGCTTGGCTTTTCGGTTACTTATCTGAAAACGGATCACAACGGCATGATTTCGCGAGACGAGCTCGCATCCGCAGTTTGTGAGGAAACGATTCTTGCTTCTTTTATTATGATAAACAATGAGATTGGCTCTGTAACACCGATTGCGGAGGCGATAGAGGCAATCAAGGAGAAAAATAAAAACACCCTGATTCACGTGGATGCCATTCAGGCATACGGAAAATATCATATTTTTCCCAAACGGATGGGAATTGACCTTCTGTCTGCCAGCGGACATAAAATTCATGCGCCAAAGGGGATTGGTTTTTTGTATGTGAAGGATAAAACAAAAATAAAGCCACTGCTCTATGGAGGAGGGCAGCAAAGGGGACTTCGCTCCGGTACGGAAAATGTAGCAGGTGCTGCGGCACTTGGCGAGGCGGCTTTGGAATGCTATGAGAATTTTGATGAAAAAATCAATCATCTGTATGAAATTAAGGAGCATTTTATCAACGGAATTTCTAAGCTGGATGGAGCAGTGGTAAACGGAAGGAGTGGCAGGGAAGCGGCACCGCATATTGTTTCTGTCAGCCTTTTTGGGATACGCAGTGAAGTTATGCTTCATGCGCTGGAGGAGAGGGGCATCTATGTATCGGCAGGAAGTGCCTGCTCCTCGAATAAGCAGAGCGTAAGCGGCACGCTAAGGAGCATCGGGCTGCCGCAGGAATTGCTGACTTCGACGATTCGCTTTAGCTTTTCTGCAGATACCACCAAGGAGGAGATTGACTATACGCTTGCGACAGTAAAGCAGCTTCTCCCGTTTCTGCGTAAATTTAGCAGAAAATAGATCGCAGAGCCGAATCTGACATTCGGATCGCATTCCGAAGCGTTTACGCTTCGGAATGGAGATTCGTGTGAAAATCCATGCGGCAGAAGATGTTTCACGGGTGAATTGAGAGCGAGTGCATGGGAACGAGAAGGGAAAGGAAACGAGGATGTATCAGGCATTTTTAATCAAATATGCAGAAATCGCAATTAAGGGAAAAAATCGGTATTTATTTGAGGATGCGCTCATTTTTCGGATGAAGGATGCGCTAAAAAAAGTAGACGGAATCTTCCATATCCGAAAGGAGAAGGGAAGAATTTACGTTGAGACAGAAGGAGAATTTGATTTTGATGAGACGGTAGAGGCTTTGAGGCATATTTTTGGCATTGTGGGCATCTGCCCGGTCATCATTTTGGAGGATCGGGGCTTTGATGCTTTGGCCGAGGAGGTCATTCGTCATATCGCAGCGGTGTATCCACAGAAGAACTTTACCTTTAAAGTAGAGGCACGGCGAGCAAGAAAAAACTATCCGTTGGAATCCATGGAAATTAATGCACAGCTTGGGGAGCGGATTCTTGCGGCTTATCCGCAGCTTAAGGTGGACGTACACAATCCCGATGTCCGCATTCATGTTGAAATTCGCAGTCAGATTAATCTTTATTCGGAGATTATTTTAGGGCCGGGAGGAATGCCGGTGGGGACAAACGGAAAGGCGATGCTGCTGCTTTCCGGAGGCATCGATTCCCCTGTGGCGGGATATATGATTGCAAAGCGCGGAGTAGAGATTGATGCAGTTTATTTTCATGCACCCCCCTACACCTCCGAGCGGGCAAAGCAAAAGGTAATCGATTTGGCAAAAATCATTGCACGATTTTCCGGCTCTATGCGCCTTCATATCGTCAATTTTACAGATATCCAACTCTATATCTATGATCAGTGTCCGCTTGAGGAGCTGACGATTCTCATGCGTCGTTATATGATGAGACTGGCAGAGCATTTTGCGAGAGAAAACAAGTGTCTTGGACTGGTTACAGGAGAGAGCATCGGGCAGGTTGCAAGCCAGACGATGCAGTCTCTTGCTGCAACCAATGAAGTGTGTACCATGCCCGTCTATCGTCCGCTAATCGGCTTTGACAAGCAGGAGATTGTTGCGCTTTCCGAAAAAATTGGAGCTTATGAGACCTCTATTTTGCCGTATGAGGACTGCTGCACCATTTTTGTTGCAAAGCATCCGGTCACAAAGCCAAACTTAAATGTGATTCGCAAGGATGAGAAAAAGCTGGAAGAGAAAATTGATGCATTGATGCAGGCAGCGATTGAGACGACGGAAACGGTGCATATTTCAGAATAAGGTCTTTCTTATGAAATAAAAAGAGTTCCGATTGACGGAACTCCGAAAGATTAGATTAGATATGGCTTTAAGGTCTCCATAATCTCATCCAGATTGCTCTCTGCATGGATTGCAAGGTCGATTGGCTTGGATAAATCCAGACTGAAGATACCCATGATGGACTTTGCATCAATCACGTATCTTCCGGAGATTAAATCAAAGTCAAATTCATACTGTGTAATTGCGTTGACAAAGGACTTTACTTTGTCGATGGAATTTAACGAAATCTGTACTGTTTTCATAATGAAAGACCTCCTTAAGATGAACTGTTTCAAGATATCTTTATAGTAAGCGTTTTCGATAGAAAAGTCAACAGCAAAAGAAGGCTGGGAATGGAGAAAAAGAATGAAAAAAGCAGCCCTTCACAATTTGGGATGTAAAGTAAATGCATATGAGACAGAAGCAATGCAGCAAATGCTGGAGGCGGCAGGCTATGAGATTGTACCCTTTAGCGATTATGCCGATATCTATGTCGTCAATACCTGTTCCGTAACCAATATAGCGGATCGAAAATCAAGGCAGATGCTCCATCGTGCAAAGAAAAGGAATCCGTCTGCGATTATAGTGGGTGCAGGCTGCTACATCCAGACGAAGGAGGCCTTGGGACTTTCGGAGGAGGGAATCGATATTGTAATCGGAAATAACAAAAAGCATGAGCTGATCAAGTTGATTTCCGAATACGAGAGCTCTCATAAGCAGACAAAAAGCGTGGAAGATATCAATCGTAAGGAGCAGGAATATGAGGAAATCTTTCTGGAGAAGGCAGCAGGACATACCAGAGCTTTTATTAAGGTTCAGGATGGCTGTAATCAGTTTTGTACCTATTGCATTATTCCGTTTGCAAGAGGCAGAGTCAGAAGTCGTAAAATTGAGGATGTGCTGGCAGAAGTAGAGCGTCTTGCAAAAAACGGCTATCAGGAGATTGTGCTGACGGGAATTCACTTAAGTTCTTACGGAGCAGAGAGTGGAGAGACCTTGCTGAATCTCATTCGACAGGTGCATAAGGTGGAGGGGATTTTGCGGATCCGTCTCGGAAGCTTGGAGCCGCGCATTGTAACGGAGGAGTTTGTGAAGGGCTTGTGTGAGCTGCCAAAGCTCTGTCCCCATTTTCATCTTTCCCTGCAAAGCGGCAGTGACACCGTGCTAAGACGGATGAATCGTCATTATAACACGGAAGAATATGAAGCAGGCTGTCGCATGTTAAGAAAGTATTTTACGCATCCTGCCATTACAACCGATGTGATTGTCGGCTTTCCCGGAGAGACGGAGGAGGAATTTGCCGAGACAACGGCATATCTTAAGAAGCTTCGTTTTTATGAGATGCATATTTTTAAATTTTCCAAGCGGGAGGGAACAAAGGCTGCGGAAATGCCAAATCAGATTCCTGAGGAGAGAAAAAATCAAAGAAGTGCCGTGCTGCTTACGCTTGAAAAGGAAATGTCCAAGGAATTTCGAGATTATTATCTGGGGAAAGACGTCCTGGCATTGATGGAGGAGGAGCAGCTTATTGCGGGAGAAAGATATTTTGTAGGCTATACGGCAGAGTATATTAAGGTGGCAGTGCGCACGAAAGAAAACCTTACCAATCGGTTTGTGGAAGGACGCATTGCGGGACAATTGGTGGAAGATGTCTATCTTTTGGTTGAATTTTAGGACAAACTATATTAAAATAAAACCAGCAATGCTTTGAGCAGATATAAGGGCGTGACAATATGCAGAATAAAAATAACACACAATTTTTTAAGGTGGAAAAGGAGCCGGAGCTAAAGGTAAGCGATGTGATTGCGATCGTATATCGTGCACTGAGTGAAAAAGGCTACAATCCGGTCAATCAGATTGTTGGATACATTATGTCTGGGGATCCCACTTACATTACCAGCCATAAGAATGCAAGAAGTCTGATTATGAAGGTAGAGCGTGACGAATTGGTAGAGGAGATTTTACGGGTTTATATTCGGAATAAGGGCTGGATATAAGCAGTGTTTTTGTGCAGATTGCGACAGTCGCAAAGGACACAGATTCGAAAGGGAAAAAATGCGAATATTAGGCTTGGATTTTGGCTCAAAGACGGTCGGTGTGGCAGTCAGTGATGAACTTTTGCTGACAGCGCAGGGGCTGGAGATTATAAGAAGACCGTCACAGGATAAGCTGCGCCGGACACTGGCGCGTATTGAAGCCATTGTAAAAGAATATCGGGTGGAGCGTATTGTGCTGGGTTATCCAAAGAATATGAATAACACAGAAGGAGAGCGTTGCGAAAAAACGAAGGAGTTTGCCGGGATGCTTTCAAGGCGTAGCGGACTTGAGGTGGTGCTCTGGGACGAGCGGCTTACGACGGTAGCGGCAGATAAGCTGATGATAGAAGCGGGAGTCCGTAGGGAGGAGCGTAAAAAATACGTCGATGAGATTGCTGCGGCATTGATCTTGCAGGGGTATCTGGATTCCCTGCAGCTTGCAGAGCAAAATGGGAGCAAGTGAGTGGCTTACGTGCACACGACAGAGAGCACAGGACCTTAGAATGGAGATTTTTATGGGAAAAATAAAGTTTGTGGTTCCGAATACGGCAGAGGAAGTGGAATTTTTTGTGCTGGAGGAGACACAAATCTCGGATGTCCGTTATCTTTTAGTGGCAGAAGAGGAAGAAGGAGACAGTACCGCTTATATTTTAAAGGAAATTGCGGCGGATCAGGAGGATGCCGTATATGAGATGGTAGAGGATGATACGGAGCTTGCCGCGATTGGGAAAATATTTGCGGAGCTGATGGAAGATACCGCAATAGAATATGAAAAATAAGGGAACAGTTTGCGAATCTTAATTATGAAGGTACTGAATAATTACAAAATAAGAACGAAAAAATGACAATATTTAGAAAGACGGAGGTTATATTTTGAAAAAACAAGCAACTGCAAAGCTTAAGGTCATCCCATTGGGAGGCTTAGAGCGAATTGGGATGAACATCACTGCCTTTGAGTACGAAGACAGTATTATTGTCGTGGATTGCGGACTGGCATTTCCACAGGATGACATGTATGGAATTGATTTGGTAATTCCCGATGTGACGTATCTAAAGGAAAATATCGACAGGGTAAAGGGGTTTTTTATTACGCATGGACACGAGGATCACATTGGGGCGATTCCCTATGTGCTAAGAGAAATCAATGTGCCGATTTACGCAACAAAGCTGACAAACGGCATTATTGAGCACAAATTAAGAGAGCACAATATGCTTACCAAGGTAAAGCGCAAGGTGGTAAAATACGGACAGCACATCAATTTGGGCTGCTTTCGTGTAGAATTTATCCGAACCAATCACAGCATTCAGGACGCTGCGGCGCTGGCGATTCATTCGCCTGCAGGCATCGTGGTGCACACTGGAGATTTCAAGGTAGATTACACTCCTGTATTTGGGGATGCCATTGATTTACAGCGTTTTGGAGAGCTTGGGAAAAAGGGAGTGTTGGCTCTGATGTGTGACAGTACAAATGCGTCACGAAAGGGCTTTACCATGTCTGAGAAGTCCGTTGGGAAGGCATTTGAAGAAATTTTTTCCGATCACAAGAATACGCGGATTATTATTGCAACATTTGCGTCAAACGTAGATCGTGTGCAGCAGGTCATTAACACAGCGTATAGGTATGGGCGTAAGGTAGCGGTAGAAGGCCGCAGCATGGTCAATATTGTGGGCATCGCATCTGAGCTTGGATATATGCAGATTCCGGCGCACACTTTGATTGAGCTTGATGAGCTAAAGCACTATCCGGATGAGAAGACGGTTATCGTGACAACGGGAAGTCAGGGAGAGGAGATGGCAGCTCTTTCCCGTATGGCAGCAGGGATTCACAAAAAGGTCAGCATTAAGCCAAACGATACAATTGTCTTAAGCTCGACTCCAATTCCGGGAAATGAAAAGGCCGTTTCCAAAATTATCAATGAGCTTACCATGAAGGGGGCAAATGTGATTTTTCAGGATGTGCATGTCTCGGGACACGCCTGTCAGGAGGAAATTAAGCTGATTTATTCTCTGGTAAAGCCAAAGTACGCAGTGCCGATTCACGGAGAGTATCGCCATTTGATTGCGCAGGCACGTATTGCGGAAGAAATCGGAATTGACAAAGAAAATATTTTTATTATCTCCTCAGGAGATGTGCTTGAGCTTAGTGAGGATGGCGCGGGCATAACAGGTAAGGTGCATGTGGGAGATGTCATGGTAGACGGTCTTGGCGTCGGTGATGTCGGAAATATTGTACTTCGCGACAGACAGCATCTGGCAGAGGATGGCATTATTATTATCGTATTGACCTTAGAGGGTGGCTCCAATCAGGTTTTGGCAGGTCCTGATATTGTATCCAGAGGCTTTGTCTATGTCAGGGGAGCAGAAAGTCTGATGGAAGAGGCAAAGCAGCTTCTTGTGGAAAAAATGGATTACTGTATGAGCAAGGGAATTACAGACTGGGGTAAGATTAAGACAGAAATCAAGGATTGCTTGGGAGATTTTGTCTGGAAGGAAACCAAAAGACGCCCTATGATTATGCCGATTATCATGGAAGTGTAGGAAGGATTTTGGTTGCATGATAAACGAGACAGAAAAGGCCTTGCAGGAGCTGGTAAAAGCAGTGAGAGCCAGCGAAGAGTATACGAGGTATCAGGATACGCGCAATCGACTGCATCAGCTGCCGGAGCTTGAGGCCAGAGTGAATGCCTTTCGGAAAGAAAGCTATCGCCTCCAAAGCGGCGATGGAGTACTTGACCTCTATGAGGAGACAGACCGCATGGAGAGGGAATACTGCGCGCTTTGCGAGAATCCGATTGCATCGGAATTTCTTGCATGGGAAAATTCCTTGTGCAGACTGGTACAGAAGGTAAACTGGACCTTGATAGAGAGCTTGGATTTCGAGCTGGGATTTGAAGACTAGAGAGGAGCCGTTTGCGTACGGCATGGAGAAATGCTATGAACTTGAATAAGGTGGTTTTTAAATTTGTCAGCATCAGTTCTTCCATACTGGTGGCGCTGTTAGTGATTGTAGGGTTGGTAAGGATTGGCTCCTATTGCTATGAGTTTGGATATCGTGTATTTACCGAGCAGCCGGTTGATGCTGCACCGGGCAGAGACGTTGTCGTCCAGGTGACAGGTACGATGTCTGAGCGCGAGATTAGCACAATGCTTGCGGATGAGGGGCTTGTGGACGACGGACTTCTCTTTTTTGCACAGTTAAAGCTGTCGGCCTATTCCGGTGATCTTCGCCCGGGAATTTATACACTCAATACCTCTATGACAGCGCATGAGATGATGGCGCTGATGGCATCCGAGTCGCAAGAGGAAGCAGGAGAGATACCGTGATTGTAGATGAGAGGCTGGTTACCTATATCAATTCACTGGATACAGGAAATACCCCAATTTTGGATGAAATCGAAAAGGAGGCGCTTGATGCCTTTGTGCCGATTATTCGAAAGGAGATGCAGACCTTTTTAAAGCTGCTCCTTTCCTTAAAAAGACCGTCCCGTATTTTGGAGGTTGGAACGGCAATCGGGTTTTCCGCCATTTTGATGGCAGAATACAATCCTGCCAACGGACATATTACCACCATTGAAAATTATGAAAAGAGGATTCCGCTTGCCGAAAGGAATTTTCGCAGAGCGGGTAAGCAAGAGCAGATTACACTGATTTATGGAGACGCAGCCAAGGTCTTGGGCACTTTGGAGGGACAGTTTGATTTTATCTTTATGGATGCGGCAAAGGGGCAGTATATCCATTTTATGCCGGAGGTGCTAAGACTTCTGGCAAAGGGAGGAGTGCTCGTCTCGGATAACGTGCTGCAGGACGGAGATATTATGGAATCCCGTTTTGTTGTCACAAGACGGAATCGGACGATTCACAAGCGGATGCGTGATTATTTGTATGGACTGACCCATAATGAGGAGCTGGTAACGGCAATTTTGCCGATTGGAGACGGAATTACCGTCAGTACCAGAAAATAGCCCAGTGGGGATAGAAAGGATAAAGAGCAGTATGAAAAGACCGGAGTTATTAATACCGGCGAGCAGTCTTGAGGTGCTTAAGATAGCGGTAACATTTGGAGCAGATGCTGTTTATATCGGAGGGGAGGAATTTGGACTTCGGGCAAAGGCAAAAAATTTTTCCATGGAAGAAATGAGAGAAGGAATCCGCTTTGCGCATGCCCACAATGTAAAAGTATATATTACGGCCAATATTCTTGCACACAATGAGGATTTAGAGGGCGTTCGAGTTTATTTTGAGGAGCTGGCCGAGTTTGAAGGCGAGGAAAAGCCGGATGGATTGATTATATCAGACCCGGGAGTGTTTCTGATTGCCAAGGAGGTCTGTCCCGGAATTGACCGGCATATCAGTACACAGGCAAACAATACGAATTACGGCACCTACCGCTTTTGGTACGAGCAGGGAGCGACGCGAGTCGTGACTGCGAGAGAACTCTCCTTGGAGGAGATTAAGGAGTTGCGCGCAAACATACCGGAGGAGATGGAGATTGAGACCTTTGTGCATGGGGCAATGTGTATGTCCTATTCGGGGCGGTGTCTTCTTTCCAATTATTTTACGGGACGAGATGCAAATCAGGGCTCCTGCACGCATCCCTGTCGCTGGAAATACGCACTTGTCGAGGAGACAAGGCCGGGGGAATATATGCCGGTGTACGAAAATGAGAGAGGAACCTATATTTTTAATTCTAAGGATTTGTGCATGATAGAGCATATTCCAAAGCTGATGGAAGCGGGGATTGACAGCTTTAAGATAGAGGGAAGGATGAAAACGGCACTCTATGTGGCGACGGTGGCGCGAACCTACCGCAAGGCGATTGATGACTATATGGCGGATCCTTCTTTATATGAAAAAAATATGCCTTGGTATTTGGAGCAGATTTCGAATTGCACCTACCGTCAGTTTACAACCGGATTTTTCTTTGGTAAGACAACCGAGGAAGCGCAGATTTATGATAACAATACGTATCTTACGGAATACACGTATCTTGGCATCGTAGGAGAACAAAATGCACAGGGGCTTTACCGCATTGAGCAAAGGAACAAGTTTTCCGTAGGAGAAAAGATTGAGGTTATGAAGCCGGGGGGAGAAAATATACCGGTGACCGTAAGGCGTATTTTGGATGAGAAGGGACAGGAAATGGAGTCGGCGCCACATCCGAAGCAGGTACTTTATCTTGACTTGGGGGAGCCGCTTGCGCAGTATGATATATTAAGGAGAAAAGAAAAGGCGTAAAAGTCATAAGGAGGGGTGTTAGGATGAAGGAGGAAAAGTATGTCGCATATGTGGGAACCTATACACACGAGAACAGTGTGGGAATCCATATTTATGATGTAGATACCAAAAACATAGGATTAAAGGAACGAAAGGTCATTCCGATCAACAATCCTTCGGCATTAGCCGTTTCCAAGAATAAGAAGTATCTGTATTCCATTGCGGATGAGGGGGTGGAGGCATTCCATATTCTTCCGGACGGAGATTTGGAGCCAATGAATAAGCAGTGGATTGGCGGCATGCGCGGCTGTTATGTAGAGGTGGATGATGAAAATCGCTATCTGTTTGTAGGTGGGCACCACGACGGGCGTGTCAGTATGATGCGCTTAGAGGAAGACGGCAGCATAGGAGAGATTGCAGACGGGATTTTCCATAAGGGTCTTGGAAGAAGTATTTTAAATCAGAGCTTTTTCCCTCACGTGGACTGTGTGAAGCTGACGCCGGATCAAAAATTTCTCTGTGCTGTGGATAATGGGCTGGATCAAATCAAAGTCTATCAGGTGGATTATGTGAACGGAAAGCTCAAGCTTGTTGACATTATCCGGTGTCCTCTGGAATCTGCGCCAAGACTGATACGCTTTTCAAAGGATGGACAATATGCGTATGTCTTATATGAGCTGCACAATGCGGTCGAGGTGTATCGTTATGGGACAAAGGAAGGTGAGCCTGTTTTTGAAAAGATACAGACCATTGGCACAGTGGAGATCAAGGAGGGAGATGTGTGCGCTGCCTCCGGAATGGAGCTGTCACCGGATGGAAAGCACCTGTTTTGCAGCCATTCCGGCATGAATGTCGTAGTCTGCTTTGCAATTGATCAAAAGACGGGAATGCTTACCGAGCAGTTTGCGACACGAGTATGCAGTGATTATCCGAAGATGCTTGCCATCTATCCGGACGGAGAGCATTACCTGACCTTGAACAATAACTCCAACGACATCTATTCCTACAAAATAAACTTTGAGCAAAATTATTCTCTTGCCATCGGTTCGCCTGTTAAGGTAGATAAGCCGAATTGCATTTCCATTCTGAAATTATAAAAGTCCCGAAGGCAGCCTAAGGCTGCCTTCAAGGCTGTTTTGAAACATTTTGCATGATATTCCCCGATTTGGATATAGTTATTAGTAGAAAAGACGTGCGAGGGGGAGTGAAATGGAACGAGAGGAGCGTTTAAAGCGGCAGAGGGAGTTGCTGGTCAACATTGCATTTTTTGCTGTGTGCACTGCGCTGGTTTGGGCAGTTTTTAAGGCGGCAGGCTCGGTACTTCTGCCCTTTGTCGCGGCCTTTTTTGTTGCGTGGATGTTATCCTTTCCCATTGATTGGATTGCAAAAAGATTGCATATGAAGCGGAGCATTGTCTCCGTTTTTATTGTTTTGCTTTTTTATGTGCTGGCAGGCTGCCTTCTCTTTTTTCTGGGAAATCGCCTCATTGGCCTTGCCTACGATTTACTAAATGATGCCTCTGCTTTTTTTTCGGAGGAAGTTTTTCCTATTTTGGGGCATCTTGTGAATCGCGTGGAGAAAATCTTAAATGCCTTTTCGCCCGAGACACAGGCGGTGCTTGGGGAAAATGAGTCGGAGAGAGCGTTGAAAAAAGCAGGGGAGGTGTTTTCAAAATTATCCGAGACGGCAATTATGGGAGTCTCTAAGACAGCAGCCGGAATTCCCGGTTTTTTTATGCAGATGCTGATTGCAGTGATTGCGACTGTGTTCACGGAGCTCGAGTTTCCGTCCATTCGTCGTTTTCTGTGGCAGCAGGTTCCGCCAAAGTACCGCGCGCTGATGGAGGGAGGGAGGATGTATGTGACGGGCACCTTGCGAAAATGTATTCTTTCTTATTGCCTCATCTTTCTTTTGACCTTTTTGGAGCTGTGGCTTGGGCTTGCGGTGCTTGGAATTAAGCGGGCGTCTGTGATTGCAATTCTGATTGCGGTGCTGGATATCCTCCCTGTCCTTGGAACAGGAACCGTTTTGCTGCCGTGGTGTATCTTGGCGTTTGCAACGGGAAATGTCAAAATCGGAGTCGGAGTTCTGATTCTATATCTCATGGTTACAGTTGTGCGTAACATTGCCGAGCCAAGGCTCGTGGGACATCAGATGGGACTGCCGCCGTTTGTGATGCTGCCCTGTATGCTGGTTGGACTGAAGATGTTTGGAATCGTCGGACTGTTTGGACTGCCTCTTTGTGTTGCGCTTTTAAAAAACTTAAATGATGAGGGGATTCTCCATATTTTTCGATAGGAAGGCGCATCATGTCATAAGTTAGAGATAACAGTAAGATTAGCAGGACTTATAGAAGCCGGAAGGAAGTCAAAAAATATTGTTTTTTGCCGGAAATGAATCAAATTTGTATTGACGCCAATATTATACCGTGCTAAATTGATTCTTGTATTTTATTTCATAGGAAAGATTGTGTGGCATACAGGAGGGAGTCAAAATGAAAAAAGCGTTGAGCATGTTACTTACAATGGGACTTGTAGTCTCCGTATTTGCGGGATGCGGAACCAAAGATACAGGTACGTCTGCAGGAAACGGCGGTGCGGTAGAGGCAACGGAAGGCATGGTAGCAGATTCGAATGCTGCAGGCTTGGATGCATCCGGCATCAAGGTTGGTGTCATCTATATTGGAGATGAGAATGAGGGATATACGGCTTCTCATATGGCAGGAATCGATGCTATGATGCAGGAGCTGGGGCTGTCTGAGGATCAGGTGATTGAGAAGACCTTGATTAAGGAGGATGAGTCCTGCTACGACGCAGCAGTTGATTTGGCAGACAATGGCTGTAACATTATTTTTGGTACAAGCTTTGGATATGAGACTTACATGATGCAGGCGGCGGCAGAATATCCGGAGATTCAGTTCTGTCATGGAACAGGCTTTCAGGCAGCTGCCTCCGGGCTTCCGAATATGCATAACTACTTCGATTCTATCTATGAAGCACGCTACATATCCGGTGTTGTTGCGGGCATGAAGCTAAATGAGATGATTGCAGACGGAACCATTACAGAGGAGCAGGCAAAAATGGGTTATGTCGGTGCTTATCCTTATGCAGAGGTTGTTTCCGGTTACACTGCATTTTTCTTGGGTGCAAAAAGCGTGTGTCCTTCCGTGACAATGGATGTACAGTATACAAATAGCTGGTCTGATATGGCAGGAGAGGCAGAGGTTGCCAGTCAGCTGATTGCAGACGGCTGCGTGCTAATCAGTCAGCATGCTGATACAACAGGAGCACCAAGCAGCTGTGAGACAAAGGGCGTTCCTTGTGTCGGATACAACATTGATATGACATCCGTAGCGCCGAATACGGCACTGACGTCTCCGACAAATAATTGGGGAATCTATTACACTTATGCGGTAAAAGCGGTATTGGAGGGAACGGAAATTGATACCGACTGGTGCAAGGGCTTTGCAGAGGGTGCAGTTGCCATTACACCCCTGAATGAGACCGTGATTGCAGAAGGAACTGCCGAAAAGGTAGAGGAAGTAACGGCAGCAATCAAGGACGGAACACTTCATGTATTTGATACTGCAACCTTTACGGTAGAAGGTGCTTCCTTAGAGGAGAAGATTGCAGAGGGTGGCGATTACGCAAAGTTTGCAGATTATGTATCGGACGGATATTTCCATGAATCTGAGAAGCTTTCTGCACCTGCTTTTGAAGTGAGAATTGACGGAATTACAGAGAAGTAATAAGGTCGAAACAGATGAGCGGAACTGCCCGATATGGGAGTTCCGCACATTTACGTTAGAGGAGGATGAGTTGTGGAGCAGGAAAATGCGATTGAGCTAAAACATGTAACAAAACGCTTTGGAGAGGTTGTTGCAAACAATAATGTAAATCTGACCGTGCGAAAGGGAGAGATTCTATCCATCTTGGGGGAGAACGGGAGCGGAAAGACAACGCTGATGAATATGCTCTCCGGCATTTATTTTCCGGATGAGGGACAGATTTATGTAAATGGCAAAGAAGTCACGATTCGCTCGCCAAAGGATTCGTTTGCTCTTGGAATCGGAATGATTCATCAGCATTTTAAGCTGATTCCCGTTTTGACGGCTGCAGAAAACATTATTTTGGGACTTCCGGGCAAGGAAAAGCTGAATTTAAAGAAGATTGGGCAAGAAATTCGTGAGCTGACGGAAAGATATGGCTTTGAGTTAAACCCTTCGCAAAAGGTTTATGATATGTCTGTTTCGCAAAAGCAGACGGTAGAGATTGTAAAGGTGCTGTATCGAGGTGCAGATATTTTGATTTTGGATGAGCCGACGGCCGTATTGACTCCGCAGGAAATCGAAAAGCTGTTTGCAATCCTGCGCAACATGAGAGAAGCAGGCAAGTCCATCCTTATCATCACACACAAATTAAATGAGGTGCTTGCGCTTTCGGATCGTGTGACAGTTCTTCGAAAGGGAGCATACATTGACACGGTAGAGACAGCGCATGCAACCGTGGAATCTTTAACAGAGATGATGGTCGGCGAAAAGATAAGGCTTGATATCAATCGGACAAAGCCGGTGGGAATGGAGCCGCGTATTGAGATGAGAGGAATTACCTGCAGAAATAAGGAGGGGCTTACCGTGTTAAAGGAAGCCTCGTTTGTGGCTTACAGCGGAGAGATTTTGGGAGTGGCAGGGATTTCAGGCAGCGGACAAAAGGAGCTGCTTGAGTCTGTGGCAGGTTTGCAGCCGATTGAGAGTGGAGAGATTTTTTATTTTCCGGCGGACGGCGCGACAAAGAAGATTTCGACGATGAAGGCAGACGAGATCAAAGCGCTTGGAATTACGCTGTCCTTTGTTCCGGAGGACAGGCTTGGCATGGGGTTGGTTGGGTCTATGAATCTGACAGATAATATGATGATTCGAAGCTATAAGGAAGGAAAGAATTTCTTTGCAGATCGAAAGGCTCCAAAGAAGTTGGCGGAGGAGATTGTGGACAGCCTTGAGGTTGCGACGCCGGGCGTTGATATACCGGTAAGCCGTCTGT
>JAQXLR010000105.1 GCA_029012225.1 Clostridiales bacterium
TAGCTGTTTAAAATATCAGCAGCAGCCTTTCCGGCGCTCGTCATATCATCCGCGCTTGCTACACGAATTACGACATTTTGCGGCTCGTCGTACTGATAGACAATCGGCCATGTCGTGCTTGGAATGTAGACGGAGCCGGCACTGCTTTGCGCATAGGTATAATAGTCTTCGATGCTGTTGATGACAGGGGTAAACTCCTTTGCCTTTGTGACAATTCCGATTACCACGTACGGCTCCTGCGAAATCTCTATTGTGCTTCCGACGGCCTCTTCTCCCTGAAACAGAGCCTCTGCCGAATCCTCATCAAGCACTGCCACTTTTTTGTATGTGGCAAAATCATCCTCCGTAAAGCTTCTTCCTGCCTTCATAATATAATTGCAGGTATCAAAGTAGTTTTGATCCACGCCCTTTACATAGCCTCCGGACAAGGCGGTATTCAGATAATACACACCATTGTAATCCTGCCTGCTTGTATAGCGCGAAACACCAATCACTGTCTTAATTTCAGACAGCTCCTCCAACACCGTATCGGTTACCAGACCTATGCCGTCAGGTATTTCATTGTAGGACATTTCATATTGCCATTCTCCCTGATACAGTGCGACTTCCATCGTATTCTCTCCCGAGCCTACCAGATTCTGCTTAATCTGCTCGTTCGTTCCTTTTATTGTTGATACGATTGCAATGATCGCTGCAATCCCAATGATAATTCCAAGCATAGTTAGGAAGGATCGCATTTTATGCGACCAGATGCCCTGAAAGGATAATCTTATATTTTCTAACATCACACGACCTCCTAGTAATTGATATTAAGAGACTCTTCCACGGATGCACCTTCCACCGCATTTTTCCCGTATGGAAATGCAATCCTGTCTTGCTTGGACAAGCCCGATTTGATCTCTATCGCGTTTCCGTATATGGTTCGCCCCGTTACTACATATTGCTTTTTTAGCTTATCCTTTTCGTCTGCAATCATAACGTAAGCTTTGCCGTCCTCCTGACGTACATATGCCTTCTCGATAAAAAGTCCTTCTTTTTCTGACTGATTTGTTGAGATTGACAGGTCAACATATTCTCCGTTCCGAAGTGCAGAGCTGTCCTCAATATATGCCGTATAGGCATAATAGGAAACATTCGGATTGCCCTCTCCCCACTGATTGCCCCCGATTGGATAATCGGAGATTTCAGTGATTGTTGCATCAAAGGTCATTCCGCTCTCCCATGAATTTGCAGTGATTACGGAACCGACTGCGATATCGTTCAAAAGCAGTTCACTGATTGTCCCTCTGACATACAACCCCTCGTCTCCCGTCAGAACCAGAAACGGCTCACTGCTGCTCTGATAGCCCTGCGGATCTCCCACCTTTTTTACCACACCGGAAACCTCAGCGTATACGATGCCGTCTGAAACAGATTTTTGCATTTTTTCAAGCTGAAGCTCCTGCTGTCTCCTCTGAATGTCCAGCTCCTTGATTCTGCTCTCCTTCTCAGGAATCAGCTTTAAAAGCTCCTCTACCGTGTAGCCCTCCGGCTCTCGCCAGTCTGTGGCATGCTCCATAAATTCTTCCATATACTTGTCTGCCAGTGATGTGGGCGGAACATATTCCTTTCCCGTGAAAATATGCCATGCGGTACCTGCCTCATAAGATGCCGGAATACCGCCTCCATCAAAGATTACCTCATGATTTGCAATTGTGGTATCTACGACCGGCTCCTCCACCATCTCTCCGGTCGCCGACGGCTTTTTCACAGTAACCATTTTCCCTTCTGCATCCTTTTTACAGATACGGAAAATCACATATTTTCCATCGTTTTTGCCCTCTGTAAAACGCACGGAATTATAAAAGCTGCCATATACAAATGCATTCGCATTGCAATAGTAAATGTATGGATCCTCTTTTGTCCCAAGCGGAGAAACAATCTTCCCCTCTGCATCCGTAACCGCCCCATAGGGGAGTGCCCCCTCGGTAATATAGTTGTAAATGCGGTTATCTACCTTATCCAAAGCAGAAATCTGATTCCTCTCTGCATCCTGCTTCTCAAGCTCCTGCATCTTATTCGTATCTATGCTTGGCGGCGTCTTATCAACCGGCTTAGAATTTTTCATCTTCTCAAGCTCGTGCTGCGCAACCGCAATGTCGTTTTCCAGATTTTTAATCTCAAGCTTCTTTCTCTCAATGTCAATCTGAAGCTCAGCCGTGTCGTACTCCATCAGAGGGTCTCCGACTGCCACTTCGTCCCCCTCCTCCACATAGACCTCCTTTACCGACTTAGAGCTTTCAAGGTAAATCTCCTGGGAGGAGTCATTTGTTACCATACCATAGCTTGTTGCCGAGTCTCCCCAGTATCCCCAGATTAGGTCAGATACAGGCTGCACCTGCGCAACAAGCTTCTTTGCCTGGTAGGACTTATAGGCATAAGCGCCGCCGACTGCACTGCCGCCGACTACTGCAACTGCAACGATAATCCCAATTACCTTTTTTTTCTTCATATCGTTGCCTCCTCTCTTCCCTCATAAATGACACCGTCAATAATGCGAACAATGCGCTTGGCATTTGCCGCAATATTAGGATCATGTGTAATCATCACAATGGTTACACCTTCTTCGTTTAACCTGTGAAACAAATCCATAATCTGCTCTCCCGACTTAGAATCCAGTGCCCCAGTAGGCTCATCCGCCAGAAGAATCTTTGGGCTGTTGACCATCGCTCTGGCGATGGCCACACGCTGCTTTTGTCCTCCGGAAAGCTGGGTGGGCTTAAAATCAACCCGGTCTCCCAGTCCGACACGCTCTAAGGCTTTTACGGCTCGTTCCCGTCTCTCTTTCTTTCGGATTCCGGCATAGCTTAACGGCAGTGCCACGTTTTCTGCTGCACTCTGCCTTGGCATCAGATGAAAGCTCTGAAACACGAAGCCAATGCTCCTTAAGCGAAGATCGGAAAGCTCCTTATCTTTTAACCCCAATACATTTTCTCCTGCCAGCTCATAGCTTCCGCTGGTCGGTCGATCCAGGCATCCCACAATATTCATCAGCGTTGTCTTCCCGGAACCGGAAGGGCCCATAATCGCAACATACTCCCCCTCCTTTACCGTCAGGCAAATGTCCTTTAAAACAGGAACAATCAACTTATCCTGCTGATAGTCCTTATAGATATTCTGAAGGTTTAAAATCATTCGCCCACCTCCGATTCCATTTCTTCCCCTTCGACGCTTTGCGCTTCCTCCATATCGCTTCTTTGCATCATTTCGATGTCATACCCTGCCTCTGTTCCGAAAACACCTTCCATGTCCTCCATCGGCATTACTTCGTCATCCATATATTCGGTAGACTCTTGGTTATAAAGCGGTGCAGAGTAATCCACCTCCTCCGCATTGGTAACGGTCTTAACCCCTTCGTAGAGACCCAGCATCGGCCATGCAACAAAATCCTCTCCTGTCAGTCCGGAACGTATCTCGTACTGATCCATATTTTCATCATATGCTCCAAGCTCCACGTATCTCTTCTCCAAGCGCTCTCTCTGATTTGCTGCCCATACATAAGGCTTTCCGTCATCCTGCACAATATAAGAGGCATACAGCCACAAGCCATCCTTCTTCTGCTCCTGTCCCTCATCCATCTCAATGTAAACATGCTGCCCCAGAATCAAATCCTCTCTTGATGCAAGCTCAATATAAAACGGATACTTGGATGCCCGCTCCGAGCCTCCGTCATACATTCCTCCATAGCTATAGCTGTTGCCGCTGCCCGATGCCGGATTCTCCGTATCAATCTTTGCGATTGTCCCTGTCCATGTTTTTGTCGCATCGACCCTTGAGCGGATAATGACGGCCTGTCCTTCGGAAAGCATCCAGACGTTCTGCTCGTCAATGCTCCCCTTCACACGGTAATCCCCCGCCTGCAAAATCCTCATAAAGGGAGCCGAATTTCCATTGGCATCCATCCCCTTTGGGTTAATCTCCTTGACAATTCCCGCTGCCTTGCTGACTACATCGGCATTCTTGAGCTGATCTTTGTATTTGTCAATCTCAAGCTGCTTGCTTCGTAAGTCAAATTTTTTCTGCTCAATGGAATTTTCCAGGTTCTGAATCTGCGCCGTATATGTAAACTTATCCGCATCCGTCTTCTGCTGATCTCTCTGTAACGCCAGCATTTCTATCTGCTTGTTCGTGCCTTCAATGTCATTGTTAATGCTCTCTATTTGAAGATTTGCCTGTCGAATCTGCAAATCGATATCGCTGGTATCATAAATGGCAAGCGTCTGACCTTCTTCTACCTGGTCGCCCACCTCAACCTTAATCTCTGCAATCGTTCTGGAGTTGTCGACACTAACCTCATATGTATCCTGCGTCTCCACTACTCCGTTATACCGGCTGGACATACCGCTATACTGATTCATGACCTTTGATAGCTTTTCTACATACACCTTATCCTCGGATCTCCCACTCTGGCCAAACGAAAGCAAATCCTTTACTTCATTTCGAAAGTAAAAGCCTGCTCCTCCGAGTATTGCAATTGATATCGCCACACCGATTAAAATTGCTGTTTTTTTATTGCTCATACGCCCTCCTCTGTTTCAAAACACACTTATCTATCGGTATTCTAGCATCTTTACACAACAATATATAGTCCTTTATTCTTAAAAATTATTTAAAATTCTATTTTTCTTGAAAGGCTGTCACAACAAAAAGCTGCCGTAAAACGACAGCTTTTTGCGTTTCCCTATCCACTTCTAATTGTTTTCCGGTCTCTTGGCCATCCCCCGCTTTGTTATTCCAAGGCCGATTCCCTCTAAAGCCTTTGCCACCATATAAAAAAGAATCGAGTCAATCGGCCACATAATCAGATTTTTTAAGGCGCGTGCCGGAAGCAGCACAAGAAAGGCTTCTCCATACAGCGCGGATAAGCAGAATGTATTGCCAATTACATTGCAAATCAGCATTACCGTAAATTTTGCAAAAAAAACGCGCCATAGAGTCAACGGCTTTTTGTAGAGCATACATCCGTACAATACTCCTGCAAGCACGGTTACCAGCGTCATAGGCGGAAAAAATGCACCTGTCGGCTTGCTGATAAATTTTAGAATATCCAGCGCTCCCGAAAAAATACCTCCCACGACCGGCCCAAACATCAGAGCCACAATTCCATTTGGAATGGAAGAAAAGGTGATGCGGATTGAGGAGCCAATCTCAATCGAGAGCATCCCCAGCACAATGGCTACTGCGCCCAGCATAGCGCAGACAGTAAGTGTTCGGACACTGCCAAGTTCCTTGGATGAATCGGTAAACATTGTAACAAATTTTTTCATAAAAAATTACCTCCTTTGCAGACCTCTACTACAATCGGAGATAATATCTTTACCTTCTGATGCAGCGGGATGCGACTTGTGCACCGCAAGAAAAATCTTTTCGTTCCGCTGACAACTCCCTGTTCAGCCGACACTTAACGCGCACAAATCTACTCTGCGAATCATTTTATTTTTGATGTTTTATCAAGTATAGCATAGATCGGACAAAATGCAAGCTATTTTTCAAGCGCAATTTTCGCCATTCCTGATTTCCTTGCTGCCGATAACATATCCCATGCAATTGCAGCAAGAATAATCACTCCCTTAATCAGATTATGATAAATCGAATCAATCCCCAAAAGGCGCAAGCCATTCGTCAAAACACCGATTAAAATTGCCCCCAGCATCGCCCCCTGAAGGGTACCTGCACCGCCACGCAGCGATATCCCGCCGACAACGATAGCCGCAAGCACATCATTCTCATACCCCTGTGCCTGTGCTGCAGACGCCTGACGATTCATACACGAAAGCACAAAGCCGGAAAGCGCTCCCATAAAGCCGGAAATGGTATAAGCAAGGATAATTACGCGCCTTGTCGGAATACCGGACAGCTCGGCTGCCTCCCGATTGCCGCCGACTGCGTAAATCTGTCTTCCGTAGACCGTATGATTTAAGATCACATAACAAACGACAAAGCAGATTAGGAGAATGTAAACCGGAATTGGTATACCCCAAAA
Organism: Clostridiales bacterium; assembly: GCA_029012225.1. Taxonomy (GTDB): domain Bacteria; phylum Bacillota; class Clostridia; order Lachnospirales; family Lachnospiraceae; genus Roseburia. The sequence continues at coordinate 6,023 of JAQXLR010000105.1, forward strand.
TCGAGCCTGTCCAATTTGATTCATCAGCTCACAATTTAATACGTTAATCAGCTGATTTCCCGTAATAAACTGTACAATTCCATACAACACCTCATTTGTTGCCAGTGTTAAAAGAAAGGCCGGAATCGCGAACCTTGACAGGACAATCCCGTGAAAAAATCCGCTGAGCATTCCACAGGCCACACCACACAAAAGTGCAAGTACTGCTCCCATATTGGTTTGATTAAAATGCAAGGCCACCGTTGCTGCCATTGCTCCGCAGACTGCCGCATTTCCGGATACCGTACGGTCTATCCCTCCCAGCAAAACCGGAAAAGCAGCACCGCAAATCATAATTCCTGTGAGGGAAATGGAATACATGATGCTGACAAAATTACTGTAGGTAAAAAACTTTCCACCTGTCGCGGCAGTCAGAACAATACACATCAAAATCAGAACGACGAGCCGACTGTTGGAACATATTTTCTTCATCCTATTCCTCCTCCCCTTCTGCTTCAAATCCTGACGAAGCCATCAGAATATCCTCCTGGGTTACAATGCCGGCGTCAAACTCCTTTGCGATTTTTCCCTCGCGCATCACTAGGATGCGGTGCGCCACTCGCAACACCTCCGCAATATCGGAGGATACCATAAGCACGGCAACGCCATTTTGGGAAAGCCCTTCAATCAGCTCATAGATTTCATTTTTCGCTCCTATGTCTATTCCAACGGTAGGCTCATCAATCAACATGACCTTCAGATTGCGTGTCAACCACTTCCCAAGCACCACTTTTTGCTGATTCCCCCCGGAAAGATTTCCAACGAAAACATTCGGATTTGGCGGACGTAAATCGACCAATTCCGCCACATGATGGCCAAGTCTGTCCTCGTCCGCTTTGTTGACAAAGCCTTTTTGGGAAAGCTTATCATAATTTGTCAAGGCTACATTTTTGCTTACAGATAAAAGCGGCGAGAATCCCTGTGTACGCCGATCCTCCGGAATCAGCCCAAAGCCTGCTGCAACCGCCTTTTTTATCTGCGGCTGATAGGCTTTCCCCTCCAGCTCTATCTTGCCGCTATCATAGGCATCTGCTCCATAAATTGCCCGAATGATCTCCGTTCGTCCTGAGCCCACCAAGCCTGTCAACACCAGAACTTCTCCACGCTTTACTTCAAAGCTGACATCCTCGTAAGCTCCAAGACAGGATAAATGCTGTACGGAAAGAATGGTTTTTTCCTCTGATTTTTGAAGTACTCTTGACGCAGTTGCTTCACTGACTGACTTTCCAATCATCATTCTGATAATTTCAGCCGGAACAATCTGATCTTTCTCGACAACGCCCTCATTTTTCCCGTCTCTTAAAATGGTAATACGGTCAGAGAGATGAAAAACCTCCTCCAGACGATGGGAAATATAGACGATGCTCACGCCCCGTTCCCGCAGCTGATTTATAATTTTAAACAATAGCTTTGATTCATGACTGGATAACGATGCCGTCGGTTCATCCATGATAATCAGCTTGGCATCACAGGCAAGCGCCTTTAAAATTTCCACCATCTGCATCTGCGCTACAGACAGATTTTCCACAATCTCATTTACCCCCAGCGAAAATCCATAGTACGAAATCAAGTCGGCAATCTTTTTCTTCTCCTGCTTTGCCTTTATAAATCCAAAGCAAGAAAGCTCTTTTCCCAACATGATATTTTGATAAACAGAAAGCGTCGGTACCAGTGAAAGCTCCTGAAAAATCACGGAAATTCCCAGTGCTGCCGCATCTTCTCTGGAAGCAAGCTTTACCTCTTTTCCTTCCATCAAAATCCGGCCGCCATCCTTAGGGTATACTCCCGTTAAAATCTTAATCAAAGTCGATTTTCCGGCACCATTTTCGCCAAGAAGCGCATGTACCTCTCCCTTTCGCACCTGGAAATTTACACAATCCAAGGCATGAACATGGGCAAATATTTTTTCAATATTTTTCATCTCCAATAAAATATCTCTATCCATTTGCATTCACCGCCTTCTTCTCCCGTGCAGCTGCCGCGGCTCTTTTATTGCGTTTTTGCATAAACTCATTGTAATATGCGTCAAAAATCAGCATCAGCACGATAATCACGCCGGCTACCACAGCCTGTGTCTGCGTCGTAAACCCATATTTACGCATACCGTTTCTGAGTACCTGCATAAAGAGCACTCCGATGACCGTACCAAACATATCTCCCCTTCCGCCGGTAAAGGCCGCACCTCCGATGACCGTTGCCGATATGGCCTGCAGCGCAAACGTCTGCCCGGTTGCAACCTCATTGGAATGATATCTCCCAATGGTAAACATCGCTGCAACAAAGGCGCACACTCCGGAAATCAGGAAGGCAGTCAGCTTCGTTTTCATAAAGCTGATGCCGGAATATTCCGCACTTTTGCGATTCGCACCGATTGCATACAGATAGGTACCGGGCTTTGTCATTTTCAAAAAAATCTGTCCCAAAATTGCCATGCCAAAAAAGACCAACGTGACAAGATAAAGTCCTCCCGGAATTTGTCCGCCCAAAGCCACCATGGTTTGATTATTAATCTGTGCTGCGCTAATCTGTCCGT
>JAQXLR010000106.1 GCA_029012225.1 Clostridiales bacterium
TCAATGAGCACTTCCCCCGCATCTGGTATGTAAGCGCCTGTAATATGTCGGATTAAAGTGGATTTTCCTGCGCCGTTTGGTCCTACAAGACCATAGATTGCACCCTTTTTCACATGCATATCCACTCCACGCAATGCCCAAAAACCGTCAAAGGATTTTTCCAAATGTCTTACCTGTATCAAATCTTCTCTTCTCCTTTTGCCAGATGATTCATTCTCTCTGCTAATTCCGCCTTGTCCACAGCCAGAAAAAGCAACTCTGCCACAATCTCGTCAAACTCTGACAGCAGTTCGTCCTGTCGTGTATCATATTTTCCCTCCCGCTCTGCGACAAACGTCCCTTTTCCCGCAATCGTGTATATATAGCCCTCGTTTTCCATATCACGATAAGCCCGCTGGATGGTATTTGGATTGATTGCCAGCTTGGATGCCAGTTCCCGAACGGACGGCAGTTTATCATTTTCTCTCAAGGATTTGGATATGATGAGCCTTCGCAATCCGTCCTTGATTTGCTCATATATTGGTTTGGAATCTCTGTAATTTAACTGAATCAAATGAATCTCCTTCCGCTGTACTAACTGTACTCCTTCTGATAATACAGCAAGTGTAACATGGAAGGTTTTTTTAGACAATAAAGATAATCCTATAAATTGATTAATATTTTTTTAAATTCCCGATAAATATAGAAAGGATGCCATGGCTATAGAGAAAAGCCTCCGCAATATTCAAATGCATTTTTTATGAGCGTAAGCTCTTCTCCAAGCACCGCTGCCACATCAAAGCGGCAGGGAGTCTCTTGGCAGTAACCGTGCATCAGGCAATAGCAGGCGGCTACATTACTGATTGTCTGCTGCTTTTTTCGATTGACTGCCTCAAGCGGCATTCCCTTGTCTTTGTTTTTTCTGTATTTTACCTCCACAAAAACAAGGCAGCTTCCGTCTCGTGCAACAATATCGATTTCCCCGCTTTTGCATCGAAAATTATATTCCAAAATGCGATATCCCTGATTTTGTAAATATGCTCCGACCTGCCTTTCGTATGTCGTACCGATTGCACGTTTATTCAAATTCTTTCCTCCACATAAACCTAGATTAGTCCTGACTTCTTTAGGCGTGCCTTCATCTTGTCCATATCATCCACAAAGACCAGAATCTCCGCAACGACCTCATACAGCTCCGGCGGTATCGTATCCCCGATTTGCAGCCTTGAAAGCGTTTCCGCCAGCTTATTGTCCTGATAAAACGGAACATCGTTTTCCTTTGCCTTCTCAATAATCCGCTCTGCCAGCTCGCCTTTTCCGGCAGCAAGAATCTTAGGCGCGACATCCCCCGGCTCATAGGCCACCGCAACGGCAGTTTTTTGCTTTTCCTTCTTTCCCGTATCCATCTTTTTCATCGTCTTCTTCCCGTGTGTTTTGAAACTTCTGTCAGGTTCTGATGTCAAAGGAGTAGCGATGCAGCATGCCTGCCGACAGCTGCTGCTTTGGAAGCAGATTCTTGGCAGAGTTGGCTTCCCCCTTGTCCTTTGAAATCGTTGTCGTACAGTGATATCCCTTACTCTTTAGGCGCTTCTCCAGAATCGGCATATGTCGCTCAATCAAATCAAACGATGCCTCATCTGAAAGATAGAAGCTCGTTGTCACATGACGGTCTTTCAGCCTCACGGAAACGTCGGTCGAGCCAAGCTGCTCCAAATCAAGATGAAGAAATGCGGTCAGTTCTCCGTCTGAATCCTGCAGACGCTTTTTATTTGTATACACATGGAGCTCTCCGTTTGCACTCTGTCCTGATAGTTTGAGCGGCATTTGGATATAGGAGTAAATCTGATTCATCTGATTCATAAATTCGATGGCTCCACGTACATCCGCAGCTGCCTGCAAAAAGTTTGTCTGTGTGCTTCCCGAGGCTCTCACTGCCTGCTCCATCTGTCTGATTTGATGCTCTGCTCTCTCGTAAAGAGAGACTATTTTTCCCTCAGCCTTTAGCTCGTCCGGCGTTATCGTCCACTGCCGTGTAACCGCATGCTGCAAAATCGTCTGAAACTCCGGGGTGGAAAAGAGTCTTTGCACGCCCACAAATCCATATTGACTGTTTTTTGACAACGTCCCCTGCAGCGCTTTTAAAAAATCTCCGGCAGTGAGCTCTCCGCGAATCTGCACGTGCCCTTCTCCGCCTTGCACCAAGCTCTCCGCAAAGGTCTTATCTCCTGTCATTGTATCTACAAACAGCTCTCCTGTCTCTGCCTGCGCAAAAATTTCAGGATTTCCTGTTAAGGAAGGGATTCCCTGCAGGGACTTTGCCAAGTTTTCCATTTGCTCCTTACTCAGCAGCTCTCCCAAAGCTGCCCCCATATCCGGCGTATAAGCCTGCCCTTGCGGACTTCCTTGGGTGCTTTGCTTTTGCTGCGCTGCCACAGCCTGCTCTGTCAAAAGAAGTTCCTGCTCCCCTCCCTCCATTGCTGCAGCCTGCATCTGTGCGGATGTCTCTCCGTTTGTCTGAACAATCAGAGACTGTCCGACCGGAGACTGTACATTTGCCTGCGCATCCAACGGCTGGCCGCCTGCCTGTACATCCAACAGCTGCCCGTCTGCCTGTGCCAAGGCATGTTGGGGCAACAGCTCCTCTCCCTGCACCGGGATCTGTCCGGGCTGCTCTGCCTGCAGACTTCCGGACTCCCCCAGCATAAGGTCTATGACCTTACTGTATAGAGAAAATGCATCCTCCGCCGCAAGACCCTCCTCTCCCAAAACGGCTGCCAACTCTCCTGCCACAGCATCCATTTTAGATAAAACCTGATAGCTGTTTGTCTGGTATTGCTCAAACTGCGCTGCAAGCTCCGGGGTAACCGGCAGCCCCAGCTTTATCATACGCACGGCCGTATCCACATTGACCCCGAGGTTGTTATTTAAGATTTTTACCATGTCAAGAATGCTTTGTCTGCCAATCGGAAGCTGCTCCTTCATCATGGCATCCACCATCCTAAGGTTGCGCTCCGTTACCGGAATCTGTGCTGCCGTCAGCGCATTAAAAAGAGTGGGATTTCCCATGCTTCCCGCCCCCGAATAGGGGCGAATCGACACCGTCGCTCCATCGTTTGCTTTTACCTGAAAAAACATGGAGGCACCCGGTGTGATGTCCACCTTTCCATCCAGTCTTGCCGTAATCGTCTGGCCGTTTCCCAGTGCAAGCAGTACCTTTCCGTTCTTTGCCTGATTTACGGTTCCTTCAAACACGCTCCCGACGGACAAATCCCGCACCGTGGATACCAGCTTTTCCGTTCCCCGTGCAGTTTTTAGCTCCTCCGTTCCATTTGTCACGTTTCGGCTGTATTTTCCCATCATATCCGATATTTGCATTTTTATTCTCCTAAAATGTTTTCCAGAAAACATGTGCGGTGAATCGGGGAAGGTCCATACTTTTTCAACGCTTCTATATGCGCTTTCGATCCATACCCTTTATTGGAGGCAAATCCGTATTCCGGTAGCTTTGCATCATATTCTACCATCAGCCGATCTCTTGTTACCTTCGCCACAATACTCGCCGCTCCGATTGAAATGCTCTTTTCATCTCCCTTGATAATCGGAATCTGACGAATATCTACTTCCGGAATGGTTACCGCATCATTTAATAATATATCGGGCTTTATCGGCAATTTGCTTATAGCCTCTCGCATTGCCTCATAGGTTGCCTGCAAAATATTAATCTCATCAATCCGCTTCGGACTTGCCATACCGATTCCGACCGCTACGGCCTTTTGCATAATCACCGCATAAAGCTCCTCTCGCTTTGCTGCGGTCAGCTTTTTCGAATCGTTGATATAAAGAATGTCACAGTCCTTTGGCAAGATAACGGCACCTGCAACAACAGGGCCTGCGAGAGGTCCTCTGCCCACCTCGTCAATCCCACAGATATTCGGATAGCTTCCATACTCTCTTTCGTATGCCCAAAGCCGGTTCGTCCGCTCCTGCTCCTCCAAAAGCTTCTGCATACGTTTCCTTGCCTGCTCTATCAGCTTTTGCACTCCGCTGCGCATGTCATTTTCATATGCACGGATGAAAAAAGGCAGCATAGAATCTTCTGCTGCCATAAGCTCCTCTCGCACTTCTTTGATTTTCTTTTCCTGCATCTTTTCTCTCCTACTGCTCCGCTCTCTTGGGCAGCTCCAGTGTAATTCTCCCCAGCTTCCCGCTGCGAAACTCCTCGATGAGAAGTGCCGCGGCCTTGCTGTAATCCAGCTCATTCCCCTTTGAGATGCACTTGCGGTTTTCTGCAATCTGCCTTAGCACATCTGCCGCAGCCGCCTCCTCGCAAAATGCCTGCTCCTCGCTTCCATACCGTTTTGCCAGCACGCCGGGATAGCTTCTCTTTAAAAGCTCAATAAGCTCCAGTGACAGCTCATCGGTATTTAGAAGCGCATCCTTGATTGAGCCGATGAGTGCTAAGTACAGTCCAACCCTTTGATCCTCAAACTTCGGCCATAAAATTCCGGGCGTATCCAAAAGCTCTACCTCTTTATTCAGGCGTATCCACTGCTTTCCCTTCGTGACACCGGGCTTATTTCCTGTCTTTGCACATGCACGTCCCGCATAGGAATTGATAAAGGTCGATTTTCCCACATTTGGAATGCCTACCACCATCGCACGAACCGGACGGTTTTTGATGCCACGCTTTTTGTCTCTTTCTATCTTTTCGCGGCAGGCCTCCACAATCGCTGCCGTTACCGGCTTCATCCCTGCTTTGCTTCTGGCATCCAGACATACAACAAAATATCCCTTTGTTCGAAAATAATCCGTCCACTCTTGGTTTTTTCTCTCGTCCGAGAGGTCGGATTTATTCATCAAAATAAGGCGGAGCTTATTTTTCCCAAGCTCATCAATGTCAGGGTTGCGGCTGGCAAGCGGAATACGTGCATCCACAAGCTCAATTATGATATCAATTAATTTTATATCCTCCTGCATCTGACGCTTTGCCTTTGTCATATGTCCCGGATACCACTGAAACTGCATTTTCTCCTCCACCTGTTACGCTTACAATCTTATAAAAAACCAAAATCACTCCACGGGACAACACGCAACCATGCCTTCCCTATGATATACTCTTTTTTGATCGTTCCGATATTGGCATAGCGGCTGTCCTCACTGTTGTTTCGATTGTCCCCCAACACAAAAAATTCATTGTCTCCCAACAGAATCTCCTCTGCTGCCATGCCGGGATCCTCCATAGGCGCAACATCTGTCTCCTCCGCAAAGGGCTTCCCATTGACATAAAGGATTCCACTCTCAATCTGCACCCTATCTCCCGGCACTGCGACCACACGCTTCACATAATAGTGTGCTTTTTCGTTGCCGTTTGGAAGAAAAACAATGATGTCATTTGGCTTTGGATTTGTCACCTTATAGACAAAGCGATTGACAAGAATCTCATTTCCTCCTTTTAGGGTGCCTGCCATAGACTGTCCCACCACACTGGTTCTAAGCCCCAAAAAATAAACGAAGACAAATGCCACTAGGACAGCGAGCAAAATCTCGCTTGTCCATGTGAGCACCTCTTTTATCACAGCAATATTGACTTTCTTTCGCTTCTTATTAAAATTAAGTCCGCTCTTTCGTCTCCCCAATGCCATGCACCTTTCCTTCTATCGATACAATGCCTCCTCAGACAAGACTCCCACCAGCAGATAGCGCTTTTCATCGTCATTATCCACACATGTAGATAATACAATAATCTTTTCGTCTTCTGAAAGCTCTATGTCATCACGAACATAAGACCCCTTGCTGCTCTCAGCATAAAGACGCACATCGTCAAGGAATTTATCCCTTCCTCCCTCTGTATAAATATCATAATAAGCCGGAATATATACATCGGAGAACTCTGTGGCAGCATAAATCTGATAGGTCAGACGGCTTTCCTCTCCATACACGACAATCTGCTGATTCTCCTCAAAAAATGCTTCCTCCTCAAACTTGTGCAGACTGCCAAACATCGTACCGTTTTTCATGTTGTGCCCATACAGCAGAGTGATGTAGTCCGAAAAATCCTTGACATTGCACAGATTGGTATAGACACAGCCGGGATATCCGGTGGAATGGTCAAGATTATGATCCAGATAGTAGTTGTCTGTGTCACTCTGCAAAACGGGATAATCCACCTGCGTATTCGGCACAGTAATCCACGCATAGATATCCTCATTCTCCTTACGCAGCGCATCAAAGTCATGAATCGCTTCCGTGTATACGCCCTGCTCCGTCTCCTCTTCCAAGGAGACTGCCTCTGTGCTCTCGGTCTGCCTCAAATCTTCGTATTGTTTTTCTGCTTGACGTAAGCTTAAAATGCGATAACCGAGATAAAGAATACATATGGCGGAAATCCCCATCAGTATGGCTGCAGCTATTTTTTCCTTCTGTTGCTTGCTTCGTTTCTCTTGTAATTTACTCATATTTTCTCCATTTCAAAAAGGAATGTACATTTCTGCACACTCCTTTTCCCCAAACTATCTCACCAGTTCTTTTACCTTTGCTCTCTTGCCAACGCGATCTCTTAAGTAGAACAGCTTCGCACGTCTTACCTTACCCTTGCGAACGACTTCTACCTTCTCGACGTTCGGAGAATGTAACGGCCATGTCTTTTCTACACCTACGCTGTTGGAAAGCTTTCTTACCGTAAAGGTCTCACGGTTGCTTCCTCCCTGTCTCTTAATGACAGTTCCCTCAAAAATCTGGATTCTCTCGCGGTTTCCCTCTTTGATCTTACCGTAAACCTTCACGGTATCTCCTACGCGAAACTGCGGTACGTCAGCCTTTAGCTGCTCTGCCTCAATGCTCTTAATAATTTCACTTGCGTTCATTTGTGACCTCCTAATCTTACGGATGTTCTTAATACGCGGATTCGTAACAGAGGACCATCTCACTTCTCACAACTGTTGTATTCTACCATACCTTTTTTCAAATGTAAAGTATCTATTTTTCCAAAAACCAAACCGGCGTCTTGGAAAAGACAAGGCCAAGGGAAGCTGCCAGTTTTTGGGATGCATCATTTCCCAGTTCAATCTGCCCGTAAGGAGTGTATCCCATTGCGAGACAGAGATTTATCATGTAGACTTCCAAAGCTCTCGCGATGCCTCTCCTTCTATATTGGGGCAGTACCTCAAGCATTCCGATGCACCCCTCCTTGTGCATGCCGATAAACCCCATCAGCACATCCTCAAAGAATGCGCCATACAGCCGTCCCTCTGCCAGACAATCCCTGATATAATCGGCATCATCGACGGTGCGATAAACCTGCCTGATTACTTTAAAATACTCTGGGCTAAGCCTGCAAATCTGCGGAAGCTTCAGCCCCGGACTCTCTTTATCCTCCTTGCACGCATCTCCTGTGGAATAGTATTTTGTGGCGGGAAGCTTTTCTTTTCTTGTGTAAACGGCTTGATAGCAAGCCAAAAGCTCTTTGAACTGCAGCCTGTCTTTTGCAGGCTCCAGCAAACACTCTTGATGCAGTGCCAGACAAGAAACCTCCTCTTTTTCTGCAAGCAGCTCCAATATTCGAATGCCCTGTTCTTTTTGCACTGCCGTAAGAAAGTAAATCCCGCTTTCCTTATCCTTTAGACAGATATTGTCACCATTCTCATAAATAAGCTTAGCCTGACCTCTTGCAATCAGCTCTGTCATGCCGATATGAAGCAGCTTTTGCTTTTTTAAACGATGACTGCAATCCTGCAGCCTTGCATATCGCTCATATAAATCCGGTCTGCGCTCTTTTGTTCTTTTGACTGCCTCATTTAGCCTCCATGCATCAATCCTTTTTTTGTCTCCCGAAAGCAGTACCTCCGGCACGCGCTTTCCGTTCCACACCTCGGGACGGCTGTACTGGGGATATTCCAGCAGATTTCCCTCAAAGGATTCTCTCTCTCCCGAGGCTTCATTGGAAAGCACTCCCGGTACCATACGCGCAACGGCATCTACCAGCACCATTGCCGGAAGCTCTCCTCCCGTCAGCACATAGTCCCCGATGGAAATGGTATCTGTCACAATCTCCTCT
>JAQXLR010000107.1 GCA_029012225.1 Clostridiales bacterium
TGAGGTGTCTGCTGCGCCAAGGGCTGTGACGCCGCTGCCGTCTTTGTCGCAGTATGATTTGCCGCAGTATGATTTGCCGCAGCATGATTTGCTGCTGCTTCCTGCGCACCCGCTGAGCCCTTCTCCTCCACTGTGACATCATAGACCTTTCCGTTTACAGTAATTGTGTAGTTTTTCATTGTATCCTCCTCCTCAATGACCTTCTAATGCTTTCGGCAACTGCGCCTGCGAATCGAACGAACCACAAAACTCTCTGTAGGTCTGCCTGTGCTTGCGGCAATCGCTGCAGAAATCACGGCAACCAGTTCAAGAGAATCCGAAAGTTCTTCCTCCCTTTCTTCTTGTACCGCCACGCCATCTGCTCTGTCCTTCTTTTCCTTTTCATCGACTCCCCTTTTCAAGGCTGAAAAGAGGAAGGCTGTCTTTTTCTTCATCACTTTTTCGCCTTTCTATCTTGTTCCATGCTTCTTCGCCGGTACCCCCACACACTTTGTGTACAGCAGCTCAAATGCATCTATGAGATATTTCCTTGTCTCAGCCGGAGGAACAATCACATCCACATATCCCCTCCTGGCAGCCGCCAGCACACCGGACTGCAGCTCCTCGTATTCTTTTGCCTTCTGCGAAAGAACCTCTGTGGGAGCATCTGCATACATAATTTTTGCAGCAAGCTGTGACTCCATCATCCCAATCCTTGCATCCGGCCATGCATAAACAAAATCTGCGCCGACAGATTTGGAATTCATAGCCAAACATGCACTTCCATACGCCTCTCCCGTAATCAGATTTACTTTCGGAACAGTCGCAGATGCAAAGGCGGAGATCATACGAGCAAGTGCTCTTGCCAGATTTTTCTCAGAGCAGGAAGTTGCAGAATAACCTTTTATATTGGTAAGAGACAAAATCGGAATGCCAAACGCATCACAAAACCGCACGAAATCGGATGCTTTATTGCAGCCCCTTGCAGTCAGCACACCCTTAAATTGCTCCTGTTGTCTTCCTTCTCCATCGTAAGTCTCCATGCAGTTTGCCACTGCTCCTACGGTCATCCCATTTAATTTGACAAATCCGGTTACCATATCCTTGGCGTATCCTGTCTTTGTCTCAAAAAAGAAATGTCCGTCTGAAAGTTCACGGAAAAGAAATCTCGGATCCCCTTTCCTTGTATCCATGTCGTCACACAGGCGGTTTAAATCATCCTCACATGCGGCAGTATAGACATCGCCCTCGTTATTTAGGGGAAGGATTTGTATCAACTGACGAATCTCTGCCATAATTTGAGCTTCCGAGCCTACCATATCAACACAGCCATTCTCCCTCGCCTGAAAATGCGCAGATGCGGTGTCACATTTATCGATGTGATTTCCGTCTATTGCATTCGGAGAATTTAAAAACATTCTTCCCTTTTCCGATTCCATAAACGTAAAATCGCATAAGGCCGGAACAACTGCAAGTCCACCTCCGCAAGTCCCAAAGATAGCCGTAATCTGCGGAATTATCCCGGATGCTGCGATCTGCTTTGCATAGATGAGACCTAAGCCCTCAAGTGCATCCACAGACTCCTGCAAGCGTATGCCTGCACAATCCAAAAAACCGATGATTGGCGCACCCATCTTCATTGCCATATCATAGGCGGCCGCAATCTTTTTTGCATGCATCTCCCCGATGGTTCCGTTTAACACGGAGACATTCTGACTGTAGACAAAGACTAAATTTCCGTCGATGAGACCGTGACCGGTAATCACGCCATCCGAAGGGGTATCCGTACCGGTAAGGTTAAAATCTGTGGCTCTTGCCGTCACAAGGGCGCCGATTTCCACAAAGCTGTTTTCATCCAGCAAGCCGGCAATGCGCTTCCTTGCCATACTCTCATTGCTACTCCTCATTCCTGTGCCCTCCATCTATATCATTTTAAAAATCAATACATTCATATGCATTAAATTATATAAGGTTTCAGGCAATAATTCAAGTGTATTGTTAATTTTTTGTCAATTTATAGACACAACAATTGAAGAACCTGTTTGACGCACCACGCATAGTCAATTTTTTCAATTTCATTCTTCGCCTTTACCGTACATTCTTTTAATGTCTCATTTCCAAGCAGGTAGGTAATCTTTCCGATGCAGTCCCCCTTTGAAATGGGTGCTTGGAGAGATTTTGCAATCTCATATTCCACTGTAATATCCTCCCCCTTTTTTACAAGAAGCTCCTTTAACCCATCTGCCTCCTCAATCACGG
>JAQXLR010000108.1 GCA_029012225.1 Clostridiales bacterium
CTCCTCCACAAAGCGCTTCGTCGGACAAATGCCGGAGGCAAGCTTTAGATTGGAGGCAGGATTTGTCACCGCAGTCAAGCCGCGCTTTTTAAAAATCGCAAAATCCGGCTCCTCCAGCCATACACAGTGATAGCCTCCGCCGCCATATGCATACATGCCCAGACTGTCGGTAAGCTGCGTCGGTGTCATTCCCCACCGCTCTTTGCACTCTGCCACCTCCGATTTTGTCTCAGAATTGTGCAGCCAGACAGGCGACTTTAATTTTTGTGCCAAGCGTGCCACACCCTCCATTCGCTCCTTGGAGGTTGTGTATTCTGCATGAAAGCCGACAAGAAAGGAGGTCAACTCGCTCATCTCATTTACAAGCCAATAATTTTCCTCCATCTGCTCTACCGTTCCGCCATAATTGTTCAGACCGCTTGTCTGCACCGTGCGAAAGCCTGTATCCGCAGAGGCTTTTGCGTTCATCGGAGGGAAAAAGTACATATCGAAGTTTGCAGTGATTCCGCTTGTTAAATATTCCATGATTCCAAGAACATTCAGCCAGTACACATCCTCCTCCACAAGCTGTCCTTCTCTCGGAAATACCTGTGTACTCAGCCAATCCCAGAGCGGCAAATCATCCGCATAGGAGCGAAGAAATGTCATTGCCGTATGCGTGTGTGCATTTTTAAAGCCCGGCATCAAGAGGTTTCCACCTCCGTCAATCTCTCTGTCCCAAACTAAGACCTCTCCCTCTTTGCATACATCGGAGACATCTGTTCCGTCTCCAAGATAACAAATCGTGTTTCCTTTGATCCAAAGCTCTCCATCCAGAATAGAGAACTTATGGTTCTCCTCGGACTTTAGTATCTTTACATTATAAAAACGAATGTTCATCCAAATAACCGTACCTTTCTGATTGATTTAAAAACAGGAAATTGCCTCTGTCACAAGTGCCTTAAACTTTGGTGCAACCAAATCTGCCGCCTCCTGAACCTCCTTGTGCGAGAGCGGAGTCGGACTAATCCCGCTTGCAAGGTTTGAGATGCAGGAGATTCCTACCACGCGCATCCCCATATGTCTTGCCGCAATCGCCTCACAGGCAGTGCTCATTCCAACTGCATCTGCCCCAAGCAGGCGGCACATCGCAACCTCCCTTGGCGTCTCATACTGCGGGCCGGAAAGCTGCAGATAGGTTCCTGCCTTCAAATCAATTTCAAGCTTTGCCGCAGCTCTCTTTACGATTTGCTGCAGTCTCTCATCATAAATCCGGCTCATATCCGGAAAACGAACTCCAAGCTCATCTATATTTTCTCCACGCAGCGGGGACGGCACAAACGAGGCAATTTGATCTTGAATCAGCATAAAATCGCCGGCCTGCATACCCAGCTGGATTCCTCCCGCCGCATTTGTCAAAAATAGAATCTCCGCTCCCATCTTTTTCATAAGACGCACCGGAAGAACTACATCCGACATATCGTATCCCTCGTAATAATGGACACGCCCCTGCATGCATACAACCGGCACATCCTTTACATAGCCAAAAATAAATCTCCCCTTATGTCCCGGTACGGTCGAAACCGGAAATCCCTCTATATCATGATAGTCAAGTGTTGCCTCCACCTGAATATCATTCCCATAATCACCCAGACCGGAGCCCAAAACCAGTGCGACCTTCGGTGTAAAATGAATGCTTGTCCGACAGCTCTCATAGCATTTGATCAGTTTTTCATATACAGGATTCATTACACGCCTCCTCTTTCTTTGCTTTTATTCATAGTATACTAAACATCTGCTCTTTTCTCAACAAAAGGTTTCCTTCTCGGGAAAGAAAAAGAAAGAGCATCCCCTTAAAAGCAGATGCCCTCTCGCAGCCTAAATAATGATGCAGACCATTCCTCCGCTGCTGTCATTTACAATTTTTTGCATTGTATCCTGCAGCTTCATCTGACACTCATCATCCATCATTGCAATCTTACTGCGGATTCCGTCCTCCATCAGCTCGCCGATGGACTTTCCGAAGATATTTGTCTCCCATGCCCCCTCTTCACTCTGCTGTCCTTCCTTAATATATGCAATCAAGTCGTTTGCCTGCTCCTCACTTCCGACAATCGGCGCAATCTCTGTCTCAATATTTGCCTTAATCATATGAATAGAGGGAGATACCGCCCTCATTTTTACTCCGTATTTATTGCCATGCTTAATCAGCACCGGCTCCTCCATACGTATGTCAGACAGTCCGGGGCCTACCACACCATATCCCTTGACCTTGACCGACTCAAAGGCGTCGGCAGCCTTTTCATACGCTTCTTTTCGCTGTGCCATCTCCTTAATCATGGAAATCAATTCGTACTCGCCCTGAATCGGGATTCCGGCAAGCTCGCTCATATTTTCATAATAATATTTTTCTGCAATCTCCATGCGTATTTTTATACAGCCGGTGGAGAGCGCAAGCTCCTCCAGCTTTATCCTCGAAACATATTGCTCCGTGGCAAACTGCTGCCCATAAATATCTCCCATTTTTCGCATCCCGTCCAAGATGTCAGAAGCGGTGCGAATGACCTCTGCTTTCATCGGATGCTCCATCGGAAGCATTTCCGCCCACTTTGGAATGAAAAATTCTACTCTGGCGACCGGAAATTCATAGAGCATCTGCTCAAAGATTCGGTATACATCCTCTTTTCTAAGCTGCTCGCAGTTGACCGGAATGACGGACGTCCCATATTTTTCCCGCATCTGCCTTGCCAGACGCTCTGTCTCCTCCACATAGGGCTTTTGCGAGTTGAGCACAATGACATAGGGCTTTCCGATTGCATCCAATTCCTGAAGTGTCTTTTCCTCTGCATCTATGTAATCTTCTCTGGAAAATTCTCCGATTGAGCCATCTGTGGTAATCACGATGCCAATGGTGGCATGATCCTTGATTACCTTTTCCGTCCCGATGGATGCTGCCTCCACAAACGGAATTTCGTAGTCAAACCAAGGTGTTTTTACCATCCTCTTTTGCCCATCCTCCATATGCCCGGCAGCCCCCTCTATCATAAAGCCCACACAGTCAATCAGCCGTACACGCAGCTTGGTGCTATCCTCTATTATAATCTCTGCCGCATCCTTCGGAATAAATTTGGGCTCTGTTGTCATGATTGTCTTCCCCTGCGCAGACTGAGGCAATTCATCCACCGTTCTCTCTCTGCTGTGTGCATCCTCCATAAAGGGGAGCACCATCAAATCCATAAATCGTTTAATAAATGTAGACTTTCCGGTTCTTACCGGGCCTACTACTCCAAGGTAAAATTCGCCGCCGGTACGATTCTGCAAATCTTTGTATAAATCAAATTCTTTTTTTGTGCCTATGTCCATAAAAAAACCCCTTCCATACTTACTAATATGTATGAAAGAGATTTTTTAATTATTCCTGCTTATTTGAGCACTCTAAGACACCGGGGAAGACACACAAACTGCACTCTCGTTACGTCTGCACAGTATTCTCCGTCTGCATGGAGTACCATAGGCTTTTTCAGATACAGCTCGCACGCACTGCCATCCGTCACTTCAAAGCCGGGAATCCATGTGTGCTTTGCAGCCACAAGAAACGGCAGGCAAAGAAAGGTCAGCCACTTGGGAATCCCAAAAATACTGCAGACAGACAGCTTTCCGTCACAGGCATTCGCCTTTGGAGCCATGGGAACACCACCGCCCTCTGCCTTAAAATTCATAATCGCAAAGCAGATTGCGTTTTTCCGATTCCTCTGCCCCTTCCCATCAAATTTTATCCCTGCATCCACCGTCTTCATCGAAAAAAGCGACTGCACGGTTAAAAGCAGATAGGTCAGCTTTCCAAGGTGCAGCTTATTCAAAAAATCCTTAAGCCTTGATTTTAAAGCCTTCTTGCAGACGATGGCATCCAGTCCGACTCCTGCACTGATTGCAAAGAGTCGTGTTTCTTCGCCTGTGCCCCAGCTTACCTGCCCCAAATCCATACGCCATGCCGCTTCCTCTCCTGCCTGCATACAGCACAGAATCCGCTCAAGCTGCTCTTTTGGCGTTCCTGTGATGCCAAGCCCTCTCGCAAGGTCATTTCCGGAGCCCGTCGGGATAGTTCCAAAGCGCACCCTGTCAAAATTTTTCATTCCATTGATGACCTCATTGGCAGTTCCGTCCCCTCCCAAAACAATAAGGCACAGATTCTCACTGTTTGCCGTACAAATATCCTCTGACAGCTTACGTGCATGCCCCGCATACTCCGTAACGTGGTATGCGTAGGGAATCTGCTTTTCCTCCAGCGCTTCCTTGACCTCCCTCCAAATAGCAGCACCCTTTCCGCTTCTTGATTTTTCATTCACAATAAAATAAAGCATCTTCTGTTTCCTTTTCGTCCTTTACAAGTCTTCCGTACATTTTTGTGTATGCATACAGACGCTTTGCCAGCTTTTTCTTTTGCTGTCCTTTTCGGATTCTCCATTCCCAGTTGCCGCCTAAGGTCGATGGTGTGTTCATTCTTGCCTCTGAGCCAAGTCCGATAATATCCTGCATCGGCGCAATGGCAAGTGCTCCGACCGAGGACCACGCACCGCGCAGCATCCCCCAGTTGTAGCCCTCCTTTTTCGTCAGGTTTAAGTATTCCTTTGCAAATTTCACGCTGCCTTTGGGGGCTGTCTTTGCCCAGCCAAGCAGTGTGTCATTGTCGTGCGTGCCTGTGTATACAACGCAGTGTGTCGGATACGTATGCGGCAGATAATCGCTTCCCTCTCTGGAATCGAAGGCGAATTGGAGCACCTTCATGCCGGGAAAACCGGAAGCTGCCACCAGCTTTCGCACGGAAGGCGTCAAAAATCCAAGATCCTCTACGATGATATTGAGCCTGCCAAGCTTTTTTTCCAAGGCTTCAAACAACGCAATCCCGGGTCCTTTTTTCCAAGTCCCCTCTCTTGCAGTCTTGCTTCCTGCCGGAATGGCATAATAAGAATCAAAGCCTCGAAAATGATCGATGCGGATCACATCGTAGAGTCTCGCCATTGCTGCCATTCGCCTTGTCCACCATGCATAGTCGTCTTTCTTCATCACATCCCAGCGAAACAGGGGATTGCCCCACAGTTGCCCGTCCTCTGAAAACGCATCCGGCGGACAACCTGCCACAGCGATGGGATTTTGCTCCTTATCCAGATAAAACTGCTTGGGATTTGCCCACACATCGGCACTGTCTCCTGCCACATAAATCGGTACATCTCCGATAATCTGAATCCCCTTTTCATTGACATAGGACTTCAAATCTCTCCACTGCTGAAAAAACAGGTACTGAAGCATCTTATAAAAGCGTATTTCGTTTGCAT
>JAQXLR010000109.1 GCA_029012225.1 Clostridiales bacterium
AGAAACAATAGTATTGTTACCACCCCGTAAATCCCTTGCCTTAACAAGCCCTAATCCGGCTGAAATGGAGGTGGAGCTGTGTCCGGTATCAAAGCTGTCACAGCTGCTTTCCTTACGCTTTGGAAATCCGCTCATACCGCCGTATTTGCGCAGCTGCTCAAAGCCGTCCCTTCTTCCCGTTAATAGCTTGTGCGTATACGACTGATGCCCCACATCCCAGATTAATTTATCCTTCGGAAAATCCATAGAAAGGTGCAATGCCATCGTAAGCTCCACAACCCCTAAATTCGATGCAAGATGCCCTCCGGTAACCGATATTTTTTCAATCAAAAAGCTGCGGATTTCCTCTGCCAGAATCGGTAATTCTTCCTCCGCTAGGCTTTTGATGTCATTTTCTTTTTGAATCTTTTCTAAGATCATACAGAGCACCTCTGCTTTCTTTTATTTCTCTCTTGAAATCAGAAAACGCAACAGTTCCGTCAAAAATACATTTTTTCCTGTCAGAGATTCCATGCTGCAAATCGCGTCGGCAGAAAGCTGTTCTACCTGTCTTCTCGCCTCATCTATCCCCGCAAACGTCACATAAGTTGCCTTTTGATTTTTCTCATCACTCCCAACTGGCTTTCCAAGCACTTCCTGTGTCCCTGTCACATCCAAAATGTCATCCTGAATCTGAAATGCCAGCCCGACTTGCTGCGCCGTTTTTGAGACAATCCTCTGCTCCTCTTTTGTCGCACCTGCCAGAACCGCTCCAATCAGCATCGCTCCCTCTATCAGCGCCCCTGTCTTCATATGATAGATAAAGTCAAGCTTTTCTTTTGTCATACCGGGACAGTTCTCTGATTCGATGTCAACGGTCTGCCCGCCTACCATCCCATAGATTCCCGCATTTCTCGCCAAAATCTGGAGTGCAGCAACCATTCTTTCATAATCTGTTTGGGATAACGCATCCTGCTCCTGCCCTCTGTCAAAGGCTTTTATCGCAGTCTCATAGGCATAGTTGAGCAGTGCATCTCCGGCGAGAATCCCCATTGCCTCTCCGTAAACGGCGTGTGTGGTTTTCTTTCCGCGACGATATTCATCATTGTCCATTGCCGGAAGATCATCATGTACCAGAGAATAGGTATGAATCATCTCAATTGCAGCCATAAACGGCTCTATCATCTTTCGGTTTCCTCCGAATAGGCGATAGGTTTCCTGCATCAGCATCGGACGAAGCCGCTTGCCGCCTGCCATCACACTGTAATTCATTGCCTCCATAATCGTCTTTTGCCAACCTTCCTCTCTCGGAAGATAAGAAGCAATGAGGTTCTCTATCTCGGCCGCCCTTCTCTCAATTTCCTGTTTTATCTCCATATGGATTTCCATGCCTTTCTACATTTCCGTTACTGTACCGTCCGCATTTAATATCTGCATCTTTTTCTCTACCTCATCCAAAAGGAGATTGCAGGCTTTTAACGTCTCTACGCCTTTCTGATAGAAAGAAAAGGACTCCTCTAAGGATGTCTCTCCATTCTCCATTTTTTGAATAATTTCTTCTATCTGTGTAAACATCTCCTCTAGAGCAGGAGTTGTCTGTTCTTCCTTCTTACTCACATCTAACCTCCGTAACCCTTGCCTTTAATCTTCCTTTCAGCAGATGAATGTCAAGGATATCCTCCACCTGAACTCTTCCTGCATCTGTGACTGCCCTTCCTTTCGCATCTGCGACATAGGAAAAACCCTGACTAAGCTTTTTAAGCGGCGATACTCCTTCCATCCGTTCCGATAGCAATGCTAAGGTATGTCTCTTTTCTCTGATACACTGTTGCATGGTACCTTCCAACCGTTCCTGCAAGTCCGCCACATACTTTCGCTGCTCACGCAGACGAATCGCCGGATCAAAAAGCCGCAGCTTAGCCTGATAATTCTCAACCTGAAGTCTTGCTGTGCGAAGCTTCTGACTTAGCATGCGTTCTATGCTGTCCCGATACCCCATAAGCATTCCTTTTGTCATTCGATAGTCGAATACCGCAAGTTCTGCAGCTGCCGATGGTGTGGGAGCTCTTAAATCCGCAACATAATCTGCGATTGTGGTATCCGTCTCAT
>JAQXLR010000110.1 GCA_029012225.1 Clostridiales bacterium
AGTCCAAGCACCTTGTCAAAAATCTCTCCCTTGGCAGAAAGCATAATAATGGGAATGTTTTCCTTGGCGCGGATTTCACGGCAGACTTGATAGCCGTCAATTCCAGGCAGCATCAAATCCAAAAGGATTAAGTTTGGGTTGTATTGCGCAAAGGCGGTCAAGGCTTCCTCACCGTCATTGACAATCTTGGTATCAAAGCACTCCTTTGTCAGATAGAGGGAAATCAATTCTGCAATGTTATTGTCATCATCTACGATTAAAATTTTCTGTTTTGTTGCCATATTGTATCGCCTCCTGTTCTGTTTTTTCGTATTTATTTGAACTCGGCAATGGTAACTCCCGCGTCCCCTTCGCCAAATTCACCGAGATGATATGATTTTACATATTTCAGACGTTTTAAATGCGCCTGTACAGCATTCCGTAATGCGCCGGTTCCCTTTCCGTGAACAATGCGCACAGAAGGAAGATGTGCCAAATAGGCATCGTCAAGGTATTTATCCAAAAGAGGAATGGCCTCGTCTATGGTTTTGCCAATCAGATTGATTTCTGCAGAGACTGTGGCAGATTTATTCATTTTAATCTTACCGGCTCCTGTATTTGCAAATTTTTTTCCGGATAAAGTAGGAGCGTCCTCCAGCAAAATCAAATCGTTGATATTGACAATCGAATTTAGAATGCCCATTTGTACAGACAGCTCTCCTTTCGCATTGGGAAGGGAATGGACGGTGCCCTTTAAATTCATGCTGATTACTTTTACGCTGTCTCCGATACGAAGGTTTTTAGGAACCTTGTGGGGCATTGCCGAGCTTCCCTTTTGTAAGGTAAGATTTTTTCGGGCATCCTCCATTTTTCCACGCAGCTTTGTTCGCTCCTTTTCCATCTGGCTCATAGGAGCCGTACCGGCTCCGTATTTGTTGAAGTTGCGAATGGTTTCATCCGCCAAATCTTTTGCCTCTTTTATAATCTGGTAGGCCTGCTCATTGGCATCACGCAGAATTTTTTCACGGCTTACATCAAGACGCTCCTGCTTTTGCTCCAATTTTTGCTTGAGGGCATGGATTTCTTCTTTGTATTGGTTGATTTCAAGCCGTTCTTTCTCAACGGTAATGCGATTCTTCTCCAAATCGGCAAGTAAATCTTCAAAATCGCGGGCATTTTCATCAAGACGTTCCTTGGCATCCTCAATGAAATCAGAGGGAAGGCCCAGTTTTTCGGAGATCGCAAAAGCGTTGCTCTTTCCGGGGATTCCAATTAACAATCGGTACGTAGGACTTAGAGATTCCACATCAAATTCACAGCAGGCGTTTTCCACCCCCGGAGTGGAGAGGGCATATACCTTCAGCTCGCTGTAATGGGTGGTGGCCATCGTTCGTGCGCCGTATAAATGAAGCTTGGAGAGAATTGAAATGGCAAGAGCGGCGCCTTCGGTTGGATCTGTTCCTGCACATAACTCATCAAACAGTACCAGAGAACGATTGTTTACCTGTTCTAAAATGCGAATGATGTTTGTCATATGGGAGGAAAAGGTACTTAAGGATTGCTCAATGCTTTGTTCATCTCCGATATCGGCAAAGACCTCCTCAAAAATTCCAAGCTCGGAGCGTTCCGAGGCAGGTATGGGAAGACCGGCCTGCCCCATCAGGGTCAAAAGTCCCACTGTTTTTAAGGAAACCGTTTTTCCACCTGTGTTTGGACCGGTAACAATTAAAAGATGAAACGAATCGCCCAGATGGACATCAATCGGTACCACTTTTTTGGAATCCAGCAGCGGATGGCGTCCTTTTCGAATATGGATGCGCCCATCCTCGTTAAAGCTGGGAGAAACACCGTTGTAGGTCACAGCAAAAGAAGCCTTGGCAAAAATAAAATCAAGCTCTGTTAAGACGGATTGGTTTGTTTGCAGTGCACGGACGTGCTCTGCGACCAGATTGCTTAAATTGGACAGAATGATTTCGATTTCTTCTTGCTCTTTGAGGAGAAGCTCCTTATACTCGTTGTTGAGATTGACAACTGCCAGAGGCTCAATAAAAAGAGTAGAGCCGGTAGAGGACTGGTCGTGAATCATGCCGGGAATCTGGGATTTGGCATCCGCTTTTACGGGCAGGCAGTAGCGTCCGTTACGCATTGTAATCACCGTGTCCTGAAGGTAGGTTCGTGTTGTCGTATTGTTCATCATTGCATTCATCTGCGCGCGAATCTTCTCGTTCATTCCCCGCATGGAGCGGCGAATGGAGCGCAGCGTGCTGCTTGCATCATCGGCAAACTCGGTTTCCGAGAGAATGCAGCGTCTGATTTCATCGCAGAGCGGCGTTAAGGGCTCAATCTGTGCAAAAAGGCTTGTCAGAGAGTCCTGTGAGCCTTCTGGCTTTTCTGCACAGTCATCCGAATCGCCTCCATTGTTTTGCTCGGCACGTACCAGCGCGATGCGAGAAAAGGCCTTGGCACGCTTTGCTGCTTCAAGGAGAGAGCAGATGCGCAGAAGCTCGGTGGCACTTAAGGCACCGCCGATTTCCAAGCGTTTTAACGAGTCGCTTATGTCACAGACACCGGAAAACGAGAGGGAGCCGGCTTTTAGAATACGGCTGAGTGCGTCACTGCTTTGAAGTTGCAGGAGCTCAATTTCGGTACGGCTTGTGAGTGGGCGCAGTGCCTGACAGCGCTTTTTCGCTGCGTCGCTATAGGCAAATTCTGCAAGACGATTTATTATTTTATTGTATTCGAGCGTTTTTAATACTTTTTCATTCATAATGCTTTTATTATACCTTATTATAGGGATGATGGAAAGCGGCAATTAAAAAGAATATAAGAAACTATTGCAAGCATATGCGATTCATTTTATAATGATATCCAGTAGGGTTTTCAAGGATTGTGTGGAGCCGGAGAGGCTTGTCTGCATAAGAGCTGATACGCAATAGAATGCGTGAGGCGCACAGAGAAAAGAGGAAAATCATGCAGGAGAACAATAAGAATAGTTTTCCCTTCATTCATGAACGGATAAAACAAAAGCCTGTCAACAAAAAAAAGCTGCTGTTTCAGGGTTGTATGATTACCGGAAGCGCAATTCTTTTTGGCTTGGTTGCAAGTATTGTATTTACATACTTCCAGCCCAAATTTGAGAAGATGCTGTATCCGACGGAGGATCCTGTGATTACGATTCCGATAGATAGTGCAGAGGAGACAGAGAAGACGGAGGAAACGGAACGTCAGGAAGCTAAGCCACAGGAGTCGCAGCCCATTGTGTCGAAGCCGCAAGAGATGGAGCTGACAGACTATCAAAGGCTGCAGGATAAGCTTTATGATGTGGGGCGTGAGGCAAATCGCTTTATTGTGACAGTAACAGGCATCAAAAGCGATACGGACTGGTTCGATAACGCATATGAACGCAAAGGACAGGCATCAGGGATTATTATCGCGGATAACGGACGTGAGCTTTTGATTTTGACAGAGCGCAAGGTCATTGCGGGGGCGCAGGAATTATTTGTGACTTTTGTCGACGGGACATCTGTGGAAGCCTCAATCCGAAAACATGATGGAAATACGGGAATTACCGTTTTAAGTATTTCGCTGGAGGCGATAGATGAGGATACGATGAGCCGTATTGCAGTTGCGACACTTGGAAACTCACTTGTGACAAGGCAGGGAATGATTGCCATTGCTGTTGGCAGCCCGCTTGGCACAAACTATTCGATTTTAACAGGAAATATTACGGCTACCACGAATAGTATTTCAACGATCGATCATAATTATACTGTATTTACCACAGATATTGTAGGAAGCAGCAATGGAAGCGGTGCCCTTGTCAATATTAAGGGGGAGATTATCGGACTGGTCATGCAGGATTACAGCAGCGTGAATGACCGAAATACGCTGACTGCGATATCCATTTCAGAGCTGAAGGCGGTTATTGAAAAGCTGTCAAACAATCAAGATATTCCCTATATCGGTTTGGGGCTGACGACAGTTACAAATGAGATTGCCAAGGAATATGAGCTTCCAAAGGGAGCATATATTAAAAGTGTAAAGCTGGATTCTCCGGCATTGGCGGCAGGGTTGCAGGTTGGAGATGTCATTACAGAGATGGGTGGAGAACCGATTTTTACGGTGGATGCCTTTGAAAAAAAATTGCTGACGCTTTCTCCCGGTGAAAGTGTGGAGCTTGTGATTGCGCGTCAGGGAGCAAATGAATACATTGAGAGAACAGTAAATGTGAAAATCAGTGTATTGCAATAGCAGAAAGAAAGATATACGAATTGGTGCGGTGCCTCAGGGCACCGCTATATTGTGGAGGATGTGAATGAAGTATATTGAAAGCCTTCGTGAAGGTGAGCGTATTAATGAGATTTATTTGTGCAAGATAAAACAGTCTTCTATGACAAAGGCAGGAAAGCCTTATGATAACCTGACCTTGCAGGATAAAACAGGTACCCTGGATGCAAAAATATGGGAGCCCGGTTCGGTGGGAATTGATGAATTTGAGACGCTTGATTACATAGCGGTCATGGGCGATATTACAAGCTTTCAGGGAAATCTGCAGCTAAATGTCAAGCGTGTACGAAAGGCTTCCGAGGGAGAATATAATCCACAGGATTATCTTCCGGTCAGTGCACGCAATATTGATGAAATGTATGCGGAACTGCTTTTGCTTATTTCCGGAGTAAAGCAGCCGTATTTAAAGAGACTTTTGGAAAGCTTTTTTGTCCATGATAAGGATTTTGAAAAAAGCTTTAAATTTCATTCTGCCGCAAAGACAGTGCATCATGGATTTGTGGGAGGGCTGCTGGAGCATACGCTGTCGGTTGCAAAGCACTGTGAGTATTTTGCGTCTGTATATCCGATTTTAAATCGCGATCTTGTGGTAAGTGCTGCGATTTTTCATGATATCGGAAAGCTAAAGGAGCTTTCTACATTTCCCGAGAATGATTATACGGATGAGGGGCAGCTTTTGGGACATATTATGATTGGAATCGAGATGGTAGGAGACCGTATACGGGCGATTCCCCAATTTCCGGTAAGGCTTGCAAATGAGCTAAAGCACTGTATCCTGGCACACCATGGGGAGTTGGAGTTTGGCTCGCCGAAAAAACCGGCATTGGCAGAGGCTCTGGCATTAAGCTTTGCGGATAACATGGATGCAAAGATGCAGACAATACGGGAGATTTTTACGAACGTACCGGAGAATAATCTGGAGTGGCAGGGCTACAACCGTCTGTTGGAGAGCAATATCCGCAGAGCAGGGAGAGAATAAATGAAAAAAAATGATATCATCCGATTGCAGATCGAGGACATTGCAGTGGATGGAGAAGGTATTGGAAAATATGAAGGAATGACTTTTTTTGTGAAGGATGCCATCATAGGGGATTCCATCCATGCACGCATCACCAAGTTAAAAAAAAATTATGGATATGCACGCTTGGAGGAGATTTTAACGCCTTCTGCCTA
Organism: Clostridiales bacterium; assembly: GCA_029012225.1. Taxonomy (GTDB): domain Bacteria; phylum Bacillota; class Clostridia; order Lachnospirales; family Lachnospiraceae; genus Roseburia. The sequence continues at coordinate 5,440 of JAQXLR010000110.1, forward strand.
TCGGGTAGAACCGCGCTGTCCGCTTCACAGACGTTGCGGAGGCTGCCAGATTCAGGCGATGGATTATGAGGCGCAGCTTCGTTTTAAGGAGAAGAAGGTGCGGGGAAACCTGATTCGTTTAGGCGGATTTAAGCCGGAGCTTTTGGAGCGGATTCAAGAGCCCATTGTGGGGATGGAGGGGCCATATCGTTATCGAAACAAGGCACAGTTTCCGATTGGAACGGACAAGGAAGGCAGGATTGTTGCGGGCTTTTATGCCGCACGAACGCATGATTTAATACCGATTGAGGATTGCCTGCTGGGAGTAAAAGAAAATAGGGCGGTATTGGAGGCGGTGACCGGGTACATGGAGGAGTGTCATGTGCCACCTTATGCAGAGCGGACGGGAGAGGGTCTGGTGCGTCATGTGCTGGTGCGCTATGGCTTTTGCACAAAGGAAGTGATGGTTTGTCTCGTCATCAATGGAACGCAGCTTCCTGCAAAGGAGCGTTTGATAGAAAGATTGTGTAAGCTTGAGGGGATGACAAGTATCTCCATCAATCAGAACACAAAACAGACAAATGTGATTCTGGGAGAGGTAACCGAAACCATATGGGGCAGTGCCTATATCACGGACTATATTTTTCGGAGAAGCCAGGATGCAGGGCAGGGGGCATTTGTGCGGGTGGGCAAGCCGATTGCGT
>JAQXLR010000111.1 GCA_029012225.1 Clostridiales bacterium
TCCTACATCGGCGACTTCGTTGATGCGGGAGCAGACTTAATTACCGTGCACACAGAGGCATGCCGTCATCTGGATCGGACGATTGAGGCAATTAAGGAAAAGGGGGTGCTTGCGGGCGTTGCCTTAAATCCTGCAACCTCACTGGAAACCATTCGCTATATTTTGCCAAAAGTGGACATGGTACTCGTTATGACGGTAAACCCCGGATTTGGAGGACAAAAGCTGATTCCCTACACCATACAAAAGGTGCGGGACTTAAAGAAGCTGCTTAAGGAACAGAATCTAAAGACGGATATTGAGGTGGATGGCGGGATTACCTTAGAAAATGTGGGACAGGTGATGGATGCGGGAGCCAATATCATCGTGGCGGGCAGTGCAATTTTTGGCGGCAATGTTCGAGACAATGCGACCCGCTTCCTTAAGCTTTTAAATGAGTGAGAAGATGGGAGATGCAGATGGAAAAAGAAAAAAGCACGGATGCAATGCATGCGGTAATTGTGGCGGGCGGAGCCATAGATGACACCTTTGCTCTGGATTTTTTAAAAAGAGAGAATCCAAAGCTCCTTGTTGCGGCAGACTCCGGGATGCACTTTTTTCATCGAAATCAAATTCTCCCCCGGCTGATCATCGGAGATTTTGACTCCGTGGAGGGGAAGGTGCTGTCTTTTTTCCAAGAAAAAGAGGTTGAAATTCACAGACTAAATCCGATGAAGGACGATACCGATACAGAGGCAGCCCTTCGTGCTGTCATTGCCCGAGGGGCAAAAAAGATTACGATACTGGGAGGTACGGGCAGCAGACTCGACCACGTGCTTGGCAATGTTGCGCTGCTTGGAATCGGCTTAAGCGAGGCAGTATCCGTTGTTCTGCTGGATGCCCATAACCGCATCAGGATGATACAGGGAGGTCTTGTGATAAAAAGAAGGGATCAGTTTGGCACCTATGTCTCCTTGCTCCCCTATACAAGAACCGTCGAGCATTTGTATCTTTCCGGCTTCCGTTATCCCCTTACCGATGCCTGTCTGCAGAACTTCTCCTCTCTTGGCATCAGCAATGAAATCATTGCAGACGAGGGGAAAATTGAATTTGAGGCAGGAATTTTGCTTGTCATAGAGTCGAGAGATACATGATGAGGGACACTGCTTTTTTAACACAGGAACCGGAGGAGGCTCCTGTTTCTTCTTGTTCAATAGGAAATACCTTTCCTATTGAACAAAAATGCTCCGCAAGGATTGCACTGCGGTGGGAATGAATGATGTCACTGCCTCAACCCGCCGCAGGCGGAGAATCCTGTGGAACAGGATTCTTTTTTATGGCTTAGACACCTTAATTTTACTGCAAAGAAGGGAAGAATTCCTTATATAATAGAGCTCGCAATTACATTTACATTGGTTACTTCTGTATGATTCAAAAGCACTTCATATTTTGTCAATATCAATCAGACTCCGTTATGAAACATACATTTCTTTATAGGTATAACTATGTTCATGCATATATTCTGATGTGTAGTCTATTTCCTCGTTCATCCAAGTAAGAGCGCCATGTGCAATTTTGAACGTGAGAGCAGACAACAGGAGACGGAAGTGCTATACTGGTTTTGAAAAGACTTTAAGACAGTTGACGTATCTTTTGATGGGAGAAAAAAGAAAAAGGTACTGTAAAATGGATAGCGAAAATGCAAAGGTTTACTCTATCCTCAAGCTTTATAGAGATTGAAAAAACAGAGCTTTTATGTTATAATACATGCTCATATCGGACTCTTTTTTGAGATGAGAAAGTTCAACTATTCGACAGGCTATGCCGTCGGTTTCAAAAAGGGCGTGCAAGAAAATTAAGGAAAGGAGAAAAGTCTTGAAAACCAAGGCTTTTCGGATAGGTATAAGATAAAATGAAACTAGGAATCGTCGGTCTTCCGAATGTCGGGAAAAGTACCTTATTCAACTCATTGACAAAGGCGGGGGCAGAATCTGCCAATTACCCTTTCTGCACCATCGACCCGAATGTGGGAATTGTACCCGTACCGGACGAGCGGATTCAAAAGCTGGGAGAGCTGTATCAGTCCAAAAAGATTACGCCTGCGGTAATTGAATTTGTGGATATTGCAGGTCTCGTAAAGGGAGCCAGTAAGGGAGAAGGATTGGGAAATCAGTTTTTGGCAAACATCCGTGAGGTGGATGCGATTGTGCACGTGGTTCGCTGCTTTGAGGATGGCAATGTTGTACACGTAGACGGAAGCGTAGACCCTGCCAGAGACATCGAGACCATTAATCTGGAGCTGATTTTTTCCGACGCAGAAATCTTGGAGCGCAGGATTGCAAAGGTAGCCAAGCAGGCGCGGATGGACAGGACCTTTGCAAAAGAGCACGAGCTTCTTCTTGCGATAAAGGAGCACCTGGAGGCGGGAAATTTGGCCAAAACCTTTGAACTGCCGGAGGATGAGGATGCAGGCGCTTGGTTTGCTTCCTATAATCTTCTGACTGCAAAGCCGGTCATCTATGCGGCAAATGTGGCAGAGGATGACCTTGCTGATGATGGGGCGGGCAATCCGCATGTGGCGGCAGTCCGTGCACTTGCCGCGGAGGAAGACAGTGAGGTTTTTGTCATCTGCGCACAGATTGAGCAGGAAATTGCAGAGCTGGATGAGGATGAGAAAGCCATGTTCTTAGAGGAACTTGGTTTAAAGGAATCGGGACTTGAAAAGCTGATAAAGGCAAGCTACAGTCTCCTTGGGCTTATTAGCTATCTGACTGCCGGTGAGGACGAGACAAGAGCATGGACGATTAAAAAGGGAACGAAGGCTCCACAGGCAGCCGGGAAAATTCATTCCGATTTTGAGAGAGGATTTATTCGTGCCGAGGTAGTAGGCTATCAGGATTTACTGGAGTGTGGAAGCCTTTCGGCGGCGAAGGAAAAGGGACTGGTCGGCTTAGAAGGAAAGGAATACGTGGTGCGGGACGGAGACGTGATTCTATTCCGCTTTAACGTATAAAGGGACGGAGACGCTCATATATTTTCCTAACAATTAGGAAGTGGGGCATATATGCGTTTTTGCGAGCTGGAGCAAAAGGAGGTCATCAATGTGACGGATTGCAAGTGCCTTGGCAATGTAAAGGATATGGAGTTTGATGAGTGTAAGGGATGCATCAAGACCTTGATTGTCCCAGGGCCTGCCAAGTGGCTTGGTTGTCTGTGCAGAGAGTTTGAGATTGTGATTCCGTGGGGAAAAATCGTAAAAATCGGGCCGGATATTATTCTGGTGGATATCGATGAGAAGGAATGCAGAAGAAAGCTTGCGTGAGAGAGAAAGTTGACAACGTCGAAATGGACGGATATACTGCAAGATATAGATGAAGTATAAAGGGGAGGTACCATATGAAGTGTCCATTTTGCAGCAATGAAAATACAAGAGTGATCGATTCAAGACCGGCAGAAGACAACTGTGCCATCAGACGGCGCAGATTGTGTGACGAATGTGGCAAGCGCTTTACGACCTATGAGAAGGTGGAGACGATTCCGCTGGTTGTGATAAAAAAAGATGATAACAGGGAGCAGTATGACCGCTCCAAGATTGAGGCGGGAGTACTGCGTGCCTGCCATAAGCGACCGATTTCCATCAATCAGATTAATCAGCTTGTCGATGAGGTGGAGACGGAAATCTTTAATCGAGAGGAAAAAGAACTTCCAAGCACCATAATCGGTCAGATTGTGATGGATAAGATGAAGGAGCTTGATTCGGTCGCCTATGTGAGGTTTGCGTCTGTCTACAGAGAGTTTAAGGATGTCAACACCTTTATGAGCGAGCTAAAGAAGATGTTGGACAAATAAATCCTCATGCAAAAAAAGACGGAATAATCTGTGCAAGCTTAGCAGCAAGCAGTCGGTGACTGTCAAGCGACAGATGCATATGGTCGTAAGGATACATTTCCATACCGGGAATTGTGGAGGCATCCAGAAAATGACAACCATATCGCTCGGCAACCTGTGCATAAAAAGGTGCAAGGAGGCGAGATTTTTCGGCACATCCAAGCCCCATTTCTCCGGACACCTCTGTCTGCTCATAGTCCTCATGAATGGGAAGTGGGGCAATGATAAGAATATTTGGCTGGTTTTCCCATGCATCCACTGTGGCTCTTGCTTTTTGTATCAGCCGTTCGAGACCCTTTGCAATATTTTGCGGGGTGGCATCAAAGCGCTGCTTTACATCATTTGTTCCGAGCATGATGATGAGCAGGCTGACAGGCTCATGCGTCATCAGGCAGGGGAAAAGATAGGAGAGACCGTCAAGCCCTTCGAAAAGGGGGTCGGGAAATGTGGTAGTTCTGCCGCTTAGTCCCTCTTCCTTGACAGAATAGTCATCACCCAGAAGGGAGTCAAGCAGGCAGGGCCAGCGCTCCGCCTCTGTAAAACGTCCCCCGGTGCGGGAATTGTATCCATGTGTGTTGGAGTCTCCAAAGCAGACGATTGTTTTTGGTGTGTTCATACATACCTCCTGTGGATAAAAATGGAATTCAGAAAGAAAATAATCAATAGTATAACATTTTTGATACAGAGAGGCAAGAGGAGAGAAAAGCTTATGTGGTTAGAGAGATTTTATCCGGGGGAATATATGAATTCCACCTATGAAATAGATTTTGATGCGCTCTATCGAGAGGGATACAGAGGCATTATTTTTGACATTGACAATACACTTGTTCCGCACGGTGCACCGGCAGACGAGCGAGCCTGCCGGCTGTTTGTCCATTTGCAGGAGCTTGGGTATCGTTGTATGCTTCTTTCGAACAACAAAGAGCCTCGGGTAAAAATGTTTCATGATGCAGTTGGGATTCCCTACATCCATAGAGCGGGAAAGCCAAACGGCGCCAACTACAAAAAAGCAATGCAGCAGATGGGAACAACGACAAAGGACACCCTTTTTGTGGGAGATCAGGTCTTTACGGATGTATACGGAGCAAATCGCGTCGGCATCCGCACGATTTTGGTAAAACCCATCCATCCAAAGGAAAAGATTCAGATTGTGCTAAAGCGCTATCTGGAAAAAATCGTGTTGTTTTTTTATTGCCGTAAAAAGAGAAAAAAGTAGCATAGGACTTAAGTGAAGCCTAGATGGGAGGAAGCAATGAAGATAGCGATTGGAAACGACCATGCAGCAACAGAGCTGAAATATGTGATTATGGAGTATGTAAAGGAGCTTGGACATGAGGTCATAAATTTTGGGACAGACCATACGCGAAGCTGTCATTATCCGGAATTTGGCGAACGAGTCGGACGGGCGGTCGTGGCAGGGGAGGCAGACTGCGGAATCTTAATCTGCGGGACAGGTGTCGGAATTTCGATTGCGGCAAATAAGATAAAGGGGGTTCGGGCTGCCGTATGCTCTGACTGTACAACAGCGCGTCTTGTCAGAGAGCATAATGATGCAAATATCATTGCCTTTGGAGCAAGAATTGTGGGGACAGAGCTTGCAAAGGATATCGTAAAAGCATATCTGGATGCGGAATTTTTGGGCGGACGGCACCAGACACGAATCGACATGATTTCTGAGCTTGAGGAAAAAAACGCATAAAAAGCTTGAAAAGTACAGGCTTTTATTATAGAATATAGCAAGCAATGGATGAAAGTCCGTACCTATCTTAAGGAGGAAGTGAAGATGATTTCAGCAGGAGATTTCAGAAATGGTATTACCATTGAGTTTGAAGGTAATATTTTTCAGATTATTGAATTCCAGCATGTAAAACCGGGAAAGGGAGCAGCGTTTGTAAGGACAAAATTAAAGAATATCAAAAACGGCGGTGTTGTTGAGAAGACCTTCCGCCCGACTGAAAAGTGTCCGCAGGCTCGTATTGATAGAAAAGATTACCAATATTTATATGCAGACGGTGATTTGTATTATTTTATGGATGTTGAGACCTACGACCAGATTGCCTTGACAAAGGAAGATATCGGTGATGCGCTGAAGTTTGTCAAAGAAAATGAGATGGTAAAAATGTGCTCTCACAACGGCGCGGTGTTTGCTGTGGAGCCTCCTCTGTTTGTGGAGCTGCAGATTACGGAGACAGAGCCCGGCTTTAAGGGAGATACGGCAACCGGAGCGACAAAGCCTGCAGTGGTAGAGACGGGCGCGACCGTTTCCGTGCCTCTGTTTGTAGAGCAGGGGGATACGATTAAGATCGATACAAGAACAGGTGAGTACTTGTCCAGAGTGTAAAAAGAAGTCGTTTCTTATTTACAAAAAAGCGAGCAAAGTATGCATTTGGCGCATGCTTTGTTCGTTTTTTTCTGAAAAGAAAAAATTTTTATTTTTAAAAGAAAAAAGGAGAAAATATCCATTTCACATTGACATAGAAGCTGGAAAGAAGTATAATGCAGGTATAGTAATAAAATGTTGCTATGTATAATGTAAGGAGGAAAAGAAAGATGAAAAAGAAAACGATTTCCAAAATTCTGTCAGTCGTTCTCGCAATGTCTATGGTAGTACCTATGGCAGCATGCGGAACAAAGACAGGCGATGCACCGGCGAATAACACGTCGTCAGAGAAGGTTGCAGAGGGGACGGAAGCACCGGCAGAGAGCACTGCAACACCTACATCCATCACACTGTGGACATACCCGATTGGCAGCTGGGGCGATTCCGCAACTGTTGACGGATTGATTGCAAGCTTTAACGAGGTGCATCCTGAGATTACCGTTACAGTAGAGTATCTGGATTACACCAATGGTGACGATCAGATCAACACGGCAATCGAGGGTGGCGAGGCTCCTGACATGGTTATGGAAGGACCGGAGCGTCTGGTTGCAAACTGGGGAGCAAAGGGTCTTATGGTTGACTTGAGCGATCTTTGGACAGCTGAGGCAAAGAGCGACATTTATGAGTCTGTAGAGGCTGCATGTAAGGGCGCTGATGGTGTTTATTACGAGTATCCGCTGTGTATGACAGCGCATACGATGGCAGTAAACAGAGACCTGTTCGAGGCAGCAGATGCGCTTCAGTATCTGGATGAGGAGACACACACATGGACAACAGAGAACTTTGTGAAGGCATGTGAAGCATTGGTTGCATATGGTCAGAAGAACGCAGGTGCAGTTTTCTGTGCAGGACAGGGCGGTGACCAGGGAACACGTGCATTGGTAAACAACCTGTACGGTGGAACCTTTACAAATGCAGAGCACACAGAGTATACAGTAAACTCTCAGGAGAACATCAAGGCTTTAGAGCTTTTGGCTTCTACACCGGGTATCAATTTTGATTCATCTATCGTTGGTGGCGACGAGATTACATTATTCTGCAACGAGACACTTGGTATGGCATTCTGCTGGAACGTAGCGCAGGAGCGTACACACAAGATTACAACACCGGATACAAACTTCGAAATTCTTCCGATGGCATTCCCGTCTGATGATGGAGAAGCAGAGCTTTGCGGCGGTATCTGGGGCTTTGGTATTTTTGATAATGGCGATGAGGCGAAGATCGCAGCATCCAAGACCTTTATCGACTTTATCTGCAACGATGCAAATCAGGTAGAGGACAGCGTGAAGGCTTCTACATATTGGTCAGTACGTAAGTCTCTTGCTGATATGTATGCAGATGATGAGCTGATGAGCAAGTATTCTGTATTCGTTCCGATGATGGGCGACTACTATCAGGTAGTTGGCGGATGGGCTGAGGCTCGTACTGCTTGGTGGAATATGCTTCAGCAGATCGGAAGCGGCACAGATGTTACAACAGCTGTAGAGACTTTCTCTGAGACTGCAAACGCAGCAGCGGCAGCAGCGCAATAAGCATCTGAAACGCAATAGCAATTAGAACATAGGCAGGTAACGCACCCCGTTCCTCGTAATTCGCGGGATGGGGTGCATTTTTACCTAAAAATGACCTGTGTAGACGGAAGTGTACACGCTTGTCCCGCATGAAATACGAGGCGGCCGTGTGCGCTTCCATCGATAGAATGACTTTCTGAAACATGTATATAGGAAGAGAGAGGGGTTTTCATGTCTAATAAGAAAAATACAGTAAGTATGAGCCGGGCTCTGGTGCGGCGTGAGACAATATCAGGATATCTGTTTCTGTTACCCAGCCTGCTGTTTTTTGTGGGATTTGTCATCATCCCGATGATACTGTGCATATATACCGGATTTTTTGATTCGACGATGGGAAAGGATAAGCAGGATGTATTCATCGGTTTGTCCAATTATGCTGAGATGTTTCGGGATCCTGTATTCCGTAGGGCATTGTTGAATACTTTTATTATTGTAATTGTATCGGTGCCAACTGTCTGTGCATTTTCCCTCTGGGTGGCATCGGCGATTTATAAGATGAAAAGTCCGGCGCTCTCCTTTTTCCGCTGCGTATTCTATTTGCCGGTTGTTACAGGATCGGTTGCGGTTACCGTGGTCTGGAAGTGGATGTACAACAATTACTACGGTGTTTTTAATTACATAGGAACGAAAACCGGAATTTTGGAGAATAACATTAACTGGCTTGGTGACCAGAGATTTGCATTGTGGTGTATCATCCTGATTTTGTTTACAACCTCTGTGGGGCAGCCAATCGTGCTTTATGTCTCTGCTCTGGGAAATGTTGATCCTTCTCTTGTAGAAGCGGCAGAGGTAGACGGCGGTACACATTTGCAGGTGTTCTGGAAGATTAAATGGCCGCAGATTATGCCGACCACCCTTTATATCCTTGTCATCACTACGATCAACAGCTTCCAATGTTTTGCACTGATTCAGCTGTTGACATCGGGCGGACCAAACCACAGTACAGATACGGTTATGTACTATATCTATTACATGGCATTTAAGCTGTATCGCTATGGCTATGCAAATGCAATGGGCGTTGTTCTTGCAATCTTTATTGCTGTGCTTTCTGCATTGCAGTTTAAAGTGATGAAGTCGAATGACTAGAAATAGGCTTCGGAAAGGAAAAGAGGTATAGACATGAATAGAGATAAGATTCGTTTGACCCCTTATAAGGTCGTTTCCATCATTGTGTTGATTGTGCTGGCATTCTTATTTGCTTTTCCGCTCTATTGGATTATTACAGGAGCATTTAAGACAAGCGCAGCGATTAACTCCACAACACCGGAATGGTTTCCAAGTGAATGGGTTTTGGATAACTTTAGAACACTTTTTAGTCGCCAAAAAGCACCGCTATGGGAGATTCGCCTTCCCTTTAGCGGAGGATTTGCCGCAGACGGACAGAGAATTTTGCTCTCAAGCGGCCCACGTGTTCCGGCAGCAATTCGCTGGCTGATGAACACGGTATTTATGGCAGTCGTATCTATGATTTTAACCTGTATCACCTCAGCAATGGCAGGTTATGCGCTGGCAAAGAAGCGCTTTGTGGGACGTACCATTTTATTCTCCTTGATTGTATGTGCAATGGCACTCCCAAAGCAGGTTATTTTGATTCCGTTGCTTCGTGAAATGTCGGCCTTGAATCTGTACAATACAATATGGGCAGTTATTTTTCCGATTGTCGGATGGCCGTTTGGGGTATTCCTAATGAAGCAGTTCTCGGAAGGCATTCCGGGAGAGATGCTGGAGGCAGCGCGTATCGATGGAGCGGGAGAGATAAAAACCTTTTTGCAGATTGTTGTTCCTATGGTAAAGCCGGGTATCGGAGCGCTTGCAATCTTTACGTTCATCAATTCATGGAATGATTATTTCATGCAGTTGATTATGCTTAGCAGCACCAATACCTTGACAATTTCTCTTGGTATCGCAAAGCTTCAGGCGGAGAACTCCACGGACTTTGGTTTGATTATGGCAGGAGCGACGCTTGCGGCAGTACCGATTATTATTGTGTTCATGATTTTCCAGAAATATTTCACGCAAGGTATTACGATGGGAGCGGTAAAAGGATGATTTTTGGAAATACAAAACAGTTCGATGCATTTGCATTTCTTGATGAAAAACTAAAAAAATGCCTTCTGTATGCAACAACACAGGATTTGCATACGGCAAAGCCGGGTCGCTACGAGATTGATGGGGAGAGCATTTACATGAATCTTGAGGAATTTACGACCATGTCTGCAGAAGGAAGGGATTATGAGGCGCACCGCCGCTATCTGGATCTCTTTTACGTCGTAGAAGGTGCGGAGCAGGTTGATTTTAACTTTATTGAGAATATGAAGCAGATTGATTATGATGCCCAAAAGGATCGTGCTTCTTTCGAGGGGGAAAGCGCAGGAAGCGTAATTTTACGAGCCGGCGATTTTCTGATTTGCTATCCGAATGATGCCCATAGACCGGCTGTATGTGTAGGAGAGCCCCGGAAAATAAAAAAAGCAGTTTTTAAGGTGCGAATCTGACATGTGGCCCCTTGATTTCGTTCGTCCGAACGGAGAGAGGGGCTTTGCATTCACATGTAGTACCGTCATGACAGAGGAGAAGGGGGAGCAGGAATGGAACAAAATCCCGGGATTCTTTTACAGATCCAATCCGGATATAACCAGCTGACAAAAGCGGAAAAAAAGGTGGCCTCGTATGTCATGGAGAATACGGAGCAGGTGCTTTATATGTCGATTACGGATCTCGCAGATGCCTGTCAGGTGGGGGATACAAGTGTATACCGTTTTTGTAGGACGATGAAGCTGCAGGGCTATCAGGAGTTTAAGATGCAGCTCTCCTTATGCATGGCAGCGCAGGATAAAATCGGAGCAGGTATGCGCGGCGAATCGGAATCGGAGGAGCTTGCGGAGCGTATCATGAATCTTCATATGAAATCAATCAAGGAAACCTATCTGCTTTTTGATCGGGAAGCGGCCTTGAAGATTGTAGCGATGATGGAGCAGGCCAAGCGAATTTTCTTTTTTGGAATCGGAGACAGTCTGCTTATGGCAGAGGAAGCCAGAAATAAATTTTTGCGTGTGACGAGTAAAGTTTATTGTATCAGTGACCCGCATATGCAGTCTATGGCGGCGGCTCTTATGGCAGAGGATGATTTTATTATTGTGATATCCTACTCGGGAGCAACCAAAGACAATATTCATGTGGTAAAGGAGGCAAAGAGGGCGGGAGCAAGAATTGCCTGTATCACACATTTTAGAAAATCTCCACTTACTGCCTATGCAGATGCAGTTCTTTTGTGCGGTGCAAAGGAATCACCGATGGATGGCGGCTCTATGGCCGTAAAGATGGGGCAGTTGTTTTTGATTGATATGCTTTATCAGGAGTATTATCAGAACGATATGGAGACTTATAGGAAAAACCGCGAGAAAACATCAAAGGCGGTTG
>JAQXLR010000112.1 GCA_029012225.1 Clostridiales bacterium
TGGGAAACCGAAAAAACGGCCGATTTGACTGGCAGGGAAGCATAAGGGAATCAACTGATTATGTGGAACTGAGCAGGGAATTCTGTGAGAAGGTAAGACAGCGTGGCTGGAGAATTGTCTGGGATCCGGAACTGGTAGAAAAGATAAATTAAATGAGGATTTAGCTGATGCAGAGAACAACCGTAGTGATACCGAATTACAATGGGATGCAATATATTGACGCCTGTCTGAAGTCGCTTCAGAAGAGCACCGTTCCGCTAAAGATTATTCTTGTGGATAATGGCTCAACGGATGGGAGTCTGAATTGTGTGAGAGAGAATTATCCTGATGTCAGGATCATTGCATTTCCGGAAAACACAGGATTCAGCAAGGCAGTGAATGCGGGAATCCTGGCGGCAGACACGGAATTTGTGCTGCTTCTTAACAATGACACTGTTGTGGATGAAAGGATGGCAGAGTATCTGGAGAATGCCATGGAAGCAGATGAAGGGTGTTTTTCGGCAGCTGCAAGGATGTGCAGTCTTTCTGCACCGGAAAAGCTGGATGGTGCCGGCGACTTTTACTGTGCACTTGGATGGGCTTTTGCAAGAGGTAAGGACCAGCCGGCAGATCGCTATTTAAAGCCGGGAAGAGTTTTTTCGGCCTGCGCAGGGGCAGCAATCTATCGGAGAAGCCTTTTTTTAAAAATCGGATATTTTGACGAAAATCATTTTGCTTATCTGGAGGATATTGATATCGGGTATCGCGCCAATATTTATGGATATCCTAATCAATATGTTCCTCAGGCAGTGGTTTATCATGCGGGAAGCGCAGTCAGCGGTTCCAGGCATAATGAATTTAAGGTGAGACTCTCAGCAGCCAACAGTATTTATTTGATTTACAAAAATATGCCATTTTTACAGCTTGTGTTGAACCTCCCCTTTTTGCTGGCAGGGTATCTGGTTAAGAGCCTTTTCTTTCTCACAAAGGGGATGGGAAGGGCATATCTGGGTGGGCTTGCAAAGGGCTTTTGCCTTTCCGCTTCAGAGGCAGGCCGCCGGAATAAGGTTCCCTTCAGATGGAAAAACCTTCCTCATTATCTGTGGATTCAGGGACAATTATGGCTGAATCTGTTACGGCGTTTGGGAGGCTGAATTTTGAGTTGTGCTTTTTGTAATAATATTGTAAAATGTTTGCAAGAAGGTAGCAGGATATGATAAAGGACAACCAGAAACTTTTTAATAGATTGCATTTGCTGGTAGATGCCATTGTGGTGGCAATTTCCTACCTGCTTGCATGGTATATAAAGTTCTGCACTGTTTTTGCCGATACGGAACCCGGTGCAGGCGCTCTGGATATGGGAACTTATTTTAGTTTCCTTTATTTTGTTGTACCCGAATATATTATTCTGTATTACTTTTTCAACATGTATGCGCCTAAGCGTGCAACCAGGCGGAAATATGAGATCGGAGGAATCCTGAAAGCCAATACGGTCGGTATTGTGCTCTTTATCGTTGTCCTCTATATGATCAAGCAGCAGCATTTCTCCCGGTTCATGATGGGTGCTTTTTTTGTGATTAACATAGTTCTGACGACGATCTGCAGAACATTGATACGCAATACCCTTCTCTATTTTCGGAAAAAGGGCTACAACCTGAAATATATCCTGCTGATCGGCTATTCCAGGGCAGCGGAGGAATATATTACCAGAATCAATGCCAATCCTCAGTGGGGGTATGTGGTTCGTGGTATCCTGGATGACAGAATTCCCAGCGGTACCATGTACAAGGGTGTTAAGGTAGTAGGGAGAATTGAGAATATCCGCTATATTCTTCCGGAGAATAAATTGGATGAGATTGCCATTACCCTTGCATTGAAGGATTATGATCATCTGGAATCTATTGTAGATCTATGTGAAAAATCCGGCGTGCATACCAAGTTTATACCGGATTATAATTCTCTGGTTCCAAGCCATCCCTATACAGAGGATCTGATGGGACTTCCTGTGATCAATATCCGGTATGTTCCGCTCACGAATACCCTGAACTGGGTGGCAAAGCGTGCGGTGGATATCATAGGCTCCTCTCTGGGAATCGTGATATCTTCCCCAATCATGTTGATTGCGGCAATTGCGATCAAGTGTACCAGCAGTGGACCTGTGATCTTTAAGCAGGAGAGAGTAGGGCTTCATAACAGAACCTTTAAAATGTACAAATTCAGGACCATGGAGATGCAAAGACCCTCTGCCGAGGAGAAAGCATGGACGGTGAAGGACGATCCGAGAGTGACCGGAGTAGGCAGATTTTTACGGCGAACCAGCCTGGATGAACTGCCTCAGCTGTTTAATATTTTGGTGGGTGAGATGTCTCTGGTAGGACCAAGGCCTGAAAGACCTCAGTTTGTTGAAAAGTTTAAAGAAGAAATTCCGCGATATATGATCAAGCATCAGGTTAGACCCG
>JAQXLR010000113.1 GCA_029012225.1 Clostridiales bacterium
AGTTTTCGATTATCTTAACACAGGGGCTAAATCGTCAGATTCGCCGTATGTGCGAATATTTTGGGTATCGTGTGGAAAAATTGGTAAGAGTTCGTATTATGAATATTGAGCTGGCAGACTTGGAAATCGGTGCATACCGAAGCGTGACAGAGAAGGAATACAAAGAGCTTCTTGCCCTGCTTAAGGATTCCCGCAATGAGCCAAGAATGCAGAAAGAGGGGAGAAAGCAATGACACCGAAGGAGAGAATCGCAGAGCTGAGAAGGCAAATTTCTTATCACAATGATCGTTACTACAATCAGGACAACCCTGAGATTACAGATTATGAATATGACCTGCTGATGCAGGAGCTAAAAAAGCTGGAGGGAGAAAATCCGAGTCTTCTGACACCCGATTCGCCGACGCAAAAGGTAGGCGGAAGCGCAAAGCGTACGGCGGGAGTTCTGGTTCGGCATAATGTTCCGATGCTAAGCTTACAGGATGTGTTCTCCAAGGAGGAGGTTTTTGATTTTGTGGAGCAGATGCAGCAGCAACTCGACAATCCGGAATTTGTGGTAGAATATAAAATTGATGGGCTGTCTGTGGCATTGCGCTATGAAAACGGCAGCTTGGTTTTGGCAGAGACGAGAGGAGACGGAATCCAGTTTGGCGAGGATGTGACGGCCAATGTAAAGGTGATTCGTGATGTCAAAGAGCAGTTGGAAAACGCGCCGGAATATCTGGAAGTACGCGGAGAGGTTTATATGGAAAACGCTGCTTTTGAGAAAGTAAATGAGACACAGGAATTGCTGGGGAAAAAGACCTTTGCCAACCCAAGAAACTGTGCGGCAGGAACCTTACGTCAGCTTGATGTATCCGTAACAAAGGAGAGAGGTCTTTCCTTATTTGTATTTAAGATTCAGGATGTGCGGGGCATGGAATTTGTCACGCATACGGATGGCTATGCGTATCTGAAAAGCAAGGGAATAAAGGTAATTGATAATTACAAAGTGTGTCACAGTGCCAAGGAGGTATGGGATGCCATTTGTGAAATCGGGGAGAGCAGAGGGAGTCTTGGCTATGATATTGATGGTGCAGTTGTAAAAATCAATCATTTAAAGGAGCGAGAGAAACTCGGGGCAACCTCCAAGGTTCCCCGCTGGGCAGTTGCATACAAATATCCGCCGGAGGAGAAGGAGACAAAACTTTTGCAGATTGAGCTTTCGGTGGGAAGAACCGGAAGAATTACTCCGACTGCAATTTTTGAGCCTGTTCGTCTCTGCGGAACGACAGTGTCAAGAGCGACGCTTCATAATCAGGATTTTATTGATGAGTTGGATATTGGCATAGGAGATACAATTATAGTTTATAAATCCGGCGAAATTATTCCAAAGGTCAAGAGGGTAAAGAAGGAAAAGCGGCCGTCTGATTGGGAAAAATTTGTCATTCCAAGTGTATGCCCTGCATGTGGAGCGCCAACGGAGCGCGAAGGAGAAAATGCAGATATTCGCTGTACCTCCCCAAGCTGTCCGGCGCAGCTTGAGCGTCATATTATCAATTTTGTGAGCAGAGATGCCATGGACATGAAGGGGTTTGGAACGGTTTATATTGAAGAATTGGTCAGAATGGGGTATATTAAAAATGTAGCGGATATTTTCCTACTCAAGGAGCACCGCGAGGCCTTGATTGAGCAGGGGGTAATCGGAAAAGAGAAAAATACGGATAAGCTTCTTGGGACAATTGAAAAGGCAAAGAACAATGATGCTTACAAGCTCTTGACGGGACTGGGGATTCCGAATGTGGGAAAGGCCGCCGCAAAGGCCATTATGAATCATTTTAAAACAATGGAAAAGCTCGAACATGCTACAGTGGAGGAGTTGACAGCCGTCAACGACATCGGAGAAATCAGCGCAGAATGTATTCACAGCTTTTTTGCAGATGAAAGAAATCGCCAGATGCTAAAAAGGCTAAGAGAGTATGGGGTCAACATGGAGGCAGAGCAGACGGATACCGTCTCATCTGTCATCAGCGGAAAGACTATTGTAATTACAGGAACACTTCCGACGATGGGGCGTAAGGAGGCAGCAGAGCTTGTGGAACAGCACGGAGCAAAGGTTTCCGGCTCTGTCTCAAAAAAGACAGATTATTTGCTTGCAGGAGAAAATGCAGGAAGCAAGCTGACAAAAGCCCAGGAGCTTGGAGTTACTGTGATTTCAGAGGAAGAGTTGCGCAGGATGTTAAAGAGAGGGAAGGAACATGCCAATTAGGACACAGAGCGATTTGCCGGCAAAAGAGATATTGGAAAAAGAAAATATATTTGTGATGGATGAGAACCGAGCGATGCATCAGGATATCAGACCAATCCAGATTGGGATTTTAAACCTGATGCCGCTAAAGGAGGAGACAGAGCTGCAGATTTTACGCTCGCTGTCAAACACGCCGCTGCAGGTCGATGTGACCTTTCTTGCGGTTTCCTCTCACGAGTCGAAAAACACCTCTATGAGCCATTTGAATAAATTTTATGAGTCCTTTGCTGATATAAGACAAAGGTATCTGGATGGTCTGATTATTACAGGCGCTCCGGTTGAGCAGATGGAATTTGAGGATGTGGACTATTGGGAAGAATTGTGTATGATCTTGGAATGGACAAAGACACATGTCACTTCTACCTTGCATCTGTGCTGGGGAGCGCAGGCGGGACTTTATTACCATTATGGACTAAAAAAGCAGATGCTGCCTCAGAAAATGTTTGGGGTTTTCGAGCATCGTGTGATGAATCGCAAGGTTCCTCTGGTGAGGGGCTTTGATGATTATTTTATGGCGCCTCATTCAAGGTATACGGAAGTAAAAATCGAGGATATCCGGGCAGTCGAGGATTTAACCATTTTGGCTGAGTCCGATGAGGCAGGATTTTTCCTCGCTCTTGCAGACGAGGGAAGAAGAGTCTTTGTCATGGGGCATCCGGAATATGACCGGATTACACTTGATAAGGAGTATCGGAGAGATCAGAAAAAAGGACTTTCCATCCAGGCTCCGCTTCATTACTATCCGCAGGATGATGAAAAGAGTAAGCCAATTTTGCAGTGGCGTTCCCATGCAAATATTCTATATAGCAACTGGCTGAATTATTACGTATATCAGACGACACCGTTTGAGTTTATTGATACGGCAGAGATTGTAGGGAAATAGGAATAGTTCTTATAATTATTGTAAAAATATCTTGTATCTGTCCGACAAAATTTGCTATAATAGACGGAAATGAAAGAATAAAGGAGAGGGGGTTGTTTTGAACAATGAGACTGGTGCCAACACACTCTTTGAGAGATAATTCTGAGGTGGCGATTGATATTGTGAATGATCAGGGGAAGCTTTTGCTGAAATCGCATCAGATTCTTAGCGGCAATATGCTGAATAGCCTAAGGGGGAAGGGAATTCGGTATGTGTACATTACAGATCAGTATTGCCGCAACACAGCTCATATACGCAATCAGATGAAAGCACAGGAGGGAAATCAGCAATATATCAATGAGATGAGAAATATTGCAAAAAAAATGATGGCGGGAACCGCGGGCGCAGCGGAGATGGAAAGAGGATGGGCGATTGCCTTACAGATTGTTGAGGATATAAAAAGCCGCGGAGAAAATTTCAAGATTTTCTATGAGCCCACCAAGATGGTCATTGATTCGGTTGTGGAGGAATGCATCTACGTTGCCATTATGTCGGTGGCTCTTGCGCTAAAGCTGGGAATCAGTGAGGAGGAGACAAGGAAGCTGTGCATGTCCGCACTGCTAAAGGATATGGCTCTTTTGTCCGCAAAGATTCCGTTGAATGACAAGAAAAGTGGGATTATGCATCCCATTGCCTGCTACGAATATCTGAAAAAGAACTATCAGCTGGATGAGGATATTTTGCTGGGAGTTTTGCACCATGAGGAGCACTACGACGGCACTGGGAATCCAAATCATTTAAGGGGAGAGCAGATACACAAATTTGCCCGCGTGATTGGGATGATTGATATGTACTATAAAATTAATACAGACAGCGACATGGCATGTGACAGTCACGGTGTGTTTGAAAATAAGGTGAAGGCACTGATGTCGAAGGTGGATCCGATTGTATTTGAATGCTTTGTACAAAATACAGAGATTTTCATGCTGGATACGCTTGTCCGTCTGAACAACGGAGATGTGGGAATCATCGTAGCCAACAGCTATCAGGATGTTTTCTGTCCTAAGGTAGAGATTGTACAGAGTGAGCGCTTCGAAAAGGGGACTGTGATTGATTTGCAGAAGGAAGATCGTTTAAAAATCAAGAACATAGAATACTATGTTACATAAATTTTTGATTCCCAAAATGGGAATAGTCTGTTATAATGGATGCATAATATCACTTAGGAGGCATTTGGCAAATGGGTGAAGACAGAAAAACATTTAAAATAAAGGACGGAAATTTAGGAGAAGTAAAGATTGCAGACGATGTGGTGGCGATTATAGCAGGACTTGCTGCCACAGAGGTAGAAGGTGTCGGCTCGATGGCAGGCAATATCACAAATGAACTTGTCAGCAAGCTTGGCATGAAGAATCTCTCAAAAGGAGTCAGAGTTGAGGTGCTTGACGGCATTGTCAATGTCGATGTTGCGCTGAATATTTCTTATGGATACTCGATTCCGGAGGTATCGGCCAAGGTGCAGGAGCGGATTAAAAATGCAATTGAAAACATGACAGGATTGGAAGTATCTATTGTAAATATCCGCATTGCAAGCGTGGACATGGGGAATAACAGGTAGCACTTCATATGACAGGCGGTGCAAGGATAAAAGGGATGTCCTCTTGACATCCTTTTTATTGTTTTTGCCCACTTTGTTCTTTAAGAAAGGATATGTTATGACCAGAAGAGAGTTGAGAGAGCAGGTGTTTTGCATGCTGTTTGGCGCAGAATTTCATAATGCAGAGGAGATGCCCAGACAAATTGCAATCTATGAGCAGAATGCAGAAGAAATCGACGAAAAAGAGGGGGAATATCTTGCGAAAAAGTGTCAGGATATCGTATCGCATATAGAGGAAATTGATGCCAAAATTAATGAAGTTGCGACAGGCTGGAAAACCTCTAGGATGGGAAAGGCGGATTTGACCCTGCTTCGGCTTGCAGTGTATGAAATGAAGTATGAGGAGGATACTCCGGTAAAGGTTGCCATCAACGAGGCAGTAGAGCTGGCAAAAAAATACGGCGCAGAAAATTCGCCGTCCTTTATCAACGGAGTACTGGCAAAGTTGGCATGATGAAAAATATCTATTCTGTGGGACAGGTAAATACATACATTAAAAACATGTTTGCCCAGGATTTTATGATGAATCGTATCAGTGTAAAAGGAGAGGTGTCGAACTGTAAATATCATACATCGGGACACATCTATTTTACGCTAAAGGATAGAAGCGGCACCCTAAGTGCCATTATGTTTGCAGGAAATCGCAGGGGACTTTCCTTTCCGATGAAGGAGGGAGATAAGGTCGTTGTAACCGGCTCGGTGGAGGTTTACGAGCGAGACGGCAAGTACCAGCTTTATGCAAGGCAAATCGAGCTGGAGGGGGCAGGCAATCTCTATTTGAAATACGAGGCGCTCAAGCGTGAGCTGGAAGAGATGGGGATGTTTTCGGCAGAATATAAAAAACCCATTCCCCGCTATGCCATGAGAATTGGCGTGGTGACAGCGCCGACAGGAGCTGCGGTACAGGATATCCGAAATATTGCGTCTCGAAGGAATCCATATGTACAGTTGATTCTATACCCTGCTTTGGTGCAGGGAGAGGGTGCTGTGGCAAGCATCTGCAACGGAATACGGACCTTGGATGCACTTGGGGTAGATGTAATGATCGTAGGAAGGGGCGGAGGCTCCATCGAAGATTTATGGGCCTTTAATGAGGAGGCAGTGGCGAGAGCCATTTTTGAAAGTAAGACACCGATTATTGCGGCAGTGGGACATGAGA
>JAQXLR010000114.1 GCA_029012225.1 Clostridiales bacterium
GGATTCTGAATCTGGCAAAGCGCTGTTACCGTGAGCTGTCCGGGGGACAGCAGCAGAGAGTTTTGCTTGCAAGAGCATTGTGTGCCACCAGAAAGCTTCTGCTCTTGGATGAGCCGGTATCCGGGCTGGATCCAAAGGTAACAGCAGAGATGTATCGTTTGCTTGAGACCTTAAACCGGGAAGAAAAAATTACCATTCTTATGATTTCTCATGATGCTGCAGCGGCAGTAAAATATGCGAGCCATATTCTCCACATTGGGAAGGATGTTTTTTTTGGAACGAGAAAGCAGTATCTTTTGAGTGAGCATTGTAAGAGACTTTTGGCTTTTGAAGGAGGTGTGGATGCATGAGCGGATTGCTTGATAAGCTGATCCTCTATCTGGAGTATCCCTTTGTGCGTCATGCGTTGGCAGTAGGCGTGCTGATTTCTCTGTGCTCTGCGCTGGTGGGGGTAACGTTGGTGTTAAAACGCTTTTCCTTTATCGGAGATGGACTGTCGCACGTCGCATTTGGAGCGATGGCAGTAGCCGGAGTGCTTGGATTGACAAATGAGATGGTGTTTGTGCTTCCGGCAACCATTCTTTGTGCAATCCTGCTTCTTCAGATGGGACGCAATACAAAAATCAACGGAGATGCTGCCTTGGCAATGATTTCAGTCGGTTCCCTTGCAATCGGATATTTGGTGATGAATTTGTTTTCGACTTCGTCAAATCTTTCCGGGGATGTGTGCAGCACATTGTTTGGCTCGACCTCTATTTTGACTTTATCTCCGACAGAGGTATGGCTGTGTGCGGGGCTTTCCGCTATTGTAATTCTTGCATTTGTATTTTGTTATAATAAAATATTTTCTGTGACCTTTGATGAAGCCTTTGCGAGGGCAACCGGAACAAAGGTAAATTCCTATCATCTGCTGATAGCGGTTATCATAGCTGTTATTATTGTATTGGCAATGAATTTGGTGGGCTCGCTGCTCATATCAGCGCTTGTAATCTTTCCTGCATTATCGGCGATGCGAGTCTTTAAGAGCTTTCTCTCTGTGACGGTTTGTGCTGCGATTCTGTCCGTGCTTTGTACTTTGGTTGGGATTTTGATTTCGATCTTGGCAGGGACGCCGGTAGGCTCCACAATCGTCGCAGTTGACATAGCAGTATTTTTCATGTTTTATTTGATAGGAAAAGTGATGAGGCATTAGAGCGTAAAGAAGGAGTTTGATTGGAGGAGGAAGAAACAGATGAAAAAGAGAACAGCTTTCTTGGTTTTGGCAGTGACCGCATTCATGTTTATGGGATGTGGGAAGGGAGAGACCACTGCAAAGAGCGTGGCGTTGGACTCAGACAAGGCAGAGCTTGCAAAAGAGACAGGGACGGATGCGCAAAAGATTGACATTGATTTGACAGAGATGTCCGGTACAATGGTTTTTTCCGAGGTCTATAATATGATGGAAAACCCGGAGGATTATGAGGGCAAAATCGTAAAGATGAGCGGTCAGTTTGCAGTATATCAGGATGAAGATACAGGAAAGTACTACTATGCAGCCTTGATTGCGGACGCGGCAGCATGCTGTCAGCAGGGACTTGAGTTTGTCTGGAATGGCGACCACAAGTACCCGGAGGATTATCCCGAGGTTGGAGACGAGGTTACGGTGGTAGGCGCATTTGACAGCTATGAGGAGGATGGGTATACGTATTATCAGCTTATTTCCGATGATGTGAGATTTGAGTAGCTGGGACTTACCGTTTTAAAAACAGGAAAACAGACCGTCGATTTTTGCGCAGAAGCCTGTGCGTCAACGGTCTGTTTTTTATTGCTCCGAGGAGCTGTGTTTTGATGTTATTCAAAATAGAACAAATCCTCAAATTTTTTATTGAGTGCAACCCAATATACCGAAAATTACGATAAGCAGATAGGCTACGTTTGAAGTGAATTTATATTTGGGATATGCTTCTGTGGCAAGAAATGCCCAAAGCAATGCCGTTGGCACACTGTTTGTCTGTCCATGAAAAAGATGAAACACGGTAAGAAAAAGACATAGACAGCAGAATGCGGCAAACCCAATTTTTCTGCCGTTGTTTTCTTGGCTATGCAAAAAAGAGAAACCGAACGATAGTCCATAGAAACCTCGCGAAGCCTTACAAGTAGGAGTTTATAAAATTTTCAGAAAATTTTAGCACTCACTACTTGACAGTGCTAACAATGCGTGCTATAACAGCATTATGATAAGAAAAAACAGGAGGTACGCTTATGAACATTCAGAAATTTAC
>JAQXLR010000115.1 GCA_029012225.1 Clostridiales bacterium
CTCCTTTATTCCGGCCTCCCCCTATTTTTTTCATGGGACAGTTATGGAAAATATTACTTTGGGAAGAGACATTTCCCCGGAAAAGGTATATGCTGTTTGCTCTGAAATTGGAGCAGACGCTTTTCTATCTAGGCTTCCCCAAGGCTATGACACCCCTCTGGGAGAACAGGGCATTGACCTCTCGGGAGGACAGGGACAGCTGATTGCCATCGCACGAGCAATGGTAGCTCCCTCTCGTATCCTATTGTGCGATGAAATTACCGGTAGCCTGGACGCGGCCTCAGAGGCAGTTGTACAAAATGCGATGGCGCGAGCCTTTCTCGGTAAAACAGTATTAATCAGTGCCCATCGCCTCCATACCCTACACTCCGTTCAGAAAATTTTTGTGCTTCAGGAGGGTCGGCTCGTTCAGCAGGGCTCCTTTGATGCACTTTCTGCTGATCAAAGCGGTCCCTTTTCCCAGATGCTGCTGAAAGGATTGGTGTCATGAGACAGAATTTAGAAAAAAACAAAACCAAAAGCCTATCCTTCCTACTTGGACTGTTGCGCCCCTACACGCTATCGGTTTTTGGAACGGCAATCATCGGCTCTCTGACAATTTTAGCCAATACCGGACTTTTGGCTGTATCGGCGATCCTAATCAGTATGGCCGCTCTGCTTCCTCCGATCATGGATTTGATGCCTCTTTCTGCGGCCGTTCGCTTATGCGGCATCTCTCGCGGTATTTTTCGCTACTGGGAGCGCCTTGCCAGTCACTCCATTACCTTCAATCTGTTGGAGGATTTACGGGTTTGGTACTATCGACAGCTTTTGCCGCTTACACCCGGTGGAATCCGAAATAAAAACGCCAAGCTGCTAAAATCCATTACCGAGGATTTGGAGACACTGCAATTTTTTTATCTACGTGTAGTAGCTGCTCCTCTGGTGGCTCTTATCACTCTGCTCTCCATCTCCGGGGTACTGGCGATGCTACTTCCCGAAGCCATTCCCGTGCTCTGGATTGCAGGGCTGATAAACGGGCTTTTGCTCCCTCTGCTGTTGCGGCATACCGGCAAAAAGCACGCCGCTCCCACCCTAGAGCGGGAGTTAATCTTTCGGCACAATCTACAGGATTTTGTCATGGGAATGGAAGCCCTATGGATTTACGGGCGCTGCGATGCCCGGAAAGAGGAAGCACGGAAAAGCTATCTTTCCGGAAACCGTCTTAGACAGAACCAAGAAGCCCGCAGAGGACAGCTCAATGCCCTTTCCGGCGTCTTATCCGGTCTGGCAATGGCTGCCACGCTTGCCCTAGGCACTCTGGCAGTCGAAAGAGGTGATCTAAAAGGAATTTATCTTTTAGCTGCAGCTCTGCTTGTCTATGCTGCGCTGGAAGCAGTACAGGCGCTGCCTCTTGCCGTTACCTACTATTATGAGAGCCTTGCGGCGATGGATCATATGCTGGACATTACCAGCGGAACACCCACCGGCTTGCCCAAAGAAGGAACCAGAGTTTTGCAGGATTTCTCTTTTTCGGAGCCTCCTGATATCTCCTTTTCGGGAGTAAGCTTTACCTATCCTGAGGGGAAAGAAGCAGTTCTAAAAAATGTTTCCTTTTTTCTTCCATCCGGCAGCCAAACCGCTATCATCGGTCAAATCGGCAGCGGAAAAAGCAGTCTCATCGCCCTGCTGATGGGATATTATCGTCCCGATATGGGACAGATTTCCCTTGGCAGTATCCCTCTTGCGGAATGGGGAAAGGAGGCCTTGTGTAAGCAGATTTCTTTGGTGGAGCAAAACCCCTATCTTTTTACCGCTACCTTACGGGAAAATCTGGAGCTGGCAGCGGGAGTCCAATCGGAGGATACACTGTGGGAGGCCTTGGAATGGGCCGGTCTTTCGGATTTGGCTCTGTCTCTGCCAAAAAAGCTGGATACCCTGCTTTCTCCCAACGGACAGAATTTCTCATCCGGAGAACGCCAGCGCCTTGCTCTTGCCAGAATGTATCTGGAAAACAAACCGATTGTAATTCTGGACGAAGCGCTTAAGAACCTGGATAACCTTACCGCAAACACACTCCTTTCACGAATTATGGATTTTTGCAAGGGAAGAACATTGATTATGGTGTCACACAATGAGCAGCATCCGGCTTATATGGATTCCATTCTTCGTATGGATCATGGATGTGCCACACTGACATATAATCAGAAATCGGAATGATGCAGATTCAGCAGCTTCTATTTTGCATTGCGAGCTTTCAAGTGATAGCGAGGGGTAGGAAAAGGGATTTTGCCGTCTCTCTTTCCATTTGTCTGCTGCTTTCGCAGTGCTCTTTGGTGCAGTCCATCATGGCTGCACCAAGGAGTTTTCTTGTTGGACATATCAGAAACCATTTTCATTCGGTCTTTTTCCCTTTTTCCATATGCTCTGCTTTTTCTGCTCTCTAAGAGCTTGTTGCTTGTCATTCACTTTTTCTCTCTTGTCTACATACAATATAAAAAACTTTATGAAAGGTCTATTATGGAAAACTGTTCCAATCTCATTTCCCTCTCTGCCATAGCCTGTAAAATTTCCGAATGTCTGTCCGAAAAAGAGGTTGCCGTATTGTCCGCTGACCTCGTAGTCCTTAGTGATATGCTGGCAAATATTCTTGCCCATAAAGAATTGTGTGATGTCCCTCCAACTTCTCTGTAATCCAAAATGCTTCCCGCATATCTTCCACCAATCTGCACAATCTAATCATGAAAGGATGGTGTGCTATGAAACAGAAAAATAAAACTGCCAAAAATATCTCGTCGACAGCCGTCTACGATGACGGCAATATACCGGATGTCGACCTTCCGACCGGCGAAGATCTGATCAAATCGGTCGAGCCATTGCGCGAAGCAGCTAGGTCATGTAAGGATGTACGCGGAGGGGCTTAATCACCCCTCCCAAGCAAGCCAACACGGTGTGAGCTGCTTTGATTCTATTTGCATACACATCGTATCATACGAGCTGCTTTTGCTGATTGAAGTCTTATCGGAAATTTGTATAAAAATTCTAACGATTACCTAACAATAACTTTTATTTCCCTTTTTTATGAACCAGAAAACACTTCTCAATCAAGCATTGCTTATACGATAGACAATTCATCTCTTCCAACAATGCTCATGGCTGATAAAGAAGCACAACAAAAACAGAACAGGACAGCCAGCCCTGTCGCTATTTGGTACAGCCGAGACCGGATGGCAGAAACAGACAGCGGCAGACTAAAGCGCTGTCGCTCCCATCCATTATTGGGAACATGGTGGAACTATTTACATCTCTGTACTATATCTGTTCTGTGACAGGCGGCAATCCCATGGCTGCGCGCATGATGGCATCGCCATCCTGTTTCCTTTGATATTATGGTAAGGTAACCCCGCATCTCTCGCCGCCGCTCTTAAGCTGTTTATCATGGTTGTACTAGCACTATCTGGAGTGAAACGCACAGAATCCGAACTTGATGAGTTCGGATTCTGCATTATAAGTGG
>JAQXLR010000116.1 GCA_029012225.1 Clostridiales bacterium
TATGGCAGAAAAAAATGTGCGCGGCATCTATCCGATTTACGCTATGACAGCGGGTGTCGTGGAAAATATCGGCTGGTTGCGTCTGGGAGGCTATCGGATTGGAATCCGAAGTGAGAGCGGAGCCTATTTTTATTATGCGCATCTGGCAGAATATGCAAAGGAGTTCGCGATTGGAGAGCAGGTTGAGGCCGGAACCCTCCTTGGGTTTATGGGCGATACCGGATACAGCGATATTCCGGGAACCACCGGGAACTTTCCGGTACATCTTCATCTTGGCATTTACTTAAACGACGAAAACGGTACAGAGTTTTCCATCAATTCTTATCCTATGCTGCGGTATCTTGCGGCAAGAGCAAAACAAATGGGAACATAAGCAAAAGGGAGGCATATGGCACTTCGATTGGATCGATTTCTGGCGGAAGCCGGAGTGGGGAGCAGAAGCGAGGTAAAAAAGTATATTCGGGCAAAGCAAATTTCGGTCAACGGACTTCTTATCGTGCGCCCCGAAGCAAAGATCAATGAGCAGAAGGATGTTGTAACTTATTGCGGAAAAAGGATTTTCTTTACAAAATATGTCTATTATCTGCTTCATAAGCCGGCCGGCTGTGTGACAGCAACAGAAGACGCCATCCATAAAACAGTCATGGATTGCATGGCGGATGTCGCCCGTCCGGATCTTTTTCCGGTCGGAAGGCTCGACCGTGACACAGAGGGACTTCTGATTATTACAAACGACGGAGAGCTTGCCCATGCACTGCTTAGTCCAAAGAAGCATGTTCCAAAGACCTACTATGCAAAAATACGCGGTCGGGTAACAGAGAAGGAAGTGCTTCTTTTTGAGGCAGGAATCGACATCGGGGAAGATACGAGAACAAGACCGGCTAAGCTTAAGATTTTAAAAGGCGGAGAGATTTCGGAAATTGAGCTGACCATTACGGAAGGGAAATTTCATCAGGTAAAACGAATGTTTTTAGCAGTTGGGATGCAGGTTTTGTACCTGAAACGAATCGCAATGGGAAGCCTGCGTTTGCCGGATGATTTGCCTCCCGGCGCCTATCGGACTCTCACGAAGGAGGAACTGGAAGGTCTTAGAGAGAATAGAGGACAACAGAGAGAGGGACAATCACAATGAACAACAGATTTTTGCCAATCAGCAGGGCAGATATGCAGGCAGAGGGAATTGAGCAGCTTGATTTTGTCTATATCTGTGGGGATGCCTATGTGGATCATCCTTCTTTTGGACATGCAGTGATTTCAAGGCTGTTGGAAGCACATGGCTATACGGTCGGAATTTTGGCACAGCCAAATTGGCGAGATGCGGCTTCTGTGACGGCCTTAGGAGAGCCAAGGCTTGGTTTTCTTGTGTCTGCCGGAAATATGGATTCTATGGTAAATCATTATTCTGTATCAAAAAAGAGGCGAACGACAGACGCCTATTCTCCGGGAGGGGAAATGGGCAGGCGCCCTGATTACGCAACCATCGTCTATTGCAATCTGATTCGGCAGACTTATAAGCATATTCCCATTATCATCGGCGGAATCGAGGCGAGCCTAAGGCGACTGGCTCATTATGATTATTGGTCCAATAAGATAAAGCGCTCCATTCTTTTAGACTCGGGAGCCGATTTGATTTCCTACGGCATGGGAGAGCACAGCATCCTGGAAATTGCGGATGCCTTACAAAGCGGACTGGATATCAAGGATATTACCTTTGTTCCGGGAACGGTATACAAGACGAGAAACAGGGAGGACATCTACGACGCAATCGAGCTTCCCTCCTATGAGATGCTTTTGGCTGAGAAAAAAGAATATGCCAAAAGCTTTTCGATCCAATACCGCAATACCGATCCCTTTGTCGCAAAGCGCCTGGTTGAGACCTACGACAAAAAAATGTTTGTCGTACAGAATCCTCCCGCAAAGCCATTGACACAAAGCGAGATGGATCAAGTGTATGCGCTCCCGTTTTGCCGTACCTATCATCCTTGTTATGAAAAGGAGGGAGGCATCCCTGCTATCAAAGAGATAAAATTTTCTTTGGTCAGCAACAGAGGCTGCTTTGGGGGCTGTAATTTCTGTGCGCTGACCTTCCATCAAGGGCGTATTGTACAGACAAGGAGTCATGCATCTATTCTTGCGGAAGCAGAACAGATGGTATGGGAGAAGGACTTTAAGGGCTACATTCATGATGTGGGGGGACCTACGGCAAATTTTCGTTCTCCGTCCTGCGATAAGCAGTTGACAAAGGGAGTCTGCCCGCATAAGCAGTGTCTGTTTCCAAAGCCCTGCAGCAACCTTAAGGTAGACCATAAGGATTACCTTAAGCTCTTAAGAAAGCTGCGTGAGCTTCCTAATGTAAAGAAGGTATTCATCCGCTCCGGTATCCGGTTTGATTACCTGATGTATGATGCGGATCACAGCTTTTTACGTGAACTTTGTGAGCATCATGTCAGCGGTCAGCTTAAGGTGGCTCCGGAGCATATTTCCGATGCTGTGCTTCAAAGGATGGGAAAGCCGGGAGTCTCAGTATACAAAAAATTTGTCAAGGCATATGAAAATATGAACATGGAGCTCGGCAAGAAGCAGTATCTCGTTCCGTATCTGATGTCATCCCATCCGGGCTCAACAATAAAGGAGGCCATTGAGCTTGCAGAGTTTTTGCGGGATTTGGGGTATATGCCGGAGCAGGTGCAGGATTTTTATCCGACTCCCTCTACCATATCAACCTGCATGTATTATACGGGTCTTGATCCGGAGACGATGAAGCCGGTTTATGTGGCAGTCAATCCTCATGAGAAGGCCATGCAGAGAGCATTGATTCAGTACCGCAATCCAAAAAATTATGACCTTGTTTTCGAGGCCTTAACAAAGGCAGGACGAACCGATTTGATTGGATATGAAAAGCATTGCCTGATTCGTCCTAAGGGCGGCGTCCGTCTTTCGCATAAGAGGAGCAATGTCGCACAGCAGACAGCAGCTAAGGGCAGAAAAAAGAAAACCATCCGAAATATCCATCGGAAAAAACGGTGATTTTTACAGGAAAGGATAGGGCATGAAGGAGTTTACGATTCACTCGAATGAGGCAGGACAAAGGCTGGATAAGTATTTAAAGAAGCTGCTCTCAAATGCGTCCGGAAGCTTCCTCTATAAGATGCTTCGAAAAAAGAATATTGTCTTAAACGGAAAGAAGGCAGATGGCACGGAAAAGCTTCTCGAGGGAGACGAGGTCAAACTGTTTCTTTCGGATGAGACGTTTGATAAGTTTTCCGGAGAAAAGCAAGACTCTTTTGCATACGACAGTCTCGTCCAGCTTGCCCTTGAAAGGAAAAAGAAGGGAAACATTCTTAATGTTGTTTATGAGGATGCGGATATTCTTATCCTAAATAAGCCCTCCGGCATGCTTTCGCAGAAGGCCAAGGCGCAGGATATTTCAGCAAACGAGTTAATTTTGGCCTATCTGATTGAGAAGGGGGATCTTACAAGGGAGATGTTTTCTACCTTTAAGCCCTCTGTCTGCAACCGTCTTGACCGAAATACCTCAGGACTTCTTTTGGCCGGAAAGACATTAAAGGGTCTTACGGAGCTGTCTCTTGCTCTAAAAGAGCGCTCGGTCAAAAAGCTTTATCGTTGTATTGTGAAGGGAGAAATAAGGCAGAAGGCGCAGATACAGGGATGGCTCGAAAAGGATGAAAAGAAAAATAAAGTGAAGGTGCATGATGCAACGCATGATGCATCGCAAAATGCGATGCATGATGCGTTAAAAATTGAGACGGAATATCGTCCTGTTTCGATTTCTCATGGTTACACACTTTTGGAGGTTCATCTGATTACGGGACGCTCCCATCAAATCCGTGCGCATTTGGCATCGATCGGGCATCCGATTATTGGGGATGCCAAATACGGCTCGGCGGCGGAAAACGCCTTATTTAAACAGAGACTTGGGATACAGGCGCAACTTCTTCATGCATACCAAATCAAATTCCCGGAGAAAGGAGAGATCACGGCAGAATGTCCGGAGA
>JAQXLR010000117.1 GCA_029012225.1 Clostridiales bacterium
TAATTGAGGCAGCACTTGAGGTAATGGAAGTAAAGAAGCAGACCTTTAAGGAGCTGCAGGCGATTGTTCCGCCTACCTGTATTTTTGCAACAAATACATCCTCCCTTTCCATTACGGAAATCGGCGCAGGACTTGACAGACCTGTCATCGGTATGCATTTCTTTAATCCGGCACCTGTTATGAAATTGGTTGAGGTAATCAAGGGAGCAGATACACCGGATGACATTAAGGATAAGGTTGTTGCAATTTCCAAAGAGATTGGAAAGACTCCGGTAGAGGTAAATGAGGCAGCAGGCTTCGTTGTAAACAGAATCCTTGTTCCGATGATTAATGAGGGAATCGGTATTTACGCGGATGGGGTTGCTTCCGCAGAGGGAATTGATACTGCAATGAAGCTTGGCGCAAATCACCCAATGGGGCCGTTGGAGCTGGGCGACTTAATCGGTCTTGACATCGTATTGGCAATTATGAATGTATTGTACGATGAGACAGGCGATCCAAAGTACCGTCCACATCCGCTTCTTAAGAAAATGGTTCGTGCAGGCAAGCTTGGAAGAAAGACAGGCATCGGCTTTTATGACTACAGAAAATAAAAAGAATGACCACCGATTGGTGGTCATTCTTGCTTTTTCAAAAGAAAGGGAGTAATATGAGTATGTTATATGGAAAAGGATAACAATACTTGAATAGAAAGGAAGGGCAAATTTATGCCGGAGAATAGTAGCTGCAGCAGTGCATCCACATGCGGAAAATCAAGCTGTGAGGGATGTGCGCATAACAACAAGGGAGGTGGAATTGAAAAGGAGCCGATGAATCCATTTTCTGAGATAAAGCATGTGATTGGGATTGTGAGTGGAAAGGGAGGCGTAGGAAAATCCTTTGTCACAGCATCACTGGCATGTGCGATGCGTAAGGCGGGATATCGTGTCGGAATCATGGATGCAGATATCACAGGACCTTCCATTCCGAAGATGTTCGGAGTTCACGGACAGGTGCATGGAAATGAGCTGGGTGCGGTGCCGTTGGAGACAGAGGGTGGAATCAAGATGATGTCGGTAAATCTTCTCTTGGAAAATGAGGAGGCGCCGGTTATTTGGAGAGGTCCGGTAATTGCCGGTATCGTAAAGCAGTTTTGGAGTGAGACGGTATGGGGAGAGCTTGACTATCTGTTTGTAGATATGCCGCCGGGAACAGGAGATGTTCCTCTGACCGTATTTCAGTCTCTTCCGGTCGATGGGATTGTCATTGTCACATCTCCACAGGAGCTTGTTCAGATGATTGTAAAGAAGGCCTACCATATGGCGGAGATGATGCATATTCCGGTGCTTGGGATAGTAGAGAATTTTAGTTACCTGACATGTCCGGATTGCGGTAAGGAAATCAAGCTCTTTGGAGAGAGCAGGATTGATGCGGTGGGGCAAGAGCTTGGTATTCCGGTGCTCGCTAAATTGCCGCTTGTGCCGGAATCTGCAGGAATGGCTGATGAAGGAAGATTTGAAGAGCTGGAGCAGCCGCATTGGGATACGGCCAAAGAGCTGCTTTGTAAGATGGAGGCAGACCAAAGAAAGCATCCTTAAAGCAGCTTTACAAGAAAGGCCTGAATAAGGAATTGGGGGCAGGCGGATAGTCCCGTACGGGAATGTGGTTGAGCTCTCCTGTACAATCCAGATAAAACGTGACCATAATCTGAGAGAGATAGGGAGAAATCCAAAGAGATGCGAATCCCAAAGAGACGAGGGACAGCAGCCTCCAGACGATAAAGCTAAGCAGAAGATAGAAGAGGCGAACTCTATTTCCCTTTAACAGACGGCGGCTTTCTCGAAAAGCTGCCGTTACACTTATCTGTGGGTCATCCGCCAGAAGCAAAAAGACAAAGCTGTAATTTAAGCTGACCCAAAGAATAAGCAAGGCAGAGAGCGCGCTTCCGAAAATCAGTGTGGCAATCATCACAAAGTCGGCCAAATCAAAGACACGATAGGTAAGGATGCCAAGAATGAAGGGCAGGAAGCAGCAAAGAGACAGCAGCCTCCAAAGAAGGGCGACAAGAAAAAAATGCTCAGTTCTTCGACGAAGCGGGAAAAAAACATCCTTATAGGCAAAGGGACGCTTTCTTGTCATGTTAAGGTGGACAAAAAGCACCCCTGTATTTAACACCTGCCTGACGAGAAGAATCAAAAATTCCGCAAGCAAAACGATGGCAATCTGCATGGGAGAGGGATAACTCCCAAGAGACAGGGAAAAGGGGATTTCCATTACTGCAGGAATGAGACTGGCAGTAACGAAAGCCCCCATTGGCACGCTGTACCTGTTGTTTAAAAGATCTCTTGCAATTCGCTTCAATTCTCTGGATGAACGCTTCATAAACTTCAATACTCCGATTCTTATGCTACATAATCAATGTTGGCGCCGGTAAAACGCAAGGCATCCTGAGCCTTTTTGTTTTGCTGATACGGATTGGAATCATTCCGATATTGTATCATCGTGCTGGTCGTTCCACCTGAGACATAAGTACGTCCACATTCGGGACAGATTGCGGTATGAATCGCAACCGAGGCAGAAAGTACCTTTCCGTTTTTTTCCGCAGCCTTTGTGTAGGCATTTGATACATGCTCTCCCTCGTGGGCTTGTACTGCGGAAGCAGCCGCGTTAGGAGAAATATGCGTAGGGGTTTTAAATGATACATTTTCATTGGAGCCATCCTGATATTTCCGCTCCTTACAGGTCTGACACTCCGTAGGAGAAGCCTTGATGCCTGCTTTTCCGGTAACCGAGGCATTTTTTGCGCCGGAGATGCCGGATACATCGGATGCAGCCGGAGATGCACCGGATAAAGCGGAAGACATAGGCGTATAAAAATTATTCATGGAATTATAATTTGAAAATCCTACAGGAACCATGCGATACACCCCTTTCTTGGTTCGAATGATTATGTGATGAGCCACAGTGTACACGCGGGAGGCATTCGCCCCTCGTTCACAGGCCTGGCAATCTCTGCGTACCTAGCCAAATTCGTCGGCAGGCAGCCGATTTGCCCTGTCTGCAGCTGTATTGCTCATTGGTTTTGGATACATTATATCACAGGCTAAAAAAATATGCCACAACTTTACAAAGATATTAGAGAGCTGCTTTTCATTTTTTAAAAGGGGAGAAAAAGGGGAGAAATAGTATGAAAAATAAGTTCGATAACTTATTTTTCCCTCTGAGATTTGTGCCGAAGCGTCACAAATCTTTCGATCGCAGAGCCGAATCTGACATTCGGCTCGCGTTCCTTGGCGCAAACGCTTCGGAATGGAGGTTAAGATGCCGAAGAAGAAAAAAGAAGGAAGCGCAGAAGTAGACACGATGTTATACTACATTGGATGGGGACTTGCCGCATTTGTGCTTTTTGCAGGCGGCTTCCTAAAATATAGCGGAATTTCGATTTATCGCATTTTTCCGCCATGTCTGTTCCGGCTCTGGAGCGGGTATTATTGTCCGGGATGTGGAGGCACAAGGGCAGCGGCAGCTTTGCTTCGGGGAGACTTGGCTGCCTCCTTTTCGTATCATCCGATTGTACCGCTTGGAGTTTTTTTGTATCTTTGGTTTATGCTTAGTCAGACGATAGAGAGGATTTCCGGCCATCGGATTCGAATCGGGATGCATTACAGGCACATTTATTCATGGCTTGCACTTGCTGTCATTCTTTTTCATGTGATTGAAAAAAACCGGATGCGCTAATGTGTGAAAAAATCTGCCATTCCTACAAAGGAAGGGCTCCATTCCCACGAAAGAAAAGCATTCGTATGCAGCTTGCTTCTCCTTGACAAATGAGAGCACGCTAAAAATTGGAGTTTAGATAGCTGTTTGTCAGACGCTCCATATCCTGAAGAATCTGCGTATAGTCACTTGGAATTGCAGATAGGCTTCCATAGTAAGTTAATATCATGGCAAATGTAAGAGTGAATAGAAAAAGGATACAGACAAGGCTGATGATTCCTAGGATGAGTCCGATTTTTGAGCGCACAGAGAGTGTCATTTCCCCGCCTCTTGAGAGCAGGGCAAATACGATTGAGAGCGGTGCGGCAAGCATCGCAGGAGCAAAGCACGCGCCAAACAAAGAAAACACACCCAGTGCCAGAGAGGCCTGCTCCATCCACGGGCATCGCCTGGGATTGTACTGTTGTTCCGGTGAAAAGCGGTAATCCATAAAATCCTCCATTCCAATATATAAAAAATCCAAAATGATAAAAAACAAGTGATGATTCAGCAGGTCTGCGCATTTTCTACGCTGACTGTGAGAAAAAGCAGTGCCGGTAGGCACAGGTAATATTCTAACATATCCACGCAAAAAGTAAAACTGCTTTGCCGGAAAAGTGAAAAAAACAAAAGGGGTACTTGAGCTTAGATGCCTTGTCCGCTATAATAAACGAAAGAAAAAGAGAAAGAGGACTAGGATGGATATTCTTGCAAAAATTTCGGAAGAGCTTGGAATAAAAAGACAGCAGACAGAGGCGGCGGTAAGGCTGATTGATGAGGGAAACACGATTCCCTTCATCGCACGATACAGAAAGGAAGCGACCGGTGCGCTCGATGATGAGGTGCTGCGAAATCTGTCTGTAAGGTTAAATTATCTGCGCAATTTGGAGGAGCGGAAGGAGACCGTGCTTTCTGCTATTGAGGAGCAGGGAAAGCTGACAGAGGAGCTGAAAAAACAGATTCTTGCGGCAGAGACAATGGTAGCGGTCGAAGACCTCTACCGTCCTTATAAGCAGAAGCGGAGAACCCGTGCTACGGTCGCCAAGGAAAAAGGTTTAGAGCCACTTGCCAATCTCATTTCGCTGCAAATGCTTTCCACACCGCTCCTTACAGAGGCAGCCTTGTTTGTGGATGAAGAAAAGGGAGTGGAGAGCGCAGAGGAGGCACTTGCGGGAGCGAAGGATATCCTTGCGGAAGCTGTCTCGGACGAAGCAGACTATCGGAGCAGGATTCGTGAATTGACGGTAAAAAAGGGACGCATCGTCTCATCGGCAAAGGATGCGGAGGCAGAATCCGTATATGAGATGTACTATGCCTTTGAGGAACCGGTAGCAAAGCTGGCAGGACACCGCATTCTGGCATTAAACAGAGGAGAAAAGGAAAAATTTTTGACGGTTAAAATCGAGGCGCCTATCGAAGATATTTTAAGCTATCTGGAGCGTCAGGTGATTGTGCGGGAGAACAAAGAGACCACACCGATTTTAAAGGAGGTTATTGCGGATGCCTACAGCAGATTGATTGCGCCTGCTATTGAACGTGAAATTCGAAGTGATTTAACGGAGCGTGCGGAGGACGGCGCCATTAAGGTATTTGGGAAAAATCTACAGCAGCTTCTGATGCAGCCGCCGATTGCGGGACAGGTGGTGTTGGGATGGGATCCGGCCTTTCGCACCGGCTGCAAGCTTGCGGTGGTAGACCCGACCGGGAAGGTGCTTGATACGACTGTCATTTATCCGACCGCACCCTTTAAAAATAAAGAAGATGAGATAAAAAGAATTGCGGAAGCAAAAAATATCCTAAAAAAGCTGATTGCAAAATATCACATTACACTGATTTCTCTGGGAAACGGAACGGCATCAAGAGAGTCGGAGCAGGTAATCGTAGACCTGCTAAAGGAGCTTCCGGTAAAGGTGCAATACATTATCGTAAATGAAGCCGGTGCTTCTGTCTATTCGGCGAGTAAGCTGGCGACCGAGGAGTTTCCCAATTTTGATGTGGGACAAAGGAGCGCTGCCTCCATGGCACGCCGTCTGCAAGACCCTCTTGCCGAGCTGGTAAAAATTGACCCAAAATCAATCGGAGTGGGGCAATACCAGCACGATATGAATCAAAAAAAGCTAAGCGAAGCACTGGAGGGTGTGGTGGAGGATTGCGTCAATAAGGTTGGGGTAGACTTAAATACTGCCTCTGCATCCTTATTGGAATATATTTCGGGAATCAGCAAGACCATTGCGAAAAATATTGTTGCTTACCGAGAAGAAAACGGGAAATTTACAGCAAGAAACCAGCTCTTAAAGGTAGCGAAGTTAGGACCGAAGGCATATGAGCAATGTGCGGGCTTTCTTAGAATTCATGATGGGAAGAATCCGCTTGACGGAACAGGTGTGCATCCCGAGAGCTATCAGGCAACCGGAGAGCTTTTAAAAAAGCTTGGCTATACGCCGGAGGATATCAGACTGCGCCGTGTGGAGGGGATTGCAAAAAAAATTTCGGATTATGGGAAGCTGGCCGAAGAACTTAACATCGGAGAGCTGACCCTTAAGGACATTGTAAAAGAGTTGGAAAAGCCGGCGCGCGACCCAAGGGAGGACATGCCAAAGCCAATTTTACGCAGCGACGTATTGGAGATAGAGGATTTGACGCCGGGCATGGTCTTAAAGGGGACGGTTCGAAACGTCATCGATTTTGGGGCATTTGTAGACATTGGGGTACATCAGGACGGATTGGTGCATATTTCCCAGATGAGCGATAAGTATATCAAACATCCGCTTGAGGTCGTAAGTGTCGGGGATATTGTGGAGGTTAAGGTCATGAGCGTTGATGTAAAAAAGCAGCGCATTCAGCTGACAATGAAATAAGAAGTAATATAAGATTTCAAAAGACGGTTTTAAGTTTTATATAAACTTCAAAAACGGACATAAGGTTTATGAATTGTTACAAATGGGCAGAGCCGATTTTTCGGTTTCTGCCCATTTTTGCGTGAAAGCTTCCGTTCTATCTGGCCTTACATATCCCAAATTTCCTTTTTTTTTGGAATTAAGAAAAACTTAATAAAATATTAATAAAATATAAAAGACTGGGGGGGGGGTAAACTATCAATGTAAATATAGCTGAACGATAATAAATATTATCTATAAAAAGATTGTTGTAGATAAATAAGCTATAAAAAGCGAAAGGGAGAAGACGGATGAAAAGATTTTTTGGCAAGGGCAAACAATGGATTGTAGGTTTGCTCTGCATATGCCTGCTGGCAGGCGCAATACCGATTGCGGCAAACAGCGCGGCAAACACAGAAGCTCCGGTCGGATGTGAGCATCATACGGTTCATAATGCCGCCTGCGGTTATGCAGAGGGGACAGAGGGAAGTCCGTGCAATCATACCCATGATGCCGCCTGCGGTTATGCAGAGGGGACAGAGGAGAGTTCATGCAATCATACCCATGATGCCGCTTGTGGTTATATAGAAGCAACAGAAGACAGCGCCTGCATGTATGTGTGTCCCATCTGTACACAGTCGGCAGCGACGGAGCATGTCGAGAGCACGGAGTTTAGCGAGCAGATACAGGGGACAGAAAGCACGGAAGCAATCAGCGGGGATGCGGCATCAGAACTGCCGGAAGAAACAGAGCTGCCGGAAGAAACAGAGCTTCCCGAGGCCGAAGAGGAGACGGAGGATGTCGAAATTTTTGCGGAGCCTGTAGAAATTCGTGGCAGCAACGGAACGAAAAGGACGATGAATCTGGATGCGACCGTGCTCCGACCAACCGGGGACGGCAAATGGACATCAGAAGGCAATGGAAATAGGCTCTACTTTGGAAAATGGAATGGGGTTGAGATGCCGTATCGCGTGCTCTCTGCCAGTCCGTCCACGCAAAATGTTGAGGAGGGCATTTTCCTTGATGCGGATAAAGCGTTAAAGGCAATGCGCTTTGATACGGATGGGGCAAAGAACGAAGAACAGACCGGTCATGTCAATGACTGGTTCGGCAGTGAGGTCGAAGCCTTTTTCAACGGAAATGAGTTTTATCAAAACACAGAAGTCTTTTCGGCTTTGGAGAAGTCTGCGATTGCAGAAACCTCGCTTTTGGAGAAGCGGACATACGCCAGTCTGTCACCCGGATTATACTTTGAGGAGCGAGCCGGTTTCAGCCACATCTTCGCGCTAAGTGTGATGGAGGCGGAGGCGCTGTCTGCGGGGAATGCGGAATCCTCATCCGCAAGCACGGAGGGAGGGAAGTATTTGCTTTCCGGAGAAACGGAGGCAAACAGAAAATCGTGGCTGCGTTCTCCCTATGTGGGAACAGAGGCAGAGACTCAGGTGGGAGTGGTTTGGCAGGAGGGAGTTGTGAATGCAACGGTCACATCAGACGATATTGCTGTCGCCCCTGCCTTTCACGTAAAAAAATCATCCATCCTTTTTGCGCAGGAGAGCGGCATGGACAAGACACAGCCGTTGAGAGAGGTTTCGGAAAGTACGGCAACCGAATGGAAGCTGACATTGCTGGATGCCGCAAAGACGGTTTCTGTCGATGCAGATGCGGTGATGAGGGAAATAGACGGTCTGATTACCGTGCCGTATACCTATGACGGAGAGGGCGTCACACAGCTTTCCGTATTTCTGACGGACAAAGCATACGATGAGGCGGGGGCACAGCTTCTGTACTATGGAAGGCTGCAGGACGTGACGCTTTCGGATAAGACGGGGAGCGGAACCTTTGTCTTGCCGAACGCACTACAGGAGAAGAAAAATGGTGTCGATTACTATGCGTACATTGTCGCAGAGCAGGTCAATGCCTCAAAGCAAACGGATTATGCGAGTGCACCTGTGCTTGTTGAATTGCCGGACGGAGAGGTGCTGTTCGCAGAGTCCTCTGATGTCCTCCTTGCAAATGCAGGCAGTACAACAGGCTATGGGCTCTATATCGCAGGGGTGGAGGTGACAGACGCCAATAATGATGTGCTCGGTAACGGAACAGTAAAATATGTGCCTACGAGACCGGGTCAGGCTTCCGGAGGCGGGACGCTCTACCTGACAAATGCAACCATTCAGGGAGAGATGGATGCCGGAATTAGGATAAATCAGTCCAAGCCGAACTTAAAGTACAATGCCGCTATCTTTTATAAAGAAATAGTAGGGACGTTGACAATTGATTTTTCGGGAGAGAATCACGTAATCGGAGGAAATGGGCCCGGAACGGGAGATGCAAATTGTTATATGATGGGAATCTTCTCGTCTGCCATATTTGCAACAGGTATGGCGGGTGCTCCTAGTTTGATTTTCAAATCGAGTGACGGTTCCGGAAAGCTTTCTGTATCCACGCAGGAAGATTATGTAGAACCGGTTGGCATTCATTCATTATACTGGATAGGGATAGAAAGCGGAACCATAAACGTTACGACCGGTAACACCCGGTATGGGAGCAGCGCTTATGGAATGTATAGCAGATGGTTGGATGTGTCCGGAAGCGTTTTACCCGATGGGGCAATGACCACCAATCTTTATGCTGCGACAGGAGACATTACCTCTACAGAGAAGAATCGAGTGGCAAGTGGATTGCGTCTGACCTCCAATACCAAGGTATATGGTGGGCTTGTCGATGCAACAAGCGGGAATCCCGGAGAAAACCAAAGTAGCTATGGAATCTTGGTTGATTCACTGGATACTTATCAGGGGTTGCTGGAAATAAATGGGGAATATGCAACCGTAACTGCCAGAGGGTATGATTTTGAGACGAATTATTTGGAAAGTGCTGGAGCTTATGTAAAAGCCGGAGGTAAAATCTTTGTAGCGAAAGGAAATGCATATTTTTATGGAGGAAATTTCCAACGAGAGAATACCAGCATAGGTAAAACGGCAGGAATCATAATGGAGCAGACAAGGAATAATAAGAAGCCGCAGCTGCAGTTAAAAGGTGGGAAAATCGTTGCAAATGGCGGACGGATACCAGGCGGGGCTTTTATGGATGGCGCAAGAAGCTATGGGTTATACGTGGATATTCCGCCAGGAAGCACTACAGATATTAAGGCGGTTGTAGAAGGAGGGATTCTTGAGATGAGCGCAGGAGAATCCTATGTACATCAGAGTGATACAGCTAACTATAATTTGGGGTATGCCAGCGCCATTACATATGAATTAAGCGATAAGTATGATTTAGGAGAGTATGGAGCGGAAGGCTTTGTATTCTGGTCTGACCGCAGTGACGGGACGAACCTGACCGATACAGGCACCGCAATGCCAAAGGACTTTGTAAGTGCGAATCCTGTGCCTTCCGGAGGGCGCGCGTTTCATTCGAGTGATGTTAGCAGTCCTTGGGGAGATAACAATTCTCTTGCAGTCAATGCGGTAAAATTCATCCGAATTGCTCCGGGCTTTAAGGTGGAGCTGGAGCCATATATAAACGGAATTAGTTTGTTTGATATAGATAGCTTCCCAATCGCGGTAAGCATGTCGGCAAATCGATTCCGTATGTACAACCCGGAGAAGAAAACGTTCCACAGCTTTCGATATGACGGACAGAAAGGGCTTGAGGCATACGTGGCAAACGGAGCGAATCAGACGCTCCATGATGTAGACTACAGTAAAGCAAAAGAGTGGTCGCCGAAGAACGCAACAAATCCCACGGTATACGATGCGACGATTTTGCTACCTGTTACGGACTCTAAGACCCTACAGAAGGCAAATACCAGTTGGGATACTAAAAATCCCACCTTGGGCTATAACGATGACCGAACCATACGAGTGGATTTCTGGAGTCTTGCCTTCTTTGGACAAGATGGAACTAGGTGGACAGATGAGAAGTATTATCCCGATGCGACGAGAATGAACTATACCCAGTTATTTAGTCCGGGAGCAAAGCTGGTAACCTTGGATGCGACGGTTACGTCGGCAGATCCCACTAAGGATGAGAGAGATCAGAAGTTTTTAAGAGATGCGAATGTGGCGATGCAGCCAAGGACGCGGATTTTTACAGGACTGAAATTTTTGGGTTGGTATGAGCAGCCCAATGGAAAGGCATCCGGGCTAAATCCGGTGCAATTCTATGAGCAGACGAATACAAACGGCTATGATTATGATACGGCTCTATCGGAGCATCGACTGTATGCATGGAATCCGGATACAAAGCAGGCAACCTATGCTGTCACAGAAAACAAGAATTATGCCTTGTATGCGGATTATGAGCCAATTCCATCGACCGTAAAGGTGATACACAAAATCGGCGCTCAGGTGCTTGATACCACCTATTTGACCTCGCAAGCCCCGGATGGAACCGGGAATTGGAACAGTTGGAGTAGGGATTATAATCAAAACCAAAAGGTTGACGGTGGAATTACCCTCAACAATAAGTCTTTGGAAAATGTATATCTGATAGGTAAGGCAGGGAAATTGTCGGTAAGCAGCATTACAGGTGAGATGCTCGATGGCAACGATCCGAACAAGGCAGCGGAATCCATTACGGATAAAATCGGGAGAGATCCTTCCGGGAATCCTACCTTGAACCAGCTGACAGTAGCGGGAGACATTACGCTGACGATTCAGTATAAGCTGGATGTACAGGGCGGTATTTTTAAAAGCGATGAGTTGACAACAAAGGCAGATGACAGTGCGAAGAAGGAGCTGCTGGCAAGTTATATGCTGCGCTCACTGACGGATGCACAGCGTGCGACTAGCGGTTATACCCTGACAGAAGAAAGCAGCAAGTTAGCAGATTTGATGGCAGGAACAGAGGGAAGCTATAAGGCGGTAATTACCATCGGGAATCTTAGTGCCGTAGACATGGGAGGTGGCGTCAGAACGACTCCTATTCTGTCGGTTGT
Organism: Clostridiales bacterium; assembly: GCA_029012225.1. Taxonomy (GTDB): domain Bacteria; phylum Bacillota; class Clostridia; order Lachnospirales; family Lachnospiraceae; genus Roseburia. The sequence goes on from JAQXLR010000117.1 coordinate 11,551, forward strand.
GGGAAGTGGGTACAAGCTTTCCGCGGACAGAAAGGCTGCCTCTTACACCGTATCGACAAAGACCATAACCTATGATGATGCGAAGGCTATTGCAGATAAGTTGGGCAGTAGCACTGCGATTGATCAACAGCAGGGAAAAACGGAACTTCTGACACTAGTGGAAGCCAGAGGAACTACCCTTGTTGAAGTAGTCGACATGGCTGATTATAACATTTGGGCAAGTAAGCGGAATGATTATACGCCAAAGAATACACAGAATGTTTTTACTTTTGAGGGCAATTCCCTGCAAGATTATCAGAATGCGGTGCAGCACATTACGGACAATCCGGGAGCACAAGCACAGGCTACGCTAAAGGTAAGATTTACCAGCCCGGATGATCCTGCCGTATTTCTTGATACGGAAATAAACTTTATCATTACCGACAACAGACCTCAGTTTATTGTGGAGATACCAAAGGAGATTACCCTGTACAACCAGTCTGCAGACCCGCGTGAGGTAAGGGTAGAGGGCGCAGGTGTTGTCAAGCTGACGGAGGCAAAGAATGGTGTGAACTATGTGGATATTACACCGACAGCCGATCAGGTGGAGCTGACAGAGGATTTGACCACGGGAAGCACCAGGAGGGTTGTACCCCAAAAGATTACCGTCAATATTTATGATAAGGATGGAATCCAATTTGGAATAGGTGGAGGATTTCCACTGCTGCGCCTGTTTCCGGAGGACACGGCGAAGCCGGTAAGTGAACAGAAGAATACCGGAAAGATAGTATTGAAAGGGACGCAAACCTATCAATTCTCAGTGTTGGGCGAGGAGGTTACGTATAACGGAATCTTGACCTTCAAGATTACAAGCAGCCCGGCAGATGCAATTCTAAAGCCTACAGAGGCAAAAAATATGGTAGCGGGTACATAGAAAGCCTGTGACAGAGAAGCCTCATAATGAAATGGCATATAAACGATGGTTACATCTTTTTATATGAGGGATGTCCCCCTAAAAGGACAGAAACTATAAACAAATCACAAAGGAGAGAAAGAAGATGATCGACAAGAAAATGAAAACCACATTGGTGGGAGCGCTGGCATTGACCCTTGCGCTGTCCGGAAGTGCCTTGCAGGTAGCGGCAGCGGATCAGGAGACAACCGTTCCCGTATCCTACAGCAACACCAAGGATATTCCGGATCCGGACAACCCGGATAATCCGACTTTTGCAGTTCGTGTGCCAAGTAAAATTGTGTTTACTGACGTTAATAGGACGATTGATGCCAGTGTAGAGTATGTTGAGCAGGCTGGAGGAGTTCAGCAGGGAATAACCGTAAATGTGGCAGTGAAGTCAGCGAATGGCTATAAGTTGCAGGGTGGAGGAGAAGAGTTCCCTTATACTTTGACTTATATGGATAAGCCTACTCTGTCTGGTAAAGATTCGTATACGGAGATATGGTCGTTTGATAAAGCTTCTGTTGCAACTAATCCGAAAAAGGCAGGAACAGCTGAATTTAATCAGACTGTTACAAAGATTGGTTCCTACACGGATACGCTGACCTATAAGGTTTCCACTACTCCGTAATATCAGCAAAGTGTTTGATTACAAGGCATTTATTTGTTCCCAGGCCATCCTTTCGGTGGTCTGGGACATTTCATTGACAGAGTAGGAGGATATCTTGGAAGAACTTTTGAAGGAGAGCTATCTGTACAGAGAATTAAAAGAGTATGATAAGGTGCTAAAGAAAGGAGAGTGCTCGGGGCTTCGGTACTTTAGCCGGAGAGCCATGCGCAAAAGATATCCAAAGGGTGGATTTGTGGTCGTTGGCAGCATCGGAGACGGTCCCACCGCAAAGCAGGGGAGCTTTCTTTGGCAGGGAGAAAGAAAAACATATTACACCACCTATTATTCGAAATGGCGATATGGCATTGACGGCTATGTGGAGCTTGGAAAGGATCAGTGTCTGGCTGTAGTAAAGAGCAAGGCAATGCGAAATGTGCTTATTTTTCTTCTGGTGCTTATCTGTGCGGCGCTTGCACTGTTTTTTGTAAAGCAGGCCGGGCTTCGGGAGGGGGCGGCAATTGATCAAAATGCCATGGATTATACACCACCGGACGGCATTCGGGTGGAGACCGATCCCAATCACATTGCATTGCCGGGCTATAGCAACATCCGAATGCCAGCAGATACGGATACGGCCTATATGGCGCTTTGGAATCCCCCGAACAATCCCTGCTATTTTCGTTATGTGATTGTGCTGGAGGATACGGAAGAAAAGCTCTATGAAAGTGACCTGATTCCTCCGGGAAAGGCGGTCACCAATATTACCTTTAACCGCACGTTTCCGGAGGGAACGTATTCCATCCTGATTAAGATTGAAAGCTACGCTCTGGAGGATGGAAAAACCGCCTTA
>JAQXLR010000118.1 GCA_029012225.1 Clostridiales bacterium
CCGTTGTTGGCTTTACCGCAGCAGGAAATGTGGGGGTCAACGGGCTTGAGAACTATTACAATGATACATTAAACGGTGTGGATGGAAGAGAATTTGGCTATCTGAATACCGATAACAATTTTGAAAAGACGATCAAGCCTGCAATCAACGGGAATAACATCGTTACAACAATTGACGCAAACATCCAGAGAATTGTGGAGGATAAAATTGCGGAATTTAATGAAGCATATACCAATAATTACAGGCAGGGAGAGGCAGGAGCCGCTCACATTGGTGTGGTAATTATGGACCCAAACAATGGGAATGTGCTTGCGATGGCCAACTATCCCAACTATGATTTGAGCAATCCAAGAGATTTGTCTGCCTATTTTACGGAGGAAGAACTTGCCGCAATGACGGAGGAGCAAAAGATGGATGAGCTCAACACCCTGTGGCAAAATTTTTGTGTCAGCTACACCTACGAGCCGGGCTCTACGGCCAAGCCCTTTACGATGGCAGCAGGCTTGGAGACGGGAACCATCTTAGACTCGTATTATTGTGACGGATACGAGATGATTAGCGGACATCGCGTCAACTGTGCGAACAAGCAGGGACATCAAATGCAGACACTGCAGCAGGGAATGATGAATTCCTGCAACGATGTCTTTATGCAAATGTCCTATACCATTGGCGCAGGGCATTTTACAAAGTACCAGCAGATTTTCGGGTTTGGACAAAAAACGAATATCGATCTTCCGGGAGAAACAAGAACCGATTCTCTCATCTATACGGAAGAGAGTATGACAACAATTGATCTTGCGACGAATGCCTTCGGACAGAACTTTAATACCTCGATGATACAGCTGGCATCCGCTTTTTGTTCTACGGTAAACGGAGGCTATCTGTATCAGCCGAGAGTGGTTCAAAAAATTACGGATGAAAAAGGAAATACGATACAGGATATTTCTCCCACACTTCTTCGAGAGACGATTTCAAAAAGCACCTGTAATATTTTAAAGGAACAGATGTATGCGACGGTCTCAGGTGGAACAGGAGTAACGGCCAAGGTAGACGGATACTCTATGGGAGGGAAAACAGGTACGGCGCAAAAGGCCGGACGTGATGGAGTCAATTACCTCCTTTCCTTTATCGGTTTTGCGCCGGTAGAGAATCCGGAACTTGTCATTTATTGTGTGGTAGATGAGCCAAACGTAGAACTGCAATATCGAAGCACTTATCCACAGCACATTGTGCGGGAAATTTTAGAGGAGGTGCTTCCCTACATGAACATTTACCGAGATGAGGAGACGACGGGCATCCATGCGGGCTGGGATATCAAGGGAGAGAATGTGGGAGAGGAGGCAATGACAGACGTTGTCAACAGGGAAGTACCGGTGGAGGATAAGCTTACCGATGTTCCCGATACGACAGATGAGCTCCCCGGAAATGAAGAAGGAAATGATGTGCCGGATGACGGATTAGAGGGAGGTCCCACTGTCGAAAACATTCCGGCAGAAGAACTTCCGGCGGAAGGCAATCCGTCAGGATAGGCATAACCTCACAAAAGGCAGAATAAAATTCTAAGGATGATATTTTAGGAAGCTTTTTGTGAGGTTTATTTTTATATGGGAGAAAAGGCACAGGAAAGATATTTGCAATGCAAGAGTAAGACCTTCCATCGAAAAAAAATCATGGTAATGTTTCTTGCCGTATTTTTCGCATTGATGTTTCTGTCCGGGAGACTGGTTTATTTGATGGTGTTTTGCTCCGAATATTATGGACAAAAGGCAGAAAATCTTCATGAAAGAGAGCGTGATATAAAAGCGGCAAGAGGGCGTATTTTGGATGCAAACGGGACCGTGCTTGCAACAAATAAGTCTGTGTGTACCATATCGGTCATTCACAGTCAGATTAAAGAGCCACAAGCTGTCATTGCCGCATTGTCCAAGGAATTGGAATTGTCGGAAGAAGATGTAAGAAAACGAGTGGAAAAGGTAAGCTCCATCGAGCGAATAAAGACAAACGTTCCAAAGGAGACAGGAGATCGTGTGCGTGCATATGGTCTTGCCGGGGTAAAGGTAGATGAGGATTACAAGAGGTACTACCCTTATGATACGCTTGCTTCCAGAGTGCTTGGCTTTACCGGAGGTGACAATCAGGGGATTGTGGGGCTGGAAGTAAAATACGACAGTTTTTTGCAAGGGACAAATGGAAAAATTCTCACACTTACCGATGCGCGCGGAATTGAAATTGAAAATGCGGGAGAAAGGCGGCTTGAGCCAATCAACGGAAACGACTTGTATCTCTCTTTAGATGCCAATATTCAAAAATACTGCGAGCAGGCGGCAAAGAAGGCGTGCATCAAAAAAAGTGCGGAGAATGTGTCTGTAATTGTAATGAATCCGCAAAACGGAGAACTGATGGCCATGGTCAACTATCCCGAATTTAACTTAAATGAGCCGTTTACTCTGATTGATGAGATGCTGCCGGAGACAGGCACGGAGAATATGGATGCAAAAAAAAAGCAGGAGCTGCTAAACCGGATGTGGCGTAACCGATGCATCAGTGATACCTATGAGCCGGGATCGACATTTAAGATTATTACGGCATCGGCAGCGCTGGAAGAGGGCGTGGTATCCTTGGAGGATCAGTTTTATTGTCCCGGCTACAAGCTTGTGGAGGATCGGAGGATTCGGTGTGCAAAGGTGACGGGGCATGGGGCACAGACCTTTGTGACGGGGATTGCAAACTCCTGCAATCCGGTCTTCATTGAGTTGGGAGAGCGGCTTGGTACGGATCATTTTTATCAATATTTCAAACAGTTTCGACTGCTTTCTAAGACCAATATTGACCTTCCCGGAGAGGCGGCAACCATCATGCACAAAAAAGAAAACGTAGGACCGGTAGAGCTTGCCACTATTTCTTTTGGACAGTCTTTTCAGATCACACCCATTCAGCTTGTGACAACCGTTTCCTCCCTTATCAATGGAGGAAAAAGGATCACACCGCATTTTGGAGTGGAAATCCGGGATGAAAAGGGAGCGCTTGTGCAGACCTTAGAATATGAGACAACTGAGGGAATCTGCAAGGACGAAACATCAGAGACGATGCAATATCTTTTGGAGAAGGTAGTCTCTGAGGGAGGAGGGAAAAATGCCAGCATTGAGGGATACTCCATCGGCGGAAAGACAGCAACCTCTCAGACGCTGCCAAGAAGTGAGCACCGCTATATTTCTTCCTTTTTGGGATTTTCTCCTGCAGACAATCCGCAGGTTTTAGTGCTTGTAATCATTCACAATCCGCAGGGGGTTTATTACGGAGGGACGATAGCAGCGCCTGTGGTAAAAGAAATTATGGAAAATATTTTGCCTTACCTTGATAAAAAATAGAAAATAACGTATACTGGATAAGCTATGAAAGAAGTACATGAGGTGTTTTCTATGTTATATATTCCTGTGATATATAAAAGTATAGTTTCCGTTATTGTGTCATTTGCAATCAGTGCGGTTTTAGGGCCGATTGTGATTCCGTTTTTGCGCAAGCTAAAGATTGGGCAGACAGAGAGAAAGGAGCTGGAAGCCCATCTGAAAAAAAACGGCACGCCGACGATGGGCGGATTGATGATACTGGCAAGCATCGTGATTACCTGTCTGCTGTATTTAAAGGACTATCCGAAAATCATACCGGTTCTTTTTATGACGGTAGGCTTTGGCGTCATCGGCTTTTTGGATGATTACTTAAAGGTGGTGCTTCGCAGATCGGACGGTTTGCTGGCTTGGCAAAAAATGCTCTGTCAGCTTGTGGTCACAACAGTATTTGCCGTCTATATGGTACGGTATTCCGGTATTTCTCTTTCGATGCTGATTCCCTTTTCCGGTGGAAAGTATCTGGATTTGGGGCTTTTGGCAATCCCGGTTTTGTATATTGCAGTCATCGGTACGGTAAACGGAACAAATTTTACCGACGGACTGGATGGGCTTGCTGCCAGCGTCACGATTATGGTTGCGACTTTTTTTTCCGTGGTTGCCATCGGGATGCATGCGGGAATTGCCCCGATTACCTGTGCGGTGGTCGGAGCCTTGCTCGGATTTTTGCTGTTTAACGTATATCCTGCCAGTGTCTTTATGGGAGATACGGGTTCTCTTGCGCTGGGAGGCTTTGTGGTATCTGCGGCCTATATGCTGCAGATGCCGCTGTTTATTTTAATTGTCGGCTTGATTTATTTTGTAGAAGTGCTTTCTGTTATTTTGCAGGTGGGATATTTCAAACTCACGGGCGGAAAGCGTATTTTTCGGATGGCGCCGATTCACCATCATTTCGAACTTGGAGGCTGGTCGGAGACGAGAGTTGTCGCAGTATTTTCAATTACAACGGCTGTGCTTTGTATGATTGCTCTGCTTGCAATGTAGGAGGAGAATATGGATTTGACAGGGAAGAGAGTTTTGGTTGTGGGCACCGGTATCAGCGGTGTATCGGCGGCAGGGCTACTGAAAGAAAAGGGAATTGAGACGATTTTATTCGACGGCAATCGGGATGCGGACATGGCTGCCATTCGCAGGAAGAATCCTCTCTTGGGGGAGCTTGAGCTTGTGACGGGAGAGCTTTCCGATGACTGTGTCAGTAGGATTGACCTTGCAATCTTAAGTCCGGGAGTGCCGATTGACAGTCCGATTACAGATGTCTTGCGTCAGGCGAACATTCCCATATGGGGGGAAATTGAGCTTGCTTATCATTTTGCAAGGGGAAAAATCGTTGCCATAACGGGAACAAACGGAAAAACAACCACGACTGCGCTTACGGGAGAAATCCTGGCAGACTATTTTCGGGATGTGCGAGTAGTAGGTAATATCGGGATTCCGTATACCTCCGTGGCCTCTCAGACAACAGAGGATACCATAACCGTTGCAGAAATCAGCAGCTTTCAGCTTGAGACGACGCATACCTTTCGCCCGGAGGTTTCGGCCATTTTAAATGTGACACCGGATCATCTGGAC
>JAQXLR010000119.1 GCA_029012225.1 Clostridiales bacterium
CTCCCACATGCTGCGCAGCACATTGCCCGGGGTAGGCCAGTGATATGCCGGCAGTTCCATGACAAAGGGAGCCGGTTCACCGGAAAACATTTTTGTTTTCTTTAAAATGATACCAGAGCAAATAATCGCCAGCACGCCTACGAAATAAGCACTAAAGGAAACCCACCCGGAATTGCCGAAAAAGGCTCCTGCAACCAATGCGATAATCGGCAATTTTGCACCGCACGGCACAAATGATGTTGTCATAATGGTCATCTTCCGATCACGGGCAGTCTCAATCGTTCTGGAAGCCATAATACCCGGAACGCTGCATCCGCTTCCAATCAGCATTGGGATAAACGATTTTCCAGAAAGCCCAAACTTGCGGAAGATACGATCCATAATAAATGCCACACGAGCCATATAGCCGCAAGCCTCCAAAAATGCAAGAAAGAAAAACAAGACCAGCATCTGGGGAACAAAGCCAAGCACCGCTCCCACACCTGCAATCACACCATCCACAATCAAGCCGCAAAGCCAGTCTGCACATCCTATGCTTCCCAGAAGACTCTGCGCTTGTGGTATGATAATCTCTCCAAATAAGGTGTCATTTGTCCATCCGGTCAGCCAATCGCCCACAGTCGTTACCGACACATAATAAACCACATACATAATCAAACCAAAAATAGGCAGAGCCAAAAAACGGTTTGTGACAACACGGTCTATTTTGTCAGAAGCGGTAAGCTTTTCCTTTTGCGCAACTCTTGTTGCACATTCCCCCATGATAGAAGAAATATACACATATCGCTCATTGGTAATAATACTCTCGGTATCATCGTCAAACTGCTCCTGAAGATGCAAAATCTCGGCAGATACATCAGGAGCACTCTTTAGCTGCTCCGCAATTCTTTCATCCTTCTCCAAAAGCTTAATCGCAAAGAATCTTTTCTGCTCTGCGGGGACATCCGCTCCCAGCTTATTCTCTACCGTGCGGATAACCTCCTCCACCGACTCTTCAAATTCATGCACGCGCGCAGACGACTTCTTCCGCTGCGCAGCCGCTACTGCTTTCTCTGCGGCTTTTACAACTCCCGTCCCTTTTAAGGCCGAAATTTCCACCACCTCGCAACCCAGGCTCTCGCTTAATTTATCAATATGTATTTTGTCTCCGGTCTTCTCCAGAACATCCGTCATGTTTACTGCCACAACAACCGGAATGCCGAGCTCAAGCAGCTGTGTGGACAAATAAAGATTTCTCTCAAGATTCGTACCGTCCACAATATTGATAATGGCATCCGGACACTCCTGCAACAGGTAATTTCTTGCCACCACTTCCTCAAGCGTATACGGCGAAAGAGAGTAGACACCCGGCAAGTCTGTAATGATTACATCCTTATGGCCTTTTAGCTTTCCCTCTTTCTTTTCCACTGTTACCCCCGGCCAGTTTCCGACAAATTGGTTCGAACCTGTCAGGGCATTAAACAGTGTTGTTTTTCCACAGTTTGGATTGCCTGCCAATGCAATTTTTATCGACATTTTCTCTCTCCTCTACCTTCCTACTTCCTACAATGCATTCATTAGTTTGGACTAACCTACAGGCAGATTTTTACTCCACCTGAATCATGCCGGCATCTTCCTTTCTCAAAGAAAGCTCATAGCCACGAACGGTAACCTCCACCGGATCTCCAAGCGGCGCAACTTTTCTGACATAGATTTCGACACCCTTTGTAATGCCCATATCCATAATGCGCCGCTTAATGGGCCCCTCTCCGGTCAGCTTTGTTACCTTAACCGTCTGCCCACACGCAATGTCCCTCAATGTCTTCATAACAACTCCCTTTCCTATACCATAATTTTATTTGCCATGTCCTTGCCAATGGCTACTCTGGAATCCTTCACATTTACAATCATATTTCCATTGGACTGGGATACCACAGTCACAGTCCCTCCTACAACAAAACCCAAGGTCTCCAAGAAGCGTTTTACCTCTTCCTTGCCACCCACTCTTTTAATTACACTCGGTTCGCCTTCTCTTATCATTGTTAATGGCATACAATCAGCCTCCTTTGTCATCCCTTTCGCGGGCATTGTGCTCCGAAAACAATTCTTGTTTTATGTTAGTTTATACTAATCTAGGTTAGTTGTCAATAACCTACTGGCAATTTCTTCTAGTTTGAAATCTGCCTATGCATATTGGTAAATATTGTAGGCATTAATGAGAATAATCACAAGCATCAGCCCCACAAACAGTCGTTCTACTGTTTTCTCCGCAATACGCTTGTTGAGCGCTCTGCCGCAGATTCCTCCGCAAATTCCTCCCGCAACCATAAGTACGAGAGCCTGCGCGGAAAACGCAGGCACATGATTGCTAAGAAGTGCAGAAACAAGGCTGGTTGCCTGAGAAAAGAGAATAATATACAAAGAATTTTCGGCAGCCTTCTTTACTCCCATCGAAAAGAAGAAAAAGAGGACAATCAGATTGATTGGCCCTCCTCCGATTCCGAGGAAGGAGGAAAGCATGCCCAAAAAAATGCCGATAACGAGACACGCCGCCGCATTTTGGATATGTAAGGTTTTTATTTTTTCCTTGCAAAGCGTATACAAAAGGGTTCCTACCGTGACAAGAAGCAGGCACAATGCCTGAATGGCTCCCACACGATTTGCATCCGAGCTCATCTGTACGATACAAGAAAAAGCCCACTTCCCGACGATCCCCCCTGCTGCCGCGCCCAATGCCAACGGTATACCGGTTCCGGTTTCCACATGAGACTCTCCGCTCATCTTCCCTTTTACTACCGAATAGGTTGTCATGGCAAGAACCGTGCACCCGGATAAAAAACTAACGGCCGCCACATCCAAAACCCCAAGCGCATCCAGCACCGGCTTGATTATGACTCCTCCCCCGATTCCACAGACCGCTCCAACCACGGATGCAAAAAAACAGACGAAAAAAAAGATTAGATACATCCTACTCCTCCTTTCCCAAAACAAAAAGGTACCGTAAAATATGCTTCTACGGTACCGAGAATCATCGGAGCAACAGGATTTGAACCTGCGACCTCACGGCCCCCAGCCGTGCGCGCTACCAAACTACGCCATGCTCCGAAAGGAAAGTACTTCTCTTTTATACCACATTTTTTTGGTTTTTTGAAGTACTTTTTTTCATTCTCCTAAAAAATCTTAAAAGTTTTGACAAAATCTACTTTTCACAAACTCCCGTTACCTCATAGCCTTCCTCTGTTACAGCGTTTTTTAATTCCTCATCTGTCACGGAAGCCTCACAGCTTACCACCGCATTTTTCTCCTCCAAATTGACAGCCACATCGGTAACACCGGGCAGCCTTTGCAGCGCCTTTTCGACTCTTCCCGTGCAGTGTGCACACATCATTCCTTCAATGCCAATTGTTTTTTTCACTTTCTCTCCTTCTCCTCTCTTATCACTCTCTCTCGCATCCTCCGACGCCTGATCCCTTGTCTTTTCTACCGGCACCAGTTTTAAACGCAGTGCATTCCCAACTACGCAGATACTGCTTAAGCTCATCGCCGCCGCTCCAAACATAGGATTTAGCTTAATCCCAAAAATCGGATAAAAAACGCCGGCGGCCAGAGGTATGCCAATTGTATTGTAAAAAAATGCCCAAAACAAGTTCTGCTTAATATTACGGATGACTGCTCTGCTCAAACGAATGGCTCCCGAAACATCCTGCAAGTCGTTCTTCATCAGGACAATATCCGCACTCTCTATCGCAACATCCGTCCCCGCTCCAATCGCAATGCCGACGTCGGCCGAGGCGAGCGCCGGAGCATCATTGATCCCATCGCCGACC
>JAQXLR010000120.1 GCA_029012225.1 Clostridiales bacterium
GATGAGGCCTATCCATGCCGCAAAGAGGATTTCCAGAAGCATCAATCGCGCTGAAGATATAGGGGCATTACTGACAAATCCCAATGCAGTCATCCATGCATTTAGGATATTTTCAAGCATATCAAATTGAAACGGATTCACATAAGGTAGAGTTTCCATTGCCTCAAAAGAATATTTTATGGTTAAAATTTTTTTGTAATAAACGAATCCCGCTCCTGCACCTGCTGCCATAAGCAAGGAGGCTATCCACAATCTTACCGATAAAATACTCTTTTGAAATCTCCAAAAGAAAAATCCGATGAAAACCATTGGAAGGTACAGATAAAGAATCATGCGCAAACCCGCCATTCCACTGGCGAAGGAAAGAAGAAAAAGCAGGGCTGTTTTCCACATACTCTCTTTTGATTGCCATTCCTTTTCCGCTACCTGAAACAACAAACTTACCGTAAAAAAAATTATTGCGATATATGGCAAGTACAATAGATTACAAAAGACAAAGGAAAAATAATCATGACTGACAGGACACAAGAGCATCCCTGCATAAATCAGATGGTTTTTGATTCTGAGCGTCCGACAAAAACTAAAAAAAGACAAGAGCAAAATGAGTGTACACAAAATCGTTCCTGTCATACGAATGGTAAACCAATCCTCAAGAAATAAAAATAATGGTACAAATATTAACTGCGTACTCAATACACGTATTTCTGAGGAGTAATACCAGTTTTCTGAAAGAAGTGTTCCTTCCTCCGAGAGTAATTTCGCAAAAACCATTTCACTTGCCATATCAGAATCAATATTGTTTGGGAGGATTGTATAAAGATAGCGGAGAAACATGGCAAGCATTATGGTAAACCAGATGAATTGTATGAACTTCCACATCATATTCAGCCTTTTCTCTTTCATTTTGGGCTCTCCAATCTCATATAAGTGTTTTTATTCTATATGCTTTTTGTAAAAATTTCAATGCTTTAAGAAAACTTCTATTTTCCTAAAGTAATGCTATCTCATTTAAAATAAAATTTTCAATATTGGCATATACTTATTTTGGAGGTAATCTATGATCAATGGCTTAGGTGAACGCTTGCAAAAGCAAAGAACAATCCGCAAGCTATCTCAAAAAGATGTAGCGTGTGCATTACATGTCTCGCCTTCCATTATTTCAAATTATGAAAGCGGAGAGAGAACCCCCAGTGTTGAAATTCTGATGGCGTTAGCATCGCTTTACCATTGCTCAACGGATTATTTGCTTGGCTTTGAGCAAACATCCAATGACTTTCTGCTTAATGTTTCCATGCTCACCGCAGAACAACGTATTTTGCTTCAGCATTTTCTGTTAAGCCTGCAATCCATGTAGCTGTCGATTATTGCTTTATGTTTCCCAATAAGAACATAGCAATGTCTTGAAAAACCTCGCAGATGTTATATAATAAGCTAGGATGTGAAACAATTAACAAAGTAAGACAAGCGAGGGAAAAACAATGGCGACATATGCAGACGGAAATGTAATCAAGATTAAGCATGATGTGCTTTATGAGGTGGCAAAGCTGGCATTTGCCGGAGAGCTGGAGGAAAAGAGGGATCATATCGCAATGGAGCTGATTCCGGGACCTACACCAAAATTTCGCTGCTGTATCTATAAAGAGAGAGAAATTATCAGGCAGAGGGTGCGTCTGGCAGAGGGAAAGGCACCGGGGGCGGTAGATGACGGGAACATTATTCAGGTCATCAGCTCTGCCTGTGAGGATTGTCCGATTTCCAGCTACACCGTAACGGAAAACTGCCAGAATTGTCTTGGAAAGGCCTGCATCAGTGCATGCAAATTTGATGCGATTGAGCCGGGACGGGATCGCTCCCATATTGATGCTTCTGCATGTAAGGAGTGCGGACAATGTGCAAAGGCCTGCCCTTACAATGCAATCGCACATCTAAAGCGTCCCTGTAAATTCAGCTGTCCCGTGGATGCGATTACATACGATGAGCATGGCATCTCAGTGATTGATAAGGAAAAATGCATCCGCTGCGGAAAGTGCATTCATAGCTGTCCCTTTGGGGCAATCGGCTCAAAAACTTTCATAGTGGATGTGATTCATGCATTACAATCAGGAAAGCCGGTCTATGCGATGGCGGCACCGGCGACAGAGGGACAGTTTGGCGTGGATATTACTATGGCAAGCTGGAGGAAGGCGATGAAGGAGGTCGGCTTTCAGGACTTTTATGATGTTGGTCTGGGCGGAGACATGACAGCGGCATACGAGGCAGAGGAATGGGCAGAGGCATACCGAGAGGGCAAAAAGAAAGTAACCTCCTGTTGTCCGGCATTTGTCAATATGGTACATTTGCTCTATCCGGAGCTAAGTGAGAATGTGTCTACCACAGTTTCTCCGATGTGCGGCGTATCCCGAATGATTAAGGCGAAGGATCCGGATGCCATCACGGTGTTTATCGGTCCGTGTCTTGCAAAAAAATCAGAGGTTGTTGACCAAAAGATTCCCGGAAATGCAGACTATGCATTGACCTACAGTGAGATTCGAGCCATTATGAAGGCAAAGGGCGTGGCATTGGAGCCGTGCGAGAACAATCTTCAGGTGGCATCTACCTTTGGAAAGCGCTTTGCAAATTCCGGAGGTGTAACGGCAGCAGTATTGCAAAGCCTAAAAGAGTCAAATGATGAGATTGACGCAAAGATATGCAAGGCAAATGGAGCTATGGAATGCAAAAAGGCGCTTTTGCTGTTAAAGGCAGGGAGGCTGCCGGAGGATTTTGTTGAGGGAATGGCCTGCGACGGAGGCTGTGTTGGCGGGCCGAGTGCCTTTCACGATCAATTTTCCTCTCAAAAGAGCCGGAATGAGCTGATTTCGCAGGCAGATGACCGGGGGATTCTTGAGAATCTGAAAAATTATGATATGGACAGTTTTTCCATGCATCGTGCTTAAGGCACGATGCATGTTTTCGTTTGTCTGATTTCATTTGCCCTTTGAGGGCGTTTTCGATTATAATGAAACGAAGATGGGCGCAACAAATGCTCTGATAGGTAAGGAGAGATACAAGAGAAATGAAAAAGGCAGTATTTTTTGATATTGACGGAACAATATGGGATGAGCACATGCAGATACCGGCGAGTACGGTGACGGCGGTGCAAAGGCTGCGTGAGAACGGACATTACGCCTTTCTTTGCAGTGGG
>JAQXLR010000121.1 GCA_029012225.1 Clostridiales bacterium
ATCGATGCAATCGACAAATTTGATTTGGGAAAAGACGTAAAGTTTGAGACGTATGCGAGCCTGCGGATTCGAGGATCGATTTTAGATCAAATTCGCAAGATGGACTGGATACCAAGGACAGTCAGGCAGAAACAGAAAAAAATAGAAGAAGCGATTCGACAGATTGAGACGAAGACGGGACATAATGCTTCCGATGAAGAGGTGGCAAGAGAGCTTGGCATTGCGGAGGAAGAGCTGAGTGAATGGCAAAGCCAGCTTAAGGTAACAAATGTGATTTCCTTAAATGAGTTTGTGGAGCAGGTCGGGGAGCCGATTATGGATGCACAAAATAATTCTCATTTTGCCCAGCCGGAAGATACGATTGAGGAAGAAGAACTAAAAGAGATGCTGAAGCAATCGTTAGAGCTGCTAACGGAAAAAGAAAAAAAAGTGATTCTTTTTTATTATTATGAGGATATGACCTTAAAGGAAATCAGCAGCATATTGGAGGTGTCTGAGTCGAGAGTATCCCAGCTGCATACAAAGGCTCTTCTGAAAATGCGAAGGAGGATGGGACCATATATGGGAATCCTCATAGATAGCTGATGGAGGATAAGAGAGGGGTAGGCATATGTCAATCAGACCGGTCGATATAAGTGGAATGATTCAGCGGACGCAGGATGTCAGCAACATAAAACAAAACGAGGACAATAAGCCCATTGTCCAGCAGTATAATATCGGCGTCCAGAAGCAAAAGCAGGACGAGCGTATGGCTCGTCAGGTATCTTCGACTGAAAAAAAAGAGAATGAAGGCTTTCGTTATGATGCCAAGGAAAAGGGCAGTAACAGCTATGAGGGAAAGCGCGAAAAAAAAGGACAGAAAAAAGAAAAAAAGGATGGGAAAGTCCTGCCAAAAACTACAAGCGGAGGCTTCGATATAAAAATATAGGGAGAAAAGTATGACTGGAATTGTAATTGTATTGTTTCTGACGGGATGTATTTTTATGGTCGGAAGCTTTTTTGTTGCTGAAAAATTATCTCCTTCGGAATTGAGTAAAATCGGAGAGCTGACGGAGGAAGAATTAAGACGAGTGATTGACAGCGAGATTCGAAATGCGGATTCCAGAATCGAGGAAGCAATCGAGGACGCAATCTGCGCCTCCGGCGAAAAGGTAGATCGCGCGCTGGAAAAGGAAACAAATACGAAAATTATGGCAATCAGCGAGTATTCGGAAACCGTTCTTGAAAATATCAATAAGGCACACAATGAGATTATGTTCTTATATGATATGCTAAATGACAAGCATACACAGCTTACCGGAATGACTTCCGATTTACAAAGACTGGCAGCAGACATACGCAATCTGGAAGAAATCAGACCGCCTCAAAAAGCATTGGAAAAGCCGGCAGCCAAGCCACAGCTTTCTGCAGAGGTTTTGCAGCCACAGCCTCCTGTAGCAAAAAGGATGCCGGATGAGATGCAAAAGAAGCCGGAGGAGACAGTGCAAAAGCCGCTGCAGCAGA
Organism: Clostridiales bacterium; assembly: GCA_029012225.1. GTDB lineage: Bacteria > Bacillota > Clostridia > Lachnospirales > Lachnospiraceae > Roseburia. The sequence continues at coordinate 1,504 of JAQXLR010000121.1, forward strand.
AAACGACTTCCTCTGCGAAAACATCCGGATATACGGATAACAGGGCAAGGATATTGGCGCTTCATAAGCAAGGGAGAAGTGAAGTGGATATCGCCAGAGCCCTAAAGATGGGAATTGGCGAAGTGCGGCTTGTCATCGGACTTTATAAAGGGGAATAAAATTGTGAGGTTAAAATATTATTTAAGAGGGCTTGGTATCGGAATTATGATTACCACTCTGATTCTTGCAATCAGCTTCGCAGGAGAACTGGCCGGGGGAGCGGCTAAGATTTCTGACGAGGAGATTATGAGACGGGCAAAAGAGCTTGGTATGGTAATGCCGGAGGAGCTTGTCGAAACAGAGCAAAAACAGGAGGCATCCTATTATTTAAAAATCGAAGCGGATGACGTCTCCCGAACTGTCTGTAGGAGACTGGAGGAGAGCGGCATTATTGAGAATGCGGAGGAGCTTCGAACGTATCTTTTTGAAAATGGAGACACCTCTGAGATCATGGCAGGGGAGTATGAGATACCATATGGATTGACGATGGAGGAAGTGGCACAGATTTTGCAGGCAGGACCGCAGCAATAAAATTTTTCTTGCCACTTCGTATCTCTTGTGATATAATCTACAAGGTTTAACAGAAAAAACATAGTAAACACATATGCCGACCAACGGATGGGTGCCGCAAAGCGGTCTTCTCGGGGAATGAAGCATATGGAAGAAGGAAACCATGGAGGTAGAAGAATGAGTGTTATTTCAATGAAGCAGTTACTTGAAGCAGGTGTTCACTTTGGACATCAGACCAGAAGATGGAATCCGAAAATGGCTCCATACATTTATACGGAGAGAAACGGAATCTACATCATCGATTTGCAGAAGTCGGTAGGTAAGGTAGACGAGGCCTACAAGGCGGTGGCTGATATTGCGGCACAGGGTGGAACGATTCTGTTTGTGGGAACGAAAAAGCAGGCACAGGATGCCATCAAAACCGAAGCTGAGCGCTGTGGAATGTTTTATGTAAATGAGAGATGGCTGGGCGGTATGCTTACCAACTTTAA
>JAQXLR010000122.1 GCA_029012225.1 Clostridiales bacterium
CAGCAGCGCAGGAAACAGCAGCGCAGGAAACAGCAGCGCAGGAAACAGCAGCGCAGGAAACAGCAGCGCTGTAAACAGCGCTGGAAATGGAGGTTTGGGAAGTGCCGTTCCGCAAGTTTCCAATGGGCAGGCCGTAGTGGATTATGCCATGCAATTTTTAGGGAATCCTTATGTGTATGGGGGAAATAGCCTGACAAACGGAACCGATTGCTCCGGCTTTGTGAAGGGCGTTTACGAGGCCTTTGGAGTAAGTCTTCCGAGACATTCTGCCGCACAACGGGAGGTTGGGTATGCGGTAAGTCTTTCGGATATTTTGCCCGGTGATATTGTGTGCTACAGTGGGCATGTGGGAATTTATGCCGGCAACAATACACTGATTCATGCCAGCAATGAGAAGTCGGGAATCACTCTGACCTCACCTGTTACCTATCGAAAGGTGCTGGCAGTTCGAAGAATTTTTTAATTGCATATCGAAATTTCATCTTATCTTGAGCGGGATAAGGGCAGAAATTATTGTGAAAAATTATGAAATATCGCGTGCCGGGAAGGGATTTGACGCATTTTTTGCACAAGAATTATGAAGCGATTTGCGGGAAAGGCAAGAAATTATAAAGAATGAGGATATTTTTTGCGGCAAAATCTGGCAGATTGACTGTAAAAGAAGCGGTATGGATGAAAACGATGAAATTTGACAGGCGAAAAAAAGTGTGTAATAATTCCGAAAACCCCAAAAGTTGATTGTTTTCTACAAGGAAAGGAATGAGGAAAGTGGTAGAGAAAAAAATCAGATTATCTGACACAGAGGAAGTAAAGGAATTTGTAAGAGCTGCCGGAAAATGTGATTTTGACATCGACGTGTGTTGCAACAGGGCTGTGATAGATGCAAAATCCATATTGGGTATGATGTACCTTGGCCTAAGCAAGGATTTGACCATTCGATACGGAGGAAAAGACGCGGGCTTTGAGCGCACGATCAGAAAATATGCGATTGCATAAAAGTGTTGCAAACATATATGGGACAGATTTGGATAAGACAAAGAAGGATATCCGAAAAGGGCAGAGCCGATTTGCGGGCTTTGCCCTTTTCTCTGATAATCCTTTTGAAAGGATAGAAGGGAGCTTTATGGAGTCGGCTTATTTTGCGTATGGAGAGGTAGAAACAGAATACTTAAAAAGCAAAGACAAAAGGCTTGCCGAAGTTATTGAGCGAATCGGCCATATTGAAAGAGAGGTGGATACGGATTTGTTTTCTGCGGTTATCCATCATATCATCGGACAGCAGATTTCAACGAAGGCACAGCAGTCTATCTGGCAAAAAGTCAAGGAGACGCTTGGAGAGATCAACGCCGATACGATTTTATCAATGGAGAGAGACAGGCTGCAGCAGCTTGGGATGAGCTTTCGAAAGGCAGACTATATCATTGATTTTGCAGACAAGGTAGCAAATGGTACGTTTGACCTGGAGGGAATTCGGAGTATGAGCGATGCCGATGCAATAAAGAGCCTGTCCTCGCTTCGAGGAGTAGGCGTATGGACAGCAGAAATGCTGCTGCTCTTTTGCTTGCAGCGCCCGAATATTTTCAGCTTCGGGGACTTTGGAATCCTTCGTGGAATCCGAATGCTGTACCATCATAAAGAAGTGGATAAAGAGCGTTTTGCGCGATATCGCAAGCGGTTTTCTCCGTATTGCAGTGTGGCAAGCCTGTATCTTTGGGCAGTGGCCGGTGGGGCGATTCCCGAGCTGCGTGATTATGGAATTTCGGGCAGCAGCCTTAAAAATTCCTCCGTGGACTGAGAGATGGGAAGCGTCGGGTTGATGGAGGCTACCATCTGCCGGGAAGGAAGCTTTTCCCTTGTTTTTACAATAAAAAGCTCCTTGGACTCTCTGCTTAGGCAGTAGTCCGGAAGAAAGGCGATGCCAAGCCCGATGCGTGCAAGGTCGATGAGCAGGTCGTTGCTGCTTAATTCAATCTGCGGAATCAATTCAAGCTGATGCTGCAGGAAAAGATTATGCAAAAACTCACTTGTCGTACTTTTTTTATCGAGCATAAGAATCGGATACTGCTTTAACTCCGCAAAGGGGATTTCTTGCTGCTTTAAATTAAAATATGCAGGGTTTGCGATGAAGACATCCGTAAAGCTGCATATTTTTTTTCGGATATAAGACTGATTTAGCCCGGAATTTGGGAAGTTGGTGACAATCAAATCAACCTTCCCCTGTTCCAAAAGCTTTACGCAGTTTAGAGAGGTTGCATTCGTGACCTTAATCGGAACGTCCGGGAATTTTTTATGAAATTGCCGAAAATAGGGTACAAGAAAATAACGGCAGATGGTATCGCTGGCACCGATATGGAGCTGCCCAAGCCCCAAAACGCCGGATTCCAAAAGTTGACTTTCCCCGCGTCTGATTAAGTTCATGGCGGGGTCAATATGTTTTAGAAGCACCTTCCCTGCCGGAGTAAGCTGGACTTTTTTTGTGCTGCGGATGAAAAGAGGCTGCTCTAATTTTCGTTCCAGCGTCTTAATCGACTGGCTGACTGCCGACTGGGAAATGTAAAGCTGCTTGCTCGCCTCGGAAAAGCTAAGGGAAGTTGCCACATAATAAAAGACCTTATAGAGTTCATAATTGATGTCCATGCTGCCTCGTTTCTGCGACAAAAAGTCGCGCGAAAAAACTATGATAATAGACTGCTATAATTAGA
>JAQXLR010000123.1 GCA_029012225.1 Clostridiales bacterium
CGCCTTTCTTTGCAGTGGGAGGAGCCGTGCGAATATTCGAAGCAAAAAGCTTCTTGACATTGGCTTTGACGGAGTGGTGGCGGCCTGTGGAGCTCATATTGATTTTCACAAGGAGACGATTTTTGAGGAGCTTCTTACAAGGGAGCAGATGCTTCACGTATTGGAAGTGTTAAAGAGGCATGGAATGCCGGTTGTTCTGGAAGGACCAAGGTATATTTATTCTGACCCGACAGAGTTTTTGGAAGATCCGTTCGTATCCTATTTAAGGAAGGAGCTTGGTGCGAATATGAAGGAAATCCAAAGGGATGGGAGTGGAATGGAGGTCAATAAGCTTAGCGCGAATATTGAGCAGGCAGACATGAAGCAGGTGGCAAGCGAGCTGGGAGAGGGGTTTGAGGTCATTGTTCACGAGAGAGGAGGGATTGCAGAGATTCTTCCTGCCGGGCACACGAAGGCGACCGGAGTTTGGCGGGTATGCGAGATTTTAGAGATACCAAGGGAACAGACCTATGCATTTGGAGACAGCGAAAATGATTTGGATATGCTGCAGTTTGTCGCACACGGCATTGCGATGGGAAATGGCAGTAAGCGTGCAAAGGCTGCGGCAGAGTATGTTACCACGACGATTGGGGAAGACGGAATTTTAAATGGGCTTTTGCATTATGGTCTGATTTCATAGAAGCATTTATGGGAAGGGAAGGATTGATATGGCAAATATATTGGACTATCTGGACTGGCGCGGTGATTTGACCTTTCAGGCAGCAGCGTTTAACGAGGTTGACAATCTTCTTTTGGCACAGCTTGTTTATGTAGCGTTTGATGGGATTGTCGAGGCGCCGGAAAGCGGGGAACGCATTACGGTAAAGGAGGCGTCTGCGCGATTTTTTGCGAGCCATGATGAAAAGAAAATTATGGAACAGGTATCGCAGATTAAGACGGCGATCTATGTGCTGAAAAAAATGGCGAAGACGAAACGCTTTGCAGATGCCAAGCTGTTTGCTTACGTCAATGAGATCAGTCGATTGGAGGAATCCCAATTTGCCGTAATCTGCGTAGAGCTTAGTGACAACAGTGTCTATGTGGCATTTCGTGGCACTGATTCTACTATAGTAGGATGGAAAGAAAATTTTAACATGGGTTATCTTTCCACAACACCGGGGCAGCGAAAGGCGGCAGATTATTTAAATCGCATGGAGTTTCCCAAGGGCAAGAAGCTGCGTGTGGGAGGACATTCCAAGGGAGGCAATCTGTCGGTATATGCCGCTGTAAAATGCAGTCCCTGCATGCAGGAAAAGATTCTTGAGGTCTACAGCAACGATGGACCGGGCTTTTCGAGAGAGATGCTGGAAAGTGAGGCATATCAGCGGATGCTCCCAAAAATCAAGACCATTCTTCCGGAATCCAGCATTGTCGGGATGCTTTTGGAGCATCAAGGAGAGTTTGAGGTAGTAAAAAGCTCGCAGAGAGGAATCCAGCAGCATGACCCCATGTCATGGGAGGTGCTCGGAGCCGCATTTGTCCCCGGAGAGGGGATTGCACAGGGAAGCATCCTTTTGGATGAGACATTGAAAAATTGGATTGTAGGCCTGGATAAGGAGCAACGGCAGCAGCTTGTGGATACGGTATTTGACATTCTAGACGAGGCGGATATCCGCACGCTCGATGATTTGTGTCACAGTAAGTGGAAGACGGTGCAGGAGTTGATGCGGGCAAAAAGTAAGCTGGCACCGGAGACGCAAAAGCTGTTTCTTCGAGCGATTAAGCTTCTGTGGAAGTCAGGTAATGATGCGATAAAGAGGACAGTCAAAAAAACAGGAAAAGAGATGACATCGTAAATCTAAACAAAATATTAAATCAAAGAAAAATGATGAAAATATAAAAAAAACAGATAAATAGAGATAAAGTGAGAAATAATGAGAAATAATCGATATAAATAGATATATTTACGGTTGCAGATTAAAATGTAAATCTCTATGATAGGACTATCGGTTAGCACTCGAATCAAATGAGTGCTAACAAATGCTCAAAAGAAATGAAACGAGATTGAAAAATCAGGAGGTAAAAGTATGAAATTAGTACCATTAAGCGACAGAGTTGTATTAAAGCAGTGTGAAGCGGAGGAGACGACAAAATCCGGTATCATTCTTACAAGCAGTGCGCAGGAGAAGCCGCAGGAGGCAGAGGTAATTGCAGTAGGACCGGGCGGAATCGTAGACGGTAAGGAAGTGACGATGCAGGTAAAAGAAGGGCAGAGAGTGATTTACTCTAAATATGCGGGAACGGAAGTAAAGCT
>JAQXLR010000124.1 GCA_029012225.1 Clostridiales bacterium
CAAATGCAGGACGCGTCCACAGGATAATATCTTTCTCCTCGCTGTAATCAAGAGAGGTACAGTCTGCAGTCAAACCGGTGTTCAGACGGCAGCTTACGCGGGGGCCCAAATCACGACCGTTGTTGGTAGAGCCAATCATCATGCTCTTAGGACCATATTTCTCAACCAGTGCAACCAAAGCGATGCTATAAGCGTCGGTAGAATATTTTTTATATTCCTCTCCTTCCACTACAATTACCTTATCGGCACCATACTCAGATGCAGCTTCAATGGCAGGAGTTACGTTATTTCCGATAATCACAGCTACCAGATTGCCCCCCTGCTTACCTGCCAGCATTTTGCCGGGGTTTAGCAGCTCAAGGCCGACATTTTTTGCGGTACCGTCTTCGTTTGTCTCAATAAATACCCAAAGGTCTTTCGTCTTTGCTTCCATCGATTAATCCTCTCTTTCCTTACATGATGCCTGCATCGTTAAGCATAGAAAACAGCTTCTTTGCAGAATCTTCAGCAGTTGCCTCTTCAATCTTTACACCACCGGATTTCTTAGGAGGTACAAAGCTCTTGAAAACCTTGGTAGGAGAGCCGTTAAGACCAGCGCGGGTAAGATCAATGGTGGGCAATTCAGCCTCACTGAATACGGGAATCTCAGCGCGGTTTGCAGCAAGCTTACGCTTAATGCTCGGGTAGCGAGGCTCGTATCCGGGCTGTGTAAAGGTAATCAGACAAGGCAGCTTAATGCCAACCAGCTCAAAGCCGTCATCTGTCATCTTCTTCACCTTTAAGCCATCGCCGTCAACCTCAGCTTCCACACCATTGGTAACCTGAGCCAGACCAAGATGCTCAGCGATTTCCGGACCAACCTGAGCGGTATCACCGTCAATTGCCTGCTTTCCGCAGAAGATAGCATCAAATTTGCCTTCCACTTCTTCTACCTTTGCAATCGCCTGACTGAGTATGTAGCTGGTAGCAAGGGTGTCCGATCCACCGAAAGGACGACCGGAAATCAGATAAGCCTTGTCAGCAGCAATTGCAAGGCACTCCTTAAGAGCGTTTACTGCCTGAGCAGGTCCCATGGATACAACCACGATTTTCGTGTCCGGATCCTTGTCCTTAATGCGGGCAGCAGCCTCAAGGGCATAGCCGTCATAAGGATTGACAATGCTTGGCACACCATCACGAATCAGAGTGTTCTTTACCGGATCAATTTTGATTTCGGTAGTATCCGGTACTTGTTTGACGCAGACGAGAATATTCATTTTGTTTTCCTCCTCAAACTATAATTTTTTGCTTGATATCTCACTGATTACTTGGAGTTACGTCTATCAGTGATTCTACCATTATTTTGCAAAAAACGCAAGGCAAAATAGAAAAAATGCCAAGAAAAACAATAATAAAAACGATAATTGATATTAAAAGCTGCGAAAGCGGAAAAAGTCTTTTGTTTACAGGCATTCATATTCCGATAAACAGGAGGCAAAAGTTCTGCTTGTGGCCTTACATTTTATTCTTTCAGGTGCTTTCGCGGGATAAAAGAAAAATAGGGAAACGCAAGAAAAGCTATTGCATGTATTTTTTTCAACTATTATACTGATAATGAGAAAAGATTGAATGAAAAACGGAGTAACTTCAAATGCGAAATAAAAAGTGGATGATGCGGGCAACCTGTCTGCTGCTTTCTTTAACATGTATCATACAGCTGTGTCCCATAGAGCTAAAGGCCGCAGAATACTGGCCGGAGGAGCCGGCGATTCTGTCCGAAGCGGCTATTTTGATGGAGGCATCAAGCGGAGCGATTTTATATGAAAAAAACAGCCACGATGCACATTATCCGGCAAGCATTACAAAAATACTGACGACGTTGGTTGCCTTAGAAAATTCCGACTTAAATGAGATTGTTACCTTTTCGGATCGAGCCATTGACGAGACGATGGGCTCTAGCATCGCACGTGATTACGGAGAGCAGATGACAATGGAGCAATGCCTGTATGCAGTCATGCTTGCATCTGCCAATGAATGCGCTTTTGCGGTGGCAGAGCATGTAGGCGGCACGATGGAGAACTTTGTGGCAATGATGAATGCGCGGGCAAAGGAGCTGGGATGCACAACGACGAAATTTACCAATCCGCACGGACTGCATGAGGACAACCATTACACCAGTGCGTATGATATAGCACAGATTGCCCAAGCTGCTTATGAGAATGAAACCTTTCGCATCCTTACGGGGACGAAGGTGTATACCATTCCGCCGACCAATAAACATCCGAATGAGGAGACAATTTTAAGAAATCATCATGACATGCTTAGCAACTATCGCGCGTCAAATGCAAAATACCTCTATCCCTACTGCACGGGAGGGAAGACAGGCTATACGGACGAGGCAAACAGCACATTGGTAACTTATGCGGAAAAGGATGGGATGACCTTAATATGCGTGGTAATGCGCGTACAGTCCCCGGGACAGTTTGAGGATACGACAAACCTGCTTCAATACGGCTTTGATAACTTCCAGCTCTTTCCGATTGCGGAAAACGAGAAGCAAGTTTCGGTGCAGGAGGAGGCTGGTGCAGGAGTGCTAAATCAGAACAAGTCTTTTGTCGATATTGATGAGAGAGCCAATGTTGTGCTGCCAAAGACAGCAGAGTTTGCAGATGCGGTCTCTGAGATTACCATCGACCATACAAATTATGATGTGGTTGGAACGATTTCCTATACCTATGCAGGGCATACAGTAGGAAAGGCAGCAATTCAAAAGGTCAATGCCAAGGTGGAAACCTTTGCGTTTGACAACCAAAGCTCCGATGCAAAAGGAGAGAAAAAGCGGGTTGCTACGATAAAGATAAAGCCCGGATATATCTTTTTTCTTGTGTTGGTTCTTGCTCTTTTTGCAGCACTGATATTCCTGCTAAAAAAGGTATATGACAATTATTATATTATTCGTCACAATCTCCAGGTAAAAAGAGCGCGGAGAGCAAAATTTAAATATACCGGCATCAAGAAAAAGAGACGCAGAAGACGAGGCTTTCAAAGAAGATAAAAACAAAAGAGTGGAGAAAACATGGCAAAGACAGATTCGTATGCAATTAGCGAAAAAAGAGAATTGATTTTAGATCGCGTCAAGGAATTTATCTACAAAAACGGAGGGGTAGTCAAAAAAAGCCGGCTTGCCGAGCTTGGGATTGATTATCGGCGCATTCTTGACTTTGTAGAAAGGGGAGATTTGGTGCGCATCAAAAGCGGGTATTATACGGTGCGGCTTGGAGATTTCTCAGAGGAGGAGCTTTTGGCAAAGCTGTTTCCGGATGGCGTGTTAAACCTTGAGAGTGCGCTTTACGCGTATGGATATATCGAAAGACGGCCATACGGATTTACCATTTCGATCGATAAAAACACTTCAAAGTCAAGATTTAAGTTGGACTTTCCGCAAGTCACTCCACTCTATGCAGAGCCGGAAACCTTAGAGTTTGGTGTTGCCGACATTACGTTTGGGAAAGCAACCATGCGAATTTTTGAAAAGGAGCGCCTTATCTGCGAGTGTCTGAAGTATCAGGACAAAATGAATCGGGAGCAGTTTAAAGAGGGAATGTTTGCCTACATCAAGGATACACAAAAGGATGTGGCAAAGCTGATGCAATTTGCAAAAGAGCGAAAGGTCGTAAAAAAAGTACAGACAATGATAGGAGTGTGGCTTTAGATGGAACGGGAAATCATTGACAGGAGAGCTTTAAAAGAAAAGAGTGAAGATACGGGAATCCCTTTTTCGAATCTGCTTGCAGGATATGTGCTGGAGGAGCTCTTGTATCTGATTGCCGATTCGGACTTTGCCCCCTATCTCTGGCTAAAAAATTCGGAAATTCTGGGGCTTGAGCAATATAAAAAAAAGAATCTTTTGACCCTGGAATTTAGCTATGTTACAGATGAAAGCACCGGAAAGGCACAAGCGCTTGTGCCCGGGCAGGAATTGTCGCAAAAGATGGGATATGTGATGCTGGCCTCTATTCTGAAAAAAGAAAAGACACCGGAAATCAAATGGAAGGGAAGAGCGGCGTTTGACGGTGCAAAGGTGGAACTTGAGCTGGCCGGAGAATTTGATGAGCTTACAGTCCCCCTGCACGTTTGCGTGGAGAAGATGGAGGGGGAGGAGCGTATGCCGACACGCAAGGAGTTCATCCCGTTTATGCGCGAGAAACAAGCCATCGGATATCTGGAATACCCACCGGAAAATATGCTGACAGACCGACTTTTTTTGATGCTCCGTGATTTGGAGCTGATTCCGGAAATGAACAGCTATGAGCAGGTATATGAGATCTTGACAAGCGAGGAAATCGATGGAAGGCATATAAAAGAACAGCTGGAAAAGCAGTGCCAAAAAGAGGGACTTCCTCTTGAGGAGAGTCGGGGAAAGGAGATTCTCTCTTATAAAACTTACCCCCATATGAGGAAGCGGTTTGAAAAGTACCTTCGAAGTCAGGGAAAAAAGGAGCCGGGATGGGACGAGGTCATGGATGTCATTTGTGCGTTTTTACCAAGGATATGGAGCGCCATCTGCGAGGACACCATATTTTTCGGAGACTGGATGCCAAAGCTGGGGCGATTCTTAGACTGAGCTTTTGGAAGGCGCAAAACGCTGTGGGAAGGAGCATCAATGCAGTATCTTGACGAAAAGCTAATCGAATATGGAAGAAGCAATATGTATCCTTTTCATATGCCGGGGCATAAGAGAAAACAGCTCGTATTTCCCAATCCGTATGCGATAGACATTACAGAGATAGACGGATTTGATTATCTAAGCTGTGCAGACGGAATTTTAATGGAGGCGCAGCAGCGGGCAGCGAGGCTGTATGACTCCTTGCATTGCCACTATCTTGTGAATGGGAGTACATGCGGGATTTTGGCGGCAATTTGTGCGGCAACGAAAAAAAGGGATACTGTGCTTGTGGCGAGAAATTGTCACAAATCCGTATACCATGCGTTAGAGCTGCACGAGCTTACGGCACAATATCTCTATCCGTGCATCACGAAAGAGGGACTGCAGGGTCAGATTACGGCAGCACAGGTAAAAGAGGCGCTTTGCGACAATCCCGCCATTCGTGCAGTGATTGTGACATCTCCGACATACGAGGGTGTGATTTCTGATATTAGGGGGATAGCAGAGGCGGCGCATGCATTTGGAATACCGCTCATTGTGGACGAGGCGCATGGAGCGCACTTGGGATTTGGAGCGGGATTTCCCGAAAATGCCGTGCGGCTTGGAGCGGATGCCGTGATTATGAGCCTGCATAAAACGCTTCCTTCCTTTACGCAGACGGCGCTCTTACATATCAACTCGGAGCGGATTGCAAACGAGAAAGTAAGCCGATATTTGGAAATGTTTCAGACAAGCTCGCCGTCATACCTGCTTATGGCAGGAATGGATTCCTGTATCCGGTTGCTTTTGAAGGAACAAAAAAAACTGTTTGCAGATTACAGGGCACACTTGGATTGCTTTTATGAAACCGTATCCGGCTTAAAAAACCTGCATGTCTTAGCCAAAGAAGACTTTACAGAGGATGAGGCGTTTGCATGGGATGATTCAAAGCTTGTGATATTTTCCGGAAAAAGCGGCCGAACCGGGGAAGAGCTCCGAAAAATTTTGCGCCGAGAGTATGCGCTTGAGTTTGAGCTTGCGTCCGGTTGCTACGTGCTGGGAATGACAAGCATCATGGATGCGGCAGAAGGCTTTGAGAGGCTTGCAGAAGCACTTTTTCGGATGGATGCCGTTTTGGCGGATGAGGAGCCGGGGAGACAGCCGCCTATGCCGGTGGAGTTTATGCAGAGAACCTACCAGAGACAGGAAAAGCAGTTGGAGATTTATGAGGCCATTTCCTTTGCACATACGGAGGTTTCTTTTTCGGAGGCGGTCGGAAGAGTGTCCGCTGCCTATCTGACCTTATATCCGCCGGGAATCCCCATGCTTGTGCCGGGAGAGCGAATTACGGAGCGCTTATTGGAGAACATCAGGGAGTGCAAAGGATATGGTTTGCCGCTAAGAGGGCTTCCCGATTCTTCCTTGGAACGGATAAAGATTGTATATTTTTAAAGACTATATTATACTGGAAGGGTGCAAAAGATGGGAAAAATTTTTTTGCTGCTGGGGAAAAGCTCATGCGGCAAGGATACACTGTTTCGGATGCTTATGGAGGATCAGGAGCTTTCGTTAAAAACGATCGTTTCTTATACGACGCGTCCCATGCGGGCAGGAGAGACAAACGGAACGGAATATTATTTTTGCGATGAGGAAAAGCTTGGTTTGCTTCAGAAAGAAGGCAAGGTAATTGAGCTGCGCGCCTACGACACCATAGAA
>JAQXLR010000125.1 GCA_029012225.1 Clostridiales bacterium
AAAATACTCCACCGCATTCTTTGGGAAAAACTCCTTAAACTCACCGTAAAGCTGTGCAGCCAGTGTTTTATTATGAGCAATGACAAGGGTAGGCTTGTTCATTGCCTGAATAATATTTGCCATTGTAAAGGTCTTGCCTGAGCCCGTCACTCCAAGAAGCGTCTGAAACTGATTGCCCTCCTTAAAGCCCTTTACGAGCGCATCAATCGCCTGTGGCTGATCCCCGGTCGGGGCATACTCGGATACCAATTCAAAATGATCCACCGAGATTCCTCCTTTCCAAAATCAGGGGTAAACTATCCCTTGATTTTTCTATCATAGCATATCCCATTTCAAATGTACAGACATAATATGAACATACGTTCTTTTTCTTTTGATATGGAAAGAACTTCTTTCCCCTGAAAGCAAAGAGCAGCTACGGTTTTCCCATAGCTGCTTTTTGTGCAGATGTCCACGCCAGAGCCTTCTGACTAAAACAGTCTGCCTTGTCCAAATCTATTCTTCATCCATGCTCTCCGCGATTGCCTTCGCCAAGCTTTCTAACCTTCCGCCCTCATCTGTATGCATGACCGAATTGACGGTAATCTGCTCGTCCAAAATTTTTATATCCTTCAGCTCCTCTAACCTCTGCCGCATCTGCTTTGCGGTAGACGGCGCCCAGCTTCCGTTCTCCAGCAATGCCACCGTCCGCTTCTGTATCCCCAGTGCCTTCATATCAGACAAAAGATGCTCCATCCGCGGGTAAATCCCTCCATTATAGGTTGTTGACGCAAATACAAGATGGCTGACTCTGAAAATCTCCCCAATCAGCTCTGATATTTCCGTATTTGAGACATCGTATACCCTGATATCCTTTATCCCTTTATCGGCAAGCCTGCCTGCCAAAGCATCTGCCACGGATGCCGTATTTCCATACATAGAGGCATAGAAAATGACAACCCCTTTTTCTTCTGCCTCATATGCGCTCCACTTTTGATGCTTCTCCAAAATAACATCCAAATTTTGTCTCCAAATCAGACCATGCAGCGGGCAGATAATAGAAACATCAAGCGCTTTTAGCTTTTTCAAAAGTCCATTTACCGGTGCGCCGTATTTTCCGACAATATTTCCATAGTAGCGCCTTGTCTCATCCAGCCAATCTCTTTCAAACGGAACCTCGTCCGCAAAAATATTTCCGTTTAATGCGCCAAAAGCACCAAATCCATCTGCTGAAAACAAGACCTTGTCATATGCATCGTAGGAAACCATTACCTCCGGCCAATGCACCATCGGCGCCATCATAAAATGCAGCGTGTGCGCTCCTGTACACAGAGTGTCCCCTTCTTTTACGACAATTGCACGCTCTGAAAAATCATCCCCGAAAAACTGACGAATCATAACAAAGGTTTTTGTATTCCCGACAATCTGCACCTTAGGATATCTGCGAAGCAAATCTCCCATGCTTGCACAGTGATCCGGCTCCATATGGTGCACCACCAGATAATCCAACTCTCTTCCCTGCAGCTCATGTTCGAGATTTTCAAAAAATTGACTTGTGACACCCTCATCTACCGCATCCAACAAAACGGTCTTCTCATCCTTAATAAGATAGGAATTGTATGATACTCCTCGCGGAATCGGAAACATATTTTCAAACATGGACTGCCTTCTGGTGCTGGCGCCAATCCATACGATATCTTTTGTAATGTTTCTCACATTATGCATCTATCATTCCCTCCTTAAATGCTTCTCTTCTAATTACGTTTCATACTATTATATAGCACGATTTTCCAATTTCAATATTTGTACTAAAATAAATACAAGTTTGTTAAAAAAAAGACTATTGCCTTGCAAGTAACTCTACCAAAGCAATAGTCCTTCAAATTTATGCGTGCTTTCCACAGCATTGTTTATACTTTTTCCCCGATCCGCAGGGACATGGATCATTCGGATAAACCTTTTCTGCCGCACGCTTCTTGGGTGCATTTGCAGCCGTCTCATCCTTATTTGTTCCCGTTACCTTTGCTACCTGCTCACGCTCTACTTTTTGCTCAATCTTAACATGATACAGTAAGCGTATCGTGTCCTCCTGAATATTGGCAATCATATCGTCAAACATGTCAAAGCCGGCCATCTTATACTCCACCAGAGGGTCACGCTGTCCATAAGACTGCAGTCCGATGCCTTGTCGCAGCTGATCCATATCATCAATATGTCCCATCCACTTACGGTCAATGACCTTCAAGAGTACGACACGCTCCAATTCACGGAACTGCTCCGGCTCCGGAAACTCCGTCTCCTTTAGCTCATACAGCTTGACTGCCCGCTCCTTTAACAGATGCTTTAATTCTTTATTGCCTTTTACACTGTCCACGTCCTGATCCGTTACCGGCTTGAGCGGAATCATAGACAGCAAAAGCTGATTTAGCTCATTCAAATCCCATTCATCTTTTGGAATGTCAGAGGAAATACAGGTGTCTACACAGCTTTCTACACGGTCTGTAATCATCTTGAAAATAACATCCCGCATATTCTCGCCGTTGAGCACGCGCAGACGCTCTGCGTAAATAATTTCTCTCTGGTCATTCATGACCTGATCGTACTCAAGCAGATTCTTACGAATTCCAAAGTTATTGCTCTCAATCTTTGTCTGTGCCTTCTCGATGGCCGAGGTCAGCATCTTGTGCTGAATCTGCTCATTTTCCGGAACTCTTAAGGCCGTAAAAATATCCATGAGCTTTTCTGCCCCAAACAGGCGCATCAAATCGTCCTCAAGAGAAATGAAAAATTGCGATTCTCCCGGATCGCCCTGCCTTCCGGAGCGTCCTCGCAACTGGTTATCAATACGTCTTGATTCATGGCGCTCTGTACCGATAATTTTCAGTCCTCCTGCAGCCTTTGCATCCTCGTCCAGCTTAATATCCGTACCACGCCCTGCCATGTTCGTGGCAATCGTTACCGCTCCATGCCGTCCGGCTCCCGCAACGATTTCCGCCTCCATCTCATGGAATTTGGCATTCAACACCGTATGCGGGATTCCCTCTTTTTTCAGCATATTGCTGATTGTCTCGGAAATCTCAATCGTAATCGTACCCACCAGCACCGGCTGCCCCTTTTCATGTGCAGCTCTTACTTCTTCCACTACCGCACGGAACTTCTCTTTTTTCGTCTTATAGACAGCATCCTGCTTATCTTCACGAATGACCGGACGGTTGGTCGGAATCTCCACTACGTCCATCCCATAAATGTCGCGGAACTCTTTCTCCTCCGTCAAAGCCGTACCTGTCATACCTGCTTTTTTTTCAAATTTGTTGAAGAAATTCTGAAAGGTAATCGTTGCAAGTGTCTTACTCTCGCGTTTTACCTTCACATGCTCCTTTGCCTCAATTGCCTGATGCAGTCCGTCCGAATAGCGACGCCCAGGCATAATACGTCCGGTAAACTCATCCACAATCATGACCTCATTGTCTTTTACGACATAGTCCTGATCCCGGAACATCAGGTTGTGAGCACGAAGTGCAAGAATGATATTATGCTGGATTTCCAGATTCTCCGCGTCCGCAAGATTCTCGATCTTAAAGAAGCGCTCTACCTTCTCAACACCCTCCTGCGTAAGGCTGACCACCTTGTCCTTCTCATTTACAATAAAGTCACCCGTCTCCTCCTGCTCCACGCCCATAATGGCATCCATCTTGGAGTATTCCGGCATATCCTCTCCGCGTATCATCTGGCGTGCCAAAATATCGCATGCCTCATACAGCTTTGTCGATTTGCCGCTCTGGCCGGAAATAATCAAAGGCGTTCTGGCCTCGTCAATCAGCACAGAATCGACCTCGTCAATAATCGCATAGTGCAAGCCGCGTTGTACCAATTGCTCCTTATAAATGACCATGTTATCACGCAGATAGTCAAAGCCAAGCTCGTTATTGGTAATATAAGTAATGTCGCAGTTGTAGGCCTCCCTGCGCTCATCGTTCGTCATGGAGTTGAGCACCACACCTACTTTTAGTCCAAGAAACTCATGCACCTGCCCCATCCACTCCGCATCGCGCTTTGCCAGATAATCGTTGACGGTTACGATACAGACGCCTTTTCCCGCCAGTGCATTCAAATACGCAGGCAGTGTAGAGACAAGCGTTTTTCCCTCTCCTGTCTTCATCTCGGCAATACGCCCCTGATGAAGAATGATTCCGCCGATAATCTGTACCCGGTAATGCTCCATTCCAAGCACACGTCTCGCACCCTCTCGCACGGTTGCATAGGCCTCCGGAAGAAGGTCATCTAAGCTTTCCCCCTTCTCCAGCCTTTGCTTATATTCTTTTGTCTTATTTGCCAATTCCTCGTCAGAAAGTGCCATCATGGCATCTCTGTAAGCTTCCACTTTGTCCACAATCGGCTTGATTCTTTTTAATTCCCGCTCGCTGTGTGTTCCAAAGATTTTTGCTAATGCATTCATAAAGACTCTCCATTTCGAAGCAATTTATCAGGATTTACAGGGCTGATTCGCCCATACTCTGCATAATGCTACTATTGTAACACTTTTCCTTCTTTCCCACAACCAAAACCGTCATAAATGTTTTGTAAATTTTTTATTAACGGAAACCGAACTTGTCCTGTCTGCTCCTCTTGCCGGCAAGCCCGCCTGCGACGGAAGCTTCCTCGCAGACAGACTTGCAGAGCCTTTTTCCTCTGCCGCTTTTGTATGATTGCCTCCTGCTGCTCCTCAATTCGGAGATTGCAAGACAGGCTGCAGCTGTTTATGATTCATCGCCGCCTCAATTGTTTCCGGTACCAATTCCAGCCGTGCAACCATGGAATTTGGCTTACTCTTGGAATTGTCCTGTCCGAACGGAACAAAATAAATATTTTTCATATTCATCAGCATTCCGATATTTTTAAAACTCGCTCCAAGCGCATCATTGGTGGAAATCGCGACAACCAACGGCTTTCCGTTTCGCATGTGCGCCTTTGTTGCCATCAGCACAGGCGTATCTGTAATGCCGTTGCAAAGCTTCGCCGCCGTATTCCCGGTGCAGGGCATGATTACCATGATATCCAGAAAATTATTGGGTCCAATCGGCTCTGCCGCACAAATTGTCCGTATCCCCTCATTTCCCGTAATCTCGCAAATCCCTTCTACGTATTCTCTTGCACTTCCAAAGCGCGTATCACAGGTCTGCGCATTAAAAGAAAATATGGGGATTACATTTGCGCCCATCTCACAGAGTCTCTCGACTTCCTTTCTCGCCTTTGAAAAAGTACAAAACGATCCGGTAATCCCCAGTCCGATATTATATTTTGAAAAATCCATTATGCCTTTCCCTCCCGGAGCGCAAATCTGTCAATTGCCCGTTCCAAGATATGGGCACTTTCTTTCGGAGCATATTTCCCCGGGATGCCAAGCACTAAGTCGGCACGGATGCCACACTCCTTGGCACAGGCAAAATCACACCCGCCGGGCATGGACGCAATATCAAGAATGTAGGCGTCTCTGGGAAGCTCCTGAATCATCGCACGCGTTACCACCGGAGCAGGCACTGTATTGACCAGCATGGCTGCGCCCATCGCTTCCTCCGGTCCAAATGCGAAGTCTACCGCATAAAAACCATCTTTTTTTGCTTCCTTTCTTGCCTCTCTCCGCCGCGCAAGCACTGTGACTCTGGCTCCCAGGCCTTTTAAGCGTACTGCAATTGCTCTGCCGCAGCAGCCATAGCCCGTCACAAGGATTTTTGCCTCATCAATGTTGTAGGGGCTATTGTTTACAAGCTCCGCAATTACCCCCTCGGCTGTTGCAACGGCATTCTCCTCTGTGACAACGGTATCCTCCATAAAATCAAGAAAGTGAATATCTCTTCCCTCAAAAAACGCCTTTTGTTCCGGTGTAAAGCAACCGCCTAACACAAGCGTTCCCTGCATAAGGCTCTTGTTTAATATATCATTTAATCTTTTCTGATCCGGCACCTTGGATACCGGAATCGGAAGTATCAGCATATCCGCTTCCGCCAGAAAACCCTTTAGCTTCTCCATCTGTTCCGGGACGGTTTCACTGTTTCTGATATCCAGGCAGCGCACACTTCGTCCCTTTTTCGTCAGTATCTCAGCCAGATACACCTGACGCATGTCACTTATAAGAAGAATTGTCTGTCTGTTCATAAAATTACGCTCCCTTCCCTCTATCATATGTCTGCCAATAAAAAGTGTGAGAATTTGTGTCTTTCAAAATTTTCTAAATATTTTATTCAATTATACTTATTTCCAGTTATTATTATTTTTTTTATATTTTTTTCA
>JAQXLR010000126.1 GCA_029012225.1 Clostridiales bacterium
AGGCAAGAGATGCAAAGGAAAACCCGATTGCTGCGATGCTTACCGCAGTTTTTGTCATGTTTGTAATCAGCGGTCTTTTGCTTTTGGCTTTGGCCGGAGTTCTCTACAAGGCAGAACCGGGGGAGAGCGTCATAAAAGTCGGAGTCGTGGTGATTTATGTGGTTGCCGGTCTTGTCGGCGGCCTCTTTATGGGGAAAAAAATGCGGGAGAAAAAGTTTCTCTGGGGACTTGCCGCGGGTGCGGTCTATTTTATTATTTTGCTTGGAGCCTCGGTGATTGCAAAGGGAGGGCTTGCATTTGAGATGCCGAAAATGGCGGCAACACTCCTTCTTTGCCTATCGTCCGGCATGGCAGGCGGAATGATTAGCTAGAAAAGACTTTTCTTGTAAAGGTGAATGTGGTATACTATGAAAATAATGCGATAAAGGAGAGACAATTATGAAGCACGTAAAAACATTAAGCACAAAGAAATTACAGAGTACAGTGAAAAAAGGCGGCTGCGGAGAATGCCAGACCTCCTGCCAGTCAGCATGTAAGACCTCCTGTACGGTAGGAAATCAAAGCTGTGAGAACAAATAAGAGAGTTGATAGACGACCGTCCGCGTTGCGAACGGTCGAAACTCTTTTTAAAATAGAATTTAAGGAGAATAGAGAAACAGAATTAGGAAGAGAGGAACTATTATAGTGGTTCATCAGTATAAGAACAATGGCTATGATATCGTTTTGGATGTAAACAGTGGCGCAATTCATGTGGTGGATGATATGACGTATGACATTATCGCAATGTACCAAGCACATGCACCGGAGGAAATTGTACAGGCGCTGTCAGCAAAATACGGAGAGGAGGAGGTAAAAGAGGCACTTTGCGAGGTGCAAGCTCTGGTCGCAAATGGAGAGCTTTTTACAGAGGATACCTATGAGGACTATATTATGGATTTTTCAACCCGTCCGACTGTGGTAAAGGCACTCTGCTTACATATTGCCCATGACTGCAACCTTGCCTGCAAATATTGCTTTGCAGAAGAGGGAGAGTATCATGGAAGAAAGGAATTGATGTCTTTTGAGGTCGGGAAAAAGGCGCTTGACTTCTTAATTGCCAACTCAGGGAACCGAAGAAACCTGGAAGTTGATTTTTTCGGGGGAGAGCCGTTGATGAATTGGCAGGTGGTAAAGGATTTGGTTGCATACGGCAGAGAGCAGGAGACGCTGCATGATAAGAAATTTCGCTTCACGCTAACTACGAATGGGGTTTTGCTGAATGACGAAGTGATCGAATTTTGCAACCGGGAGATGGCAAATGTAGTCTTGAGCATGGATGGCAGAAAAGAGGTGCATGATGGGATGCGTCCGTTCCGAAAAGGAGCCGGAAGCTATGATTTGGTTGCGCCTAAGTTTCGTAAATTTGCAGATAGTCGTCATCAGGAGAAGTATTATGTCAGAGGAACCTTCACACGAAACAACCTTGATTTTTCGGCGGATGTACTCCATCTTGCGGATTTGGGGTTTAAGCAGATTTCGGTAGAGCCGGTAGTGGCAGAGGATTCAGAGGAGTATGCAATTCGGAAGGAGGATTTGCCAAAGCTGTTTGATGAGTATGACAAGCTTGCACGAGAGATGGTCAAACGAAAAAAACAAGGAGATGATTTTTCTTTCTTTCACTTTATGATAGATTTGGAGGGCGGCCCTTGCGTGGCAAAGCGGCTTTCCGGCTGTGGCTCGGGTACGGAGTATCTGGCAGTCACTCCTTGGGGAGATTTTTATCCCTGTCATCAGTTTGTCGGAAAGGAAAGCTTTTTGCTTGGAAATATAGAGGAAGGCATCAAACAGAAAAATATTGTGGATGAATTTAAAGGCTGCAATGTTTATACAAAAGAGAAATGCCGTGAATGTTTCGCAAAATTCTATTGCAGCGGCGGCTGCGCCGCAAATGCGTGGAGCTTTGAGGAGGATATTCATGGAGCCTATGATATTGGCTGTGAGCTGCAAAAAAAGCGCATTGAATGTGCGATTATGATGAAGGTAGCTGAGTCAATGGACGGATAAGGAAGGAAGAACATGAAGAAGGGCAAAGCGGTAGGCATACTGGTTGCCATTTTGGCTGCACTGGTAGGGCTTATATGGTATGCATCGCACATTCTTTCCTCAACCAATGCGGGGGGAGAGATGGCGATTCCCTTGGGGCTGGATCTCTCCGGCGGAGTTTCGATTACCTATCAGGTGCTGGACGAAGAACCAAGCCTTGAGGATATGGAGGATACTCTCTATAAGCTGCAGAGAAGAGTGGATCGCTACAGTACGGAGGCGGTGGTCTATCAGGTTGGAGACAATCGAATTGCGGTGGAGATTCCGGGCACCTCGGATGCGGGGGTAATTTTGGAGGAACTTGGCAATCCGGGCTCCTTGGAATTTCAGTTGCCGGATGGAACTGTTTTTATGACCGGAGATGATGTGGCTGAGGCACGCGCGACAAGACAGAAAAATGAGTATGGTGGTCAATGCCACGTGGTACAGCTGATTCTGACAAACGAGGGGGCGAAGAAGCTTGCGGAGGCAACGCAGGAAAATGTGGGAGAGTGCTTTTCGATTCTCTATGACGGACAGGTCATCAGCCGGCCGCAGGTTCAGGAGACAATTTCCCGTGGAATGGCGCAGATTTCCGGCAGAAAGAATTTTAAGGAGGCAGAGCTTCTTGCAACGCAGATTCGAATCGGCTCGCTTTCCCTAAAGCTTCAGGAGGTGGAGTCCAGCATGGTGGGAGCCCAGCTTGGAGGGAAGGCGATTTCCTCCAGCTTAAAGGCGGCAGCAGTCGGTCTTGCGATTGTCGTCGTCTATATGATTGTGCTGTATTTGGTGCCGGGTATTGCGGCTTCCATTGCGTTGTGCATCTACACGTCGCTTGTAATTGTTGTGCTGTATCTCTTTGAAATTACATTAACCTTGCCAGGAATTGCAGGAATTATTCTGGGAATCGGAATGGCAGTCGATGCCAATATTCTTGTGTTTCTTCGCATACGAGAGGCAATCGCGGAAGGAAAGCCGATTTCTGTGGCAATGCATGTCGGTTTTCAGAAGGCGCTTCCTGCCATTTTGGATGGAAATATCACAACGCTGCTTGCTGCAGTAGTTCTGATGCTGCTTGGGACGGGAACAGTAAAGGGCTTTGCTTATACGCTGGCGGTTGGCATTATGCTTTCTATGTTTACTTCCCTCATAGTAACCAGATGGATTTTGTACGCTTTGTACGCGCTGGGATTAAGGGAAGCGAAATATTATGGCTTCCTAAAGCAGAGTAAAACCATTGACTTCCTTGGAAGGAAAAGGCGTTTCTTTTTCCTGTCCGGAGCGGTCATGGCAGTGGGGCTGCTTGCCATGATTGTGCACACAGGCTTGGGAGAAGATATTTTAAAGTTCAGCCTTGATTTTGTGGGAGGGACATCTACAACTGCAGATTTTGGAAGAGAGTACACGATGGAAGAAGTAGAAAATGATGTGCTCCCAATCGTGGCAGACGCCATTCATGACAATAGCATCCAAGCGAATAAGGAGGAGGGAACGACAAAAATTACGATTAAGACACGTACGCTGAATCAGGAGGAACGCGATGTACTGATGGAGGAACTGACGCAGAGCTTTGGAGTTTATGAGGTAACGTCTCAGAGTATCAGCTCTACCATCAGCAGGGAGATGCGTATGGATGCCATTGTGGCAATGGTGATGTCGGCAGTTTGTATGTTGGTTTATATTTGGATTCGATTTCGGGATATCCGCTTTGGCATAGCAGCCATTGTTGCCCTGCTGCATGATGTGTCTGCAGTGATTACCGTCTATGCGCTGCTTCGGCTTTCCGTTGGAAATGCATTTACGGCATGTATTCTTACGATCATAGGTTACTCTATAAATAATACAATTGTGGTGTTTGTTCGTATCCGTGAAAATAGGGGAGGAGAGGCAGGGAGAGTGGATGCGGCTCGTTTGGCCAAGATTTGTAATAAGAGCATTACGCAGACGTTATCGCGTAGTATTAGTACATCGTTTACGACTTTTGTCATGGTATTTGTGCTGTTTGTATTCGGCATACCAAGTATTCGAGAATTTTGTATTCCGTTGATGGTGGGATTGATTTGTGGTGCATTTTGCTCTGTATGTATTGCAACCGCATCGTGGTATACGATGAAGCTGCATCTTGGGAAAAAGCCATGAGTGTACTTGTTATATACCTCATCCTTATGAATCTGTGGGGCTTTTTGCTCATGGGGATTGATAAGAGAAGAGCAAAGCAACGTGCATGGCGGATACCGGAAAAGATGCTTTTGGGAAGCGGATTGCTGGGAGGATGCCTTGGAGCATGGGCAGGGATGTATTTTTTTCGCCATAAAACAAGACATTGGTATTTTGTGGTGGGAATGCCCGGGATGGTTGCATTTTGGGCATTGTGCATCAAGTGCGTCCTTTACCCTTAGGCAAAGGGTGCCGTCTGCAACAGATTTTCTTATAAAAGCTATAATAAAATATTATAGAGGCAGAAGCCTTTTGGAATTGCGAAATACCGAAAAGTCAGATATAATGGTACACAGAAAAAGTGATAGCAACACTTTGTTTGGCAGATGGAAAGCGAAGGGAGATGTGAGAAATGTACACATTAGAGGATATTCAGGCAGTGGATTTGGAAGTGGCAGAGGCGATTACACGAGAGTTTGACAGGCAAAGCAGTCATATTGAGCTGATTGCGTCGGAAAACTGGGTAAGTCCGGCGGTTATCTCGGCAGCGGGAAGTATTTTAACCAATAAGTATGCAGAAGGGTATCCCGGAAAAAGGTATTATGGAGGGTGTGAGTGCGTCGATGTGGTGGAGAACCTTGCAATAGAACGCGCGAAGCAGCTTTTTGGCTGTGAGTATGCCAATGTTCAGCCACATTCCGGAGCGCAGGCCAATATGGCGGTACAGTTTGCAATGTTAAAGCCGGGTGATACCGTGATGGGAATGGATTTGGCACATGGCGGGCATCTGACACACGGTTCTCCCGTGAATTTTTCCGGCACTTATTTTCATATTGTGCCATACGGTGTCAATGATGAGGGCTTCATTGATTATGACAAGGTGTCGGAGACGGCAAAAGAATGCAGGCCAAAGATGATAATTGCGGGAGCATCTGCTTATGCAAGGACGATCGACTTTAAGAGATTCCGTGAAATCGCGGATGAGGTTGGCGCACTGCTTATGGTAGATATGGCACATATCGCGGGGCTTGTGGCAGCAGGACTGCATCCGAGTCCGATTCCTTATGCGGATGTAGTTACGACAACGACGCATAAGACCCTCCGGGGGCCAAGAGGAGGGATGATTCTCTGTAATCAGGAGGCGGCAGAGAAGTATAATTTTAATAAGGCGATTTTCCCGGGGACGCAGGGCGGGCCGTTGATGCATGTGATTGCAGCGAAGGCGGTTTGCTTTAAGGAGGCGCTGGCTCCGGAGTTTCAGGAGTATCAAAAGAGAGTGCTTGACAATGCACAGGCGCTTTGTGCAGGGTTGCTGGCAAGAGAGATGAAGATTGTATCGGGAGGGACAGACAACCATCTGATGCTTGTGGATTTGACGAACTATGATCAGACGGGGAAGGCAGTCGAGAAGCTGCTGGATTCGGTACATATCACATGCAATAAAAATACGATTCCGAACGATCCGAAATCCCCATTTGTGACGAGCGGAATCCGCCTTGGCACACCGGCAGTGACCTCTCGCGGCTTGGGAACGGGCGATATGGATCGGATTGCCGAGGTAATCGCGATGATGGTACGAGAGGGAGAAGCAGCGGCAGATAAGGCAAGAGCGATTGTACAGGCATTGACAGAGCAATACCCGCTTAGATAAGGCGGGCACGCAGCAGAAACGGAGGTGTCTATGAAGAGTAGAAGAACGGCGATTGTTGCAGATGTAGAGAAGTATGAGCTGGGCAAGGGATTAGAGGATGGCTTTGCTCTTTGGGCGGATGTCGTGACAAATGTCTGGATTGTTACCGACTTTTTGATTAAGGTAAAGCGGGAGGACGGAAGTGTCGTATGCCCGTACATTAAGCACCGCAGGGGACGTACCTTTATCGGCGAGGGGGATTATGTGATTATCGACGAGGATGGAACGAAGCACGTCTGCGGAGAGGACAAAATCTGGCTTCGCTATGAGAAGCTGGGAGAAGAGGAGGAAAAAGCTTAAAGTGCAAAATGCGGCAGCTTCTTCGAAGGTTTAGGCAAATAATAGTTGCAATTTGCAGAGCTCTAAGTTATAATGGCAAAGTACCTCGCCGGAAAGTAGGACGGGGGAAATGTGCGGGTGTGGCGGAATTGGCAGACGCGCCAGATTTAGGTTCTGGTGGGAGACCGTGGGGGTTCGAGTCCCTTCACCCGCAGTGAAGGAATGAGGAAACGGATTAGATGGAAGTTCTCTTTTATCTGACGGCTTTCCTCCTTTTTATTTTGCGGAACAGATTCGCTTTGTGATGTATTTGATGTAGAAGGAATCGTGGGAGATGGCAAAAATGCTTGATACGAACAGAAAACCATGCTAATCTATTTCTAGGATATTTCTTTTTGGTTTCGGTTTCATCCCTTGCCATATACTTTGCCGCATCTTCCTTTTGGCGTAGTGCGAATCGAAGAAGGATGCGGTGCAATGTCACTGAAAGAGAAAACAATGCAGAAAAGGAGTGTTGGTGTAATGACAGCTGGAAAACGAATTTTAGCGGGTTTTGCGGCTTGCCTTTGTGCAGTAGGTATGTTTCCCCGAATGGCTGTGGCAGCAAACACCATAGGCGCAAATGCAAATGCTGCCTCCCTGGTCAATATTTCCGTGGGAAAGGTTGGAAACATGGAGGAATTGTGCTCCGGAGCTTACCTGAAAGCCTATCAGGTGCCGGTAATCGCTCATGAATGTGAGGGCGGGGAAGACGCTGCGTTTCCCCTAAAAAATGCCTTTGACAACAACTGGCTGACCTTGTGGCAGGCCATAGACAAAACGAAGACCGGCAGCATCACGGTCACCTTTGAGACGGTCAGCCCGGTATCCCGAATTATCTATGGGCTAAAAGAAAGAGGAAACTATGGAGACGGCTATCCGACAAAGTTAAAGATTGCCGTATCTCAGTCGGATCAAGGAGACGATTTTGTAGAGGTTGCAGCCGGAAGCTCTGCGATGTCTCATGATAAGGTGCTTTTTATTCTTGATCAGCCGGTACAGGCGAAGCGGATTCGATTTATCTTTGAGCAAACCTATAACGGGTATGGGGCGCTCAATTCCGGCTATGGCGGCTTTGCGACAGCGGCAGAGCTGATGTTTCTTAAGCCGGATCCACTTTTTGATGTGGTGAGCGATCTTTTTGAGGATGGAGCGATTCGACAGCTTAAGGCAAAGTACCGGGATGATGCGTTTTTGGACGAGCTCGAGAGCCGGGCAGCGGGGCATCCGGTCAGGGACTATCTGGTGACGCAGATTCGCCTTGCCAAGCAGTTGGTCACGAAAGAGATTACATCGCAGGAGCCGGTGGACTTTCCGGTGGAGGTCATACGCAAGATGGGCCCGGATTCTGAGAACTATGTCATATTGTTTGTTGCGGAGAGATATACGATTGATGAGCAAGATGACTTTCTTCGCCACACGAAGAAGCTTATAAATGATATGATAGAGGAGTGGGATATCTACAAAAGATATTCGGACAGGATTAATATCTATGCTTTGCGAGTTCCTTCGAATGAAGCGGTATCCCAGGAGGAGCGCTCCTTTTTTGCAGACAGCTATTTTAAGACCTATCTGGATAACGCCGGTCTGGATATCGGGGCGGATCTTTATCCTGTCGGAAAGGAACGGCTATATAAGCTGATTGAGCAATTGGAAAAGAATTATCTGGATGAGGGCGGTACGGTGTCGGTAGCGCATATGGTAATGAACTCCGATTTATATGCGGGAAGAGCCACATATATGAGTGACAAGGTACCGGTTTCTTTGTCCACGGCGCATCTGCTCAATGTAATGGTTCATGAATTTTCACATGCCACAGGCATTTTGGGTGATGAATATGTATCTTCTCATACCACGGCAAGCACGAATGTCACCAACCAAAGT
>JAQXLR010000127.1 GCA_029012225.1 Clostridiales bacterium
CAACAAAAGATTCAACAGTAGGGTCATAAGCATAGAAAAGGCGCTCACAATCTGCTTCATTTACACTCCTCCCATATTTCCCAAAACCTGAAACATGACAACCATTCCAACTGCCAAGTCAAGCATCAGCTTTGCCGTAGCCGCTATGACAGGATAGGAAAAAATCAGCTTCATCCGAAATGCGATGCTCTCATTTTTCATATCATCTGCCCGATTTTGCATTTCCTGCACCCTCTCCAGCAGATGACTCATCTGTACCTCTACATTTCCGGCTCCCATCTCTGAGACGGCATGCAGGATCTTCATGCAGCTTGACGCTTCCGGAAGGTCAAAGCCTTCTGCAAAAGAAGTGTAAGCGCACAGACTCCCCGGTGCCTCGCTCAATCTTTCCATCAACTTTTCCAGCTCCCTACGCAACACTCCTCCTGCTGCCTGCACAGACTTCATCAGAGAAACCTGCACATTGTTCGTTTGCAGCAAAAGCGTTATCTCCATCAGCCACTGGGGAAGCTCCTGATACAAGGAATTTGTCACATCCTTTTTTGCAATGGCATATCCCATTTTGTGCTGTATCAGAAAAAAGGCAGACAACAACAGGAAAATCAGGCCTCCCACTCGTATTTCCAGCAGGAAAAAGATGCCTGCTCCGATCAGGCAGGGAGTCGTAAAAAGCATACTTTTTCTTTTTTCCTTTGCCTCATTATATTCCGTCACAAGCAAATAGCTTTTCAGCAGATAAGCCTCCTCCCACTGCCCCTTCTCCTCCAACCAATTGTCCGTCAAGCTTCTTGCACTCTTGACAAACACACGAATCAGAAACAGGAAAAACAAAACGGAGGAAATCTGTATGAGAGGCAGCTGAAATACAGACACATGCTCTGTCCGATCAAACATCCCCTGCATCCTTTGCAAAATCGAGAGTGCCAGTGCACAAAGTCCGACTGCCACACCGATGGAAATCATATTATCTGTGTGGCTTTTCTTCTTTTCAGCCTGTAGTCTGTAGCCACGCTTTTTCCATCTCTCAATATCCTCCAGCAAAAGCAATATCGACCGCTCAATATCGCCTCCATATTCCTCGGTGGAAAGCAGCAGCTTATGTACCATGCGAAGCTTCGGACAACCATACTGCTCCTCTATCATCTGCAGGCTCTCCCACAGCACCCCCTCCTTTGTATCTGCCTTCCCCTTCTCCAAGTGCGAAATTGCAGCCTCAAGTGTCTGGTGCATTTGCCCTGCCTGAAAAATCTCTCTTGTTTCTTTTAACGCTCCGTTAATTTTCCCTGTTTTCTGAAACGAATACAGCATTTGCTCCATATAAGCACTGACATCCGCAAAACGCTTTTGCTCATACATCTTCCGATACAGATCCAACACCAGCACCGGAAGCGCACAGATTGCCGCACCAACCAGCAGTGTAAAAAACAGCGGTCTTAGCCGAAACAAATATCCCACCGCACCAATTGCGACTAAGGCACCCAGAATCAACATCGTATGTGACTTCCAAGAAAAATGATACCCGTAAGCATCCACCTCCTTCTCCAAATTCTTGGGATTCAACAGCTTAAATTTATCTAAAACATTCTTTTTTTCCTGCATTACTTCCCCTCTCTTAGATACAGCTCCCATTTTTCACAAAGAAATGGGTGAGCAATTCCTGCATGGGAGAATTTTTTGCAAATCTCTCCCGGCAGCTCTTCTGATATCAGTTCCCCGTCCTTAAGCAGCATGTAAATCCGGTTCTTTGTCCCCTCTCTGCTGTAAAAGCAGAGCTGGTCTATGTATCTTCTGACACTTCCGTCCTCATCCTTGCACTTTCGGATTAAAACCCCCACATTTACATAGCGGTAAATGCGGTTTTCCATGCGGTCTGCATCATTGACGTTGTTCATCATATTTAAAATTCGATCCGGCAGCTTTCTCAAATCATCCAAATGAATGGTTGTAAATCCGTTTACCCCGGTGCTCCACTGCTCTAAGAGCGAGGTTACCTCGACAGAGCGTGCTTCTGAGAGCATCAGCCACTTTGGATTCTGCCGCAGGCTTGCCTTGATTGCATCTGTATAAGTAAAGCCCTGCCCGATTCTTAGCTCCACCGCATCTGCGCCCGGATTGATGTCTGCATAATGAATCTCCAAAGAATCTTCAATGGTAATGACCCGCTCCTCCTTCGGAATAAACTGCATAAAAAACTTCGCGCACTCTGTCTTTCCTGCTCCCGGCTCTCCGCCAAAGACAAAATTCATTCCGGCCAGAACACAATTAATTAAAAGCTGTAATATTTTTTCCTCACAATAATTTTGTGCAAGCATCGTGCGGATGCTGTTTCTGACAATACAAGGAGACTTCCTGATACAGATGCTGATACCGGACGCTGCCACAGAATGATGGATGATGCTGATGCGCAGCTCCCTCGTATCTGCCTCAAGAATCCGATTTGCATGATTAAACTGCTTATTGACACAATTTGAAATGTTGTGGGTAAACGCATGGAGGAATTGCTCGGTAACCATCTCTTTTGCCCGATACCTCCCTCTCTTAAGATCAGTAATCCAAAGCTGCGAGCCGTTATAATCCACATCCGTCACGTTTGGCTGTATCAGATATTTCCAGAATATTCCAAACTGCTCTCTGGTCGGTTCAAAGGTCAGCATTTCCCCCATGCCTCCACCTCCTTTAGGCCATTGCACTCATGCTGGCAAAAAATCCGGTAAGCGCCTTCCTAAATTCTTCTGCAACATAGCCATCCGAAGAAAGTGCCGCTACGATAATCGCTCCCAGTGCCAACAATACGATAACTGCCAAAATTGCATTTCCATAATGCTTCATTACTTGTTCCATATTTCTATCCTCCTGTTTTTTTATCCTGTTTCTTCTCTCTGTTTCCTAGGCTTGTCCGCTCCGTAAGATTCCATGTGCAAGCTGCGTAAGCTCTGACAAAAGCCTTTCATTGCGCAGGCTTTTTGTCTGCCTGTATTCTGCCTGTATGAAGCGCCGTATCCTTCTGCGACTGCACGCCTGCTCAAATTCGCTGTTGTTTGAAATGACAACGCACTTCTCCGAGCACATACGATATACCTGCTCCAGATATCTCGGGTCATAAACAGACTGCCTATAATAATTTGCCAAAACTACATAAAAATTAGACAGCAGATGCTTGTTCTCCAGAAAAAAGCGATTTAAATGTTCCTCCTCCTGCTTCAAATTCACAATCACGAGATCCATCTCTCTTAAAATCCGGCATTTCTTCTCATAAGATCCTGCTCCGCAGTCAAGAAAGAAAAAATCTGCATCCTCCTGTTTCCGTACTTCCTTCTCCTTTGCTTCCCTGCTATTTTTGACCACGACTCTCGTCTTAGGGTATAAAAGAGAAAAGATTGCCGCTACTGCCAGCATATTGCAGGTTGTACCGCACCGGCTGTCTACGCTCCAAAACGCAATCTTCATGTACGCTTCCTTCCATATTCTGTTTTACTTGGAAAATTGAAAAATTCTTCTGATTTGAAAAATTTCCGGGTCGACACCCATTCGAACATGTATTTGAAAAAAGATTAGGTATATTCTACTTCCTTTTTCGGCAAATGTAAAGACCTTTTTTTCTTTTTGGTAAAAATTTTACCGCCTCGCTTCACAGCGAGACGGTAGTAAGAGAAACGGCCTCCCACAAACAAGTGGCTCTCTGCCGCTTCCTCAAATAAGGCGTGATTCCTTTTATACAGAAATCTCAGCCTTTACTCCAAGGATGTCCCGGTTTGCCTCCAGAATAGGCTTTACCACGTTTTCAAGAAACTGATCTACCTGAACCGGTGCACGTCCTACATATTTAGATGGATTCATTGCTGCATCAAGCTCCTCCTTTGTCAGATTAAACTCCCCGTCCGCAGCAATCAAATCAAGCAGATTATTCTCAAGTCCTTCCTCCTTCACATGCCGTCCTGCCTGCATGGAAAGAGTGCGGATTTTCTCATGCAGCTCCTGACGATTTCCACCGTTTTTCACTGCATCCATCATAATGTTTTCTGTCGCCATAAATGGGAGCTCTGCCATCATATGTCTTGTAATGACCTTCTCATAAACCACCAAGCCATCCACCACATTGAGGCATAAATCAAGAATTCCGTCAACAGCGAGAAAGGCCTCCGGTATGGAAATCCTCTTATTGGCCGAATCATCCAGTGTTCTCTCAAACCACTGTGTGGCAGAGGTTATAGCAGGGTTTAGCGCATCCAGCATCACATAACGAGCCAACGACGCAATTCGCTCCGAGCGCATCGGATTTCTCTTATATGCCATTGCAGAGGAACCAATCTGATTTTTTTCAAAGGGCTCCTCAATCTCCTTTAAATGCTGGAGCAGACGAATGTCATTCGACATTTTATGTGCGCTTGCTGCAATTCCGGATAGAATGTTGCAGATTCTGGTATCTACCTTTCTGGAATACGTCTGACCGGAAACGGCATAGCATTCCGCAAATCCCATTTTTTTTGCAATCATTGGGTCTATTTTGTCGATTAATGCATGATTTCCGTCAAACAGCTCCAAAAAGCTCGCCTGTGTCCCTGTCGTTCCCTTGGATCCAAGAAGCTTCAAGCTGCCCAGCACATACTCCAAATCCTCCAAGTCCATAATAAATTCCTGCGCCCAAAGAGTTGCTCTCTTCCCGACTGTCGTAGGCTGCGCCGGCTGAAAATGCGTAAATGCGAGCGTCGGAAGATTCTTATAAGAATCTGCAAACTCTGCAAGCTTCTCAATGACGTTTACCAGCTTGATTCGAACAAGCTTTAGTGCCTCACGCATCACGATAAGATCTGTGTTGTCGCCTACATAGCAGGAGGTCGCACCCAAATGAATGATGCCGGCTGCCTTGGGACACTGCTGTCCAAAGGCGTAAACATGGCTCATGACATCGTGGCGCACCAGCTTCTCTCTCTCTCTTGCGACATCATAATTGATGTCTGCTACGTGTGCCTTCATCTCATCAATCTGCTCCTGCGTGATTACCGGTCTGCCATTCTCGGAAAGCCCAAGCTCCATCTCCGTCTCTGCCAGCGCAATCCACAATTTTCTCCATGTTGTAAACTTCATATCCTGGGAAAAAATATACTGCATTTCCCGACTCGCATAACGCTCTGACAATGGACTTGTATATCTGTCTGTGCTCATATCGTCTCCTTCTATCCCATGCGACCGACTATCGATCGTAGTCTCCTCTGATATCCTTCGTTGGCGGCTCCAGCGGATAGTTCCCGCTAAAGCAGCCCTTGCATATGCCTTTTTTTCCTACCATCTCATCCAATCGTTCGATTGAAAGGTAGCCGAGTGAATCTGCACCGATTACCTGCCGAATCTCTTCAATGGATCGATTGTACGCAATCAGCTGCTCCTTTTTAGGAATATCCGTCCCGAAATAACAGGGCCATAAAAACGGGGGAGAGCTGATGCGCACATGTACCTCCGTCGCGCCTCCGTCCCGCAGCATCTTGACAATACGGTCGGATGTCGTTCCCCGCACAATGGAATCATCAATCATGATGATGCGCTTTCCGGCCACTGCCTCCTTTAGGACATTTAGCTTAATCCGAACTGCAGACTCGCGGCTGCTCTGCTTTGGCTTAATAAAGGTTCTTCCTACATATCCGTTTTTTACAAACGCCGTCCCATAAGGGATGCCGGACTCCAGAGAGTATCCCAATGCCGCTGCATTTCCCGACTCCGGTACACCTACCACCAAATCCGCCTCAACGGATGTGTCCATCGCAAGAAAGCGTCCCGCCTTGATACGTGACTCATAGATGCTTACTCCGTCCATATGACTGTCCGGTCTTGCAAAATAAATATATTCAAAAATACAGCGTGCCTCCTGCTCCTTTGGCAGCGCACGGGATAAATCCGACGTAATCCCCTCCTCCGGAGTAATCGTAACAGTCTCTCCCGGCAGCACATCGCGAACAAACTCTGCCCCTATCGTATCAAGTGCGCAGGTCTCGGATGCAATCACATAGGCGTTGTCACGCTTTCCGATACAAAGAGGCTTAAAGCCATAAGGGTCTCTTGCTCCGATCAGCTTCCTGGGGCTCATAATCACAAGGGAATATGCTCCCTTGATCTTCTGACAGGCTTTTCCCACCGCTTCTTCTACCGTATTGCAGTTTAACCGTTCTCTTGCGATATGGTACGCAATGACCTCTGAGTCAATCGTAGTCTGGAAAATCGCTCCCGTATACTCCAAGTCATGCCGCAGCTCCAATGCATTAATCAGATTTCCGTTATGTGCCAATGCCAGCGTTCCCTTGGCATAATTCAAAACAAGTGGTTGGGCATTTTCTCTTGTGGAGGAGCCGGCCGTAGAATAGCGTACATGCCCCACTCCAATATCCCCATGCATTGCCTCCAGATTTTCCTGTGTAAACACCTCATTGACAAGTCCCATCCCCTTATGGGAGGTTACCTTCCCCTTGGGTCCTGTCGTCTTACTGACTGCAATTCCGCAGCTCTCCTGTCCTCTGTGCTGCAGAGCAAAAAGACCGTAATAAATTGTTGAGGCCACATCTGCACCGTCAAAATCATAGATTCCAAAGACACCGCACTCTTCCTTAAGCCCGCTCTCCTCTATGTCAAAAACCATTTCTTCTCTCATGAATGTCCTTTTTTCGATTATTGATTTGAAAACGGTGTGCCGGTCAAAAGCGCAAACGCCTCTTTGTACTTATCCACCGTTTTGGTAACAACCTCATCCGGAAGCTTTAAATCATGATCCGGATTTTCCTTTAGCCAATCCCTGACAAACTGCTTGTCAAAGGACGGCTGTGCCTGACCGGGTTGATAGCCCGCAAGCGGCCAAAATCTGGAACTGTCCGGTGTCAGCATCTCATCGCCGAGCACCACCTGTCCCTTTTCATCCAGCCCAAACTCAAATTTGGTATCTGCGATAATGATTCCCTTCGTCAGTGCATACTCTGCGCACTTTTTATAAATCGCAAGCGTAGCATCCCGAAGCTGTGCGGCATACTCTGCTCCCTTGCCCGGGTAAAGTTTCTCCAAAATCTCTACGCTTCTCTCGTAGGAAATGTTCTCATCATGCAGACCGATTTCCGCCTTTGTGCTCGGTGTATAAATTGGCTCGGGAAGCTTGTCAGACTCCAACAAACCCTCCGGAAGCTTAATCCCACAGACGGTACCGTTCTCCTGATAGCTTGCCCATCCGCTGCCCGTGATATAGCCGCGCACAATACACTCAATCGGAAGCATCTCTAATTTTTTACACAGCATGCTTCTGCCGCAAAATCTCTCTGAGTGAAAAAATTCGGGCATATCGGCTGCATCCATGGAAAGCATGTGGTTTGGAATCAGCTCTTTTGTAAAATCAAACCAAAACTTTGACATCTGCGTTAAAATCGCACCCTTTTTGGGAATCTCGTTTTTCAAAATAGCATCAAACGCCGAAATTCTGTCTGTCGCAACAAGAATGAGGCTTTCTCCATTGTCATACACCTCACGTACTTTTCCTTCTTTGACCGGATGATACTCCTGCATTGCTTCCTCCTTTTCCTCTTTTAGATTATGGTATAGCGTCCCGTTCTTCTTCTCGTCATTCGCCCTTCCTTTTCAGGATAGCCGAAGGTTAAAAGCGCCACCATATTTCCCTTGTCGGGTGCATATCTCTCCTTAAAAATCGCATCTGCGCCCGTGTCTAGGGGTGCCGTCAGCCAGCAGGAGCCGATTCCCTTAGCGTATGCCATCAAAAGCATATTCTCAATTGCAGCCGATACACTCTGCACCACTGTCCGCTCTGCCGCAGGAGAACTCTCCTGATATTGGAACACAAGGATGCATATCGGTGCCTTTCCGAGCAGACCGATAAACTTTCTTGTCTCCTCCACAATTTCCGGATACTTGGCAAATTTCTCCTGCAGCGACGGCAGTAAAACGTCTGCCTTTCCTG
>JAQXLR010000128.1 GCA_029012225.1 Clostridiales bacterium
ACCAGATTCGCATTTACTCGGGAGAAAAATATGAGGCAATCGACGAGCTTTCGGCGGGGCGAATCTGTGCTGTTACAGGACTGAGCCAAACCTATCCGGGTGAGGGACTGGGAGGAGAGTGTGCCTCTTTTTTGCCTCTTCTTGAGCCGGTGCTTTCGTATCAAATTGTTCTGCCAAAGGGAATAGATGCTGCCATCATGCTTCCAAAGCTGCGGCTTTTGGAGGAGGAGGAGCCGGCACTTCATATCTGCTGGAGAGAGGAGACCAAGGAAATTCTTCTTCAGCTTATGGGGGAAGTACAGATTGAGGTGTTGAAGAATCTGATTTTGGAACGCTTTGGCACGAAGGTGGAATTTTGCGAGGGAAATATCGTCTATAAAGAAACGATTGCAGATACGGTGGAGGGGATTGGTCATTTTGAGCCGCTTCGGCATTATGCGGAGGTGCACCTTCTGATGGAGCCCGGAGAGGAAGGAAGTGGTCTTGTCTTTGACGCAGATTGCAGTGAGGAGCTGCTTGCGCCAAACTGGCAGCGCTTGATTTTGACGCACTTGGAGGAAAAGGAGCATATCGGAGTGCTGACCGGATCGCCCATTACGGATATGAAAATTACACTGGTTGCGGGACGCGCACACAGCAAGCATACGGAGGGCGGAGACTTTCGGCAGGCAACCTATCGTGCCATAAGGCAGGGGCTCATGCAGGCAAGCTCGGTGCTGCTTGAGCCGTACTACCATTTTCAGCTGGAAATCCCGACAGAGGTGGTGGGGCGTGCGATGACGGATCTGGATCGGATGCATGGGAAGCTTGTAGGTCAAAAGGAGCATACGGAAAGCGGAATGCTGACTTTAAGCGGAACGGCACCCGTTTTTGGCATGGCAAATTATCAGCGTGAGGTTGCCGCCTACACAAAAGGACAGGGAAAGCTGACCTGTACGATGGGAGGCTATACTCCCTGCCACAATGCCGACGAGGTCATAAGGCAGCGTGGCTATGACCCGCAGCGAGACGTGGAAAATCCCACCGGCTCTGTTTTCTGCGCGCATGGGGCGGGCTTCGTGGTAGAATGGAACCTGGTAAGGGATTACATGCATCTGGAAAGCTGTCTGCCTGCCGATTCTACAAAAGAGGAAGGGGATGTGCCATCGAAGCGATTGCCGGACAGTCGTCCTATGCAGGAGAAACAAGAGGAGGTTGTGATTGGAACGGAGGAGATTGACAGAATTTTAGACAGAGCCTACAATGCAAACAAGAGAGAGAAATCTCCCCATCTGAAAAACAATCGGAAGCGGGCAAGGACAGACGCGGGGGCAGTGGGAAGAAGCGCAGCACCACGCAAAAGAAGCTATGACAGGAAAAGCACGAAGGAATATCTGCTGGTGGACGGCTATAATATTATGTTTGCATGGGAGGAGCTAAGAGAGCTGGCAAAGGAGACGATTGACGGAGCAAGAGGAAGATTGCTTGATATACTCTGCAATTATCAAGCGATTCGCAAATGCGAGCTGATCGTGGTGTTTGACGCATACAAAGTCGAGGGACATAAGACAGAAAGCTTAGACTATCACAATATTCATGTCGTATATACGCGGGAGGCAGAGACGGCAGATCAGTATATCGAGAGATTTGCGCATGAAAACGGGGAGAAGTATCGTGTCACGGTGGCGACCTCCGATTGGTTGGAGCAGATCATCATTCGCGGTGCAGGATGCCTTTTGCTCTCGGCACGAGAGCTGCTGGAGGAGATAAATTGTAAAAATGAGCAGATAAAGGAGGAATTTGGGAGCAGGAGCACTCTGCCCCGTAATTATCTGCTGGATGAAGCGGCAGAAGGTGCGCTGCGTGAGGCGATAAAAGAAAAGCCGCAGGAAGGGAATGGGAGAGAATGAACCGTAATGAAGAATTAAAAATGACACATTCCGGAATTTACAAATCAGACGGAAAGCGTTGTGTTTCCGTTCGGTTTGAGCGCGGGAAGGATGTGGCGGAAGGGCGGCTTCCGTGGGGAAAGATTGAGAGAAGCGAGGGCTTTACGGCAGAGGAGATTGCGGGATTGGAGAGCTATCTGGAGCAAAAATGTGACGAAATTTTTGAGAATGCAAAGCCGCTTAATGATATCCGACGTCTGCTTTAGGAAAAATCAGGTATAAAACAGGCTCTTTGGTCACATGATAGTAG
>JAQXLR010000129.1 GCA_029012225.1 Clostridiales bacterium
CTTTGCCTTTTTTACAAGCAGAGAGTGAAGGTGAGAAAAGGATTCCGCCTCCTCGATTGCATGATATTCCAAAAAGATAAAATGCTCTGCCGCAGCAATTGCCGCAAGCTGCGCATGAAAGCCGTCGGAGGCCTGCTTATAGAACACCACATCAGAGTTTTGAAAAGCGGGATAGCCTGCCTGGCGCGAGAGATAACGAAACTGGTTTGCAAGACCAAAATCAATTGCCTCAAGTGCGTGCAGCGTAGCGGCATCTGAGGATTTGAGCGTCTGAAAGCTCTGGTTAATTTGGGCAGTGCGTTTCTTTCGTGCATTTGTCACCTGCGAATGCCCAAAAAGAAAATAGATGCACAGCCCAAGAATGGGAAGTGCTAAAATCGTGATAATCCAAACCAACTTAAAAGAGGAGTTGGAGGCTCCGCCGTAGATTTTTAATACGACAAGAAAGGCAAGCAGTGTGCTAAGCAAAGAGAGAATGGTGGAATACGTGTTTAGTTTTAATAAAAGCAGAAGAATCCAGCCAATCTGAATGAGCAGACTGATGCCGACAAAAAGCAGCCGTCCCACACTGTTTTTTACATTTTCTTTCTGTTCAACACGCATAAAGGCCTCCATTCCGTGGTGATTTATCGCAAGGATTCACTTAGAGGAATATTTTAGCGAAGAACAGAAGGCTTGTCAATGTCTGTCGTTACATACAGTCGATGGGCAGATAAAATTCTCCATTCATTGCGGCGATGCCGAGTGCGATATGGTCAATATTTCCTTCAAAATAACACATAATTTTTTTTAACATGATAGATTTCCTCCTATATTTTCCTTTTATGTTGCCATGTTGTGCTTTGTTTGACAACACTAATGATACAGGAGAGCAGAAAAGAAAAACAGATAGGATATTAGCTTGTTTTTGGTCAATATTGACTTTTTTATTGCGCAAAAGAAGGTGAGAAGATATAATAAAGCAGTGCAGGGGGATGGGAATATGCAGGAAAAGGAAAATGCATACGAGAATGTCAGCTTGCAGCCGGATATTGGCTTTGATATTCGATTTGTTACAATGAAGCACAACTCTCCTTTTCACTGGCATAGAGAGCTTGAGATTTTATATATTCTCAATGGGCATGCCACGATCACGATGGATGGAGAACGACATGAGCTGAATGCGCTTGACTTAATTGTAATGGATTTTTCGAAGATACATGAAGTCATCTACGCACTTCCGCAGACGATGGGAGTGTGTATTCATATTTCAAGGAGTCTGCTTCGACGGTATCTTCCGGATACGGAGCTGCTTGGAATCCACTGTCACAGTAAGCTGCTTTCCGAGGAAAAGCAGGAGGCATACGATAGGCTGTGTGCGTCTTTAAAGGATTTGACCGTACTTTATGTAAATCAAAAAGCGACGTATGAGCTTCGAAGCACTGCCTTAATCCTGGGTATTTTGGCTGAGCTGGCAGAGCATTTTGCCGAGCCGCTCACGAAAGCATCCGTGGATGCCGGAGTGGGAAATATGGAGAGATTGGAGCAAATCTGCGATTATGTGGAACACCATTATAAAGAGGAGATTTCTCTAAAGGCTGCAGCAGATGAATTGGGCTTAAGCAGAGAATATTTCTGTCGGTTCTTTAAGCAAAATACGGGCACCTCGTTTCTTCGATATGTGAATCAGGTGCGTCTGGATCATATTTATCAGGAGCTTTTGTACACGGATGAGAGTGTGCAAAACATCATGGAGCGTCATGGCTTTTACAATCAGAAGCTGTTCTATCGGATGTTTCGGGAGCGGTATGGCTGTACCCCGACAGAAATGAGGCGGATGACAAGGAATCATCCGTATGTTTGATTTGAAAAAGGAAAAGGAGGAAGACAATGCAGAGTTTTAAATTTTCAGAATTAGAGTATGTAAGACCGGACTTTACGGCAGTCGGACAGTTTGCCGATGATGCAAAGGAGGCGATTGAAAAGGCTGCCTCCTATGAGGAACTAAAGAGGCTGATGCAGGAGATGGAGGAGAAGAACAATCATCTTGCAACGATGGCAACCATTGCCTTCATTCGGCATACGCTGGATACAAGGGATGCGTTCTACGAAAAAGAGGATGAATATATCAATCATATTATGCCGACGATTCTGCCAAAGTTTTTGGCGTTAAATGAGGCGATTTTAAACAGTCCATTTAAAGCGGATGTGGAAAAGGAATACGGCAGCCAATATTTTGTGAATATGGAATTGCAAAAGAAAACCTTCTGTGAGGAAAACATTCCGCTGATGCAGCAGGAGGCGAAGCTGACAAATGAATACCAGAAAATCATGGCGACAGCAGAAATTGAGTTTGACGGAGAGACGCGAAATCTTTATGGTATTCAGAAATATTTTGAGCATGAGGACAGAGAGACTCGCGCTGCGGCGGTAGCAGCGTATTCGGAGTTCTATCATGCGCATGAAGCGCGCTTGGAGGAAATCTGGAGTGAGCTGATTGCCATACGCAATCAGATGGCAAAAAATCTTGGCTACGACAATTATATTCCGGTAGGCTATCTAAAGCAGGGACGTACCGACTATGGGCAGAAGGAGGTAGAGGCCTTTCGTGAGCAGGTAAGAAAGGTGATTGTACCGCTTTGCACAAAGCTGTATGAGGCGCAGGCAAAACGTCTCGGTGTGGATGCTCTGATGTTTTATGATGAGAAGTGCGTATTTTTGGATGGAAATGCGACACCTGCTGGAGACGATGATTTTATGGTGGAGCAGGCACGCGGAATGTATCATGAAATCAGCCCGGAGACGGCGGCATTTATTGATTTTATGATTGAGCATGAGCTGATGGATTTGAAGAACAAGCCGGGCAAGGCATCCACCGGGTATATGACGGCGCTCGCGGATTATAAGGCTCCCTTTGTATTTTCCTGCTTTAATCAGACGATTTTTGATATGCAGGTGCTGACGCATGAGTTGGGGCATGCCTTTGCCGGCTATATGGCAATGCGGGAGCAGCCGATTTCTGAATATTACTCGGAATCTACGGATATTGCAGAAATTCATTCCATGGCGATGGAGCAGTTCTCCTACCCCTACGCGGAGCGCTTCTTTGGAAATCAGGCAGATAAGTTCCGTTTTGCCCATCTGCAGGAGGCTCTTACCTTTGTTCCGTTTGGAGTTGCAGTAGATGAGTTCCAGCATATCTGCTATGAAAAGCCGGAGCTGACACCAAAGCAGAGAACCCGGGAGTGGAAAAAGCTGGAGGAGAAGTATATGCCATGGCGCAAATACGATGCCGATGATTTCTTTGACCGGGGAGGCTGGTGGTATCACAAGCTTCATATTTATCTTTATCCCTTCTATTATATTAACTATACACTGACTACGATGGGGGCGATGGAGTTTAAAAAGAAGGATAAGGAGAATCATAAAAAAGCATGGGAGGATTACTTAAAGCTCTGCAAGTGCGGCGGCAGCATGAGTTATCTTAAGACGCTTGCCTATGCCAATCTTTCCAGTCCTTTTGCGGAGGGAAGCGTGGAAAAGGCGGTTGCGGTGGCGAAGGAGGAGCTGCTTTCCAGTATTTATATGAAATAAGGAGGCAGCTATCGTATTTCCCTATAACGGCTTGAAGGTTATAAGTATTAGCAAAGAAGGAAAAAACTGCGTACAATAGACGTGGAGGAAAGGGGCAATCCGATACGAAAATGATAAGAAAGGTACGAGGAGTATGACGCAGGAGAGAAATTTGGATTTTGATGCTATTATAGATAGAAGAAATACAGACAGCCTCAAATATGATTTTGCAGAGAAAAGGGGAATGTCGAAGAATGCCTTGTGCTTATGGGTGGCAGATATGGATTTTCCCACATCAAGCTGCATTCTGGATGCCGTTTCGGAAAGAGTTGCACATGGGATATTTGGTTATACGGAGAGCGGCAGCGGCTATATAGAGGCGCTGGCAGGATGGATGCAAAGCAGGTACCAATGGGAGATAGAGCCGGAATGGGTGGTAAAGACGCCGGGAGTTGTATTTGCGCTTGCAATGGCGGTCAAGGCATTTTCAAAGGAGGGGGATGCAATCCTCATCCAGCAGCCTGTTTACTACCCGTTTGCCGAAGTAATTGAAAAGAATGGCAGAAAAGTGGTAAGCAACGACTTGGTACAAAGAGAGGATGGAAGCTACGGCATTGATTTTGACGATTTTGAGCAAAAATTGATCCAAGAGAATATTTCCCTGTTTTTTCTGTGCAGCCCTCACAATCCGGTCGGAAGAGTGTGGACAAAAGAAGAACTGATCAGACTTGGAGAAATCTGCATCAAGCATCAGGTCATCGTTGTGAGTGATGAGATTCATGCCGATTTCGTATTTGGGAACAGGCAGCATCATGTTTTTGCAAATCTGCGTGAAGATTTTGCGGACATTTCGATTGTCTGCACCTCCCCGGGGAAAACCTTTAATCTGGCGGGACTTCAGGTCTCCAATATTTTTATTCCAAATCGGACTCTTAGGAAACGCTTTACCACGCAGATACAGGCAGCAGGCTATAGTCAGCTGAATACACTTGGGCTTGTTGCGTGTGAGGCAGCATACCGCTATGGCGCAGTATGGTACGAGGCAATGCTTGCCTATGTGGAGGAAAACATTGCCTTTCTTAAAAACTACATAAAAAAAGAGCTTCCAAAGATAAAAGTGACAGAGACGGAGGGCACATATCTGGTATGGCTCGACTTTCGAGAGCTTGGTCTGAGTGAGGAAAAGCAGGAGGAGCTCATTGCAAAGCATGCCAACCTGTGGCTGAGCAAGGGAGGAACCTTCGGAAGGGCAGGAATTGGGTTTGAGCGCGTGAATGTGGCATGTCCAAGAAGCATTTTGGAGCAGGCGCTTTGTCAGCTAAAAGAGGCGATGGTAAAGTTAGAAGTTCAGGTAAAATGAACTGCAAGAGAAAAAGAAGAAAAAGGGATTGACAATCCTTAAGCATCTGCTTATAATCAATCATGACCGACACAAATCATACAAAACATATCAATTAAGTAGGAAATAAAGCATCAGGGGGAGAAGCGGATGAGAATTGAGAGGGAAAGCAATTGGATTGGCTCGTAATACAAGATTATCTGCCACTCTATCAGGAAGCCATGTGGCTGACACTGCGGATTGGTTGGATGGGAATCATACTCTCAATCGTGCTTGGATTAATCTGTGCAACGATTGTACATAATAAGGTTCCGATACTGGGACGATTGGTAAAAATTTATATTGAAATGTTCCGGAACACCCCTTTGCTGGTGCAGCTATTTTTTCTCTACTTTGGCTTGCCAAAGGTTGGGCTTCTCATTCCGGCACAGACCTGCGGGATTCTCGGTCTTGCCTTATTGGGAGGAAGCTATATGGCAGAGACCTTCCGCAGCGGATTTGAGGCAATTGACAGGATTCAGATGGAGACCGCGCTAAGCCTCGGAATGACACGCGGTCAGGCAATGCGTCATGTCATACTGCCACAGGCAGTCTCCATCAGCGTTCCGGCATTTGTGGCAAATATCATTTTCCTGCTCAAGGAGACGAGTGTATTTTCTACAATCAGCCTTATGGATTTGATGTTTACGGCAAAGGATTTGATTGGACTTTATTACAAGACAACGGAATGCCTGTTTCTATTGGTGGTGTTCTACCTGATTATTTTGCTGCCGGTTTCGATTCTTGGCAGCCTGATAGAAAGGAGGCTCCGCTATGCCGGATTTGGGGATTGATGTTTTATGGAAGGGAAAAAATCTTTCCCGCCTGTTGGGAGGTCTATGGATTGCCTTAAGAATCAGTTTCGTTTCTGTTCTAATCAGCATTCCGCTTGGGATTTTGCTTGGGATTGTGATGACCTGGAAAAATCCGATAACACGGGCAATTACCAGAATTTATCTGGAGATTGTTCGCATCATGCCACAGCTGGTTTTGCTTTTTTTGGTATTTTTTGGAACAACGCGTGTGTTTGGATGGAATGTGTCCGCAGAATTGTCCTCGATTCTTGTGTTTTCCTTTTGGGGAACGGCAGAGATGGGCGATTTGGTTCGAGGAGCGATTGTCAGTATTCCCAAGCATCAATATGAGAGTGCAGCAGCGCTTGGAATGAGCAGAGCACAGATTTATTTTGATGTGATTGTACCTCAGACCTTGCGAAGATTACTTCCGTTGTCGATTAACCTGATTACCCGTATGATTAAGACGACAAGTCTTGTGATGATGATTGGCGTGGTGGAGGTTTTAAAGGTAACGCAGCAGATAATAGAGGCAAATCGTACCACATCGCCAAATGCGGCATTTGGACTGTACGGCACCGTATTTGTGTTGTATTTTCTTGCTTGTTGGCTCATCGGACTGTTGGCAAAGTATCTGGAAAAGAAGTGGGAGTAGAAGGTAGCGTGGAAGAATTATTAAAAATTGAGCATATCAAAAAAGAATATAAGGAGCAACAAATCTTTGAGGATTTAAGCCTGACGGTACATAAAGGAGAGGTCGTTGTCATCATCGGTCCTTCCGGCTGTGGGAAAAGTACGCTGCTTCGCTGCATCAATGCCCTAGAGCCGATTCAGGGAGGCAGGATTTCCATCCGGGGCGAGAATATTGATGGCAAGGCAAAAAACATTGCGGCCATCCGCCAGAAAATAGGAATGGTTTTTCAGAGTTATGAGCTGTTTCCCCATAAAACCATTTTAGAGAATATTACCCTCTCACCAAGAAAGGTACAAAAACGAGAGAAGGCAGAAGCAGAGGAGGAGGCCTGTCAGCTTTTGGAGCGTGTCGGGCTCCTTGATAAAAAGGATTGCTATCCAAGGCAGCTTTCCGGCGGACAAAAGCAGCGTGTGGCAATTTTGCGAGCGCTGATTATGCATCCCGAGGTTTTGTTATTTGATGAGGTTACGGCAGCATTAGACCCTGAGATGGTTCGCGAGGTTTTGGATGTGATGCTTGGGCTGGCAAAGCAGGGGAGTACCATGGTCATTGTCACGCATGAGATGGCATTTGCAAGAGCGATTGCGGATCGGATTGTGTTCCTTGACCAAGGTGAGATTGTGGAGGAAGGGAAGCCGGAGGACTTTTTTGCCCATCCTGCTACGGAGCGGGCGAGACGGTTTTTGCATACATTTGAATTTGAAACAGTAAAAGATTGATTTCAATTCTAAAAAAGATTGAAATAGAGGGAGGAAAAACAGGTGAAAACAAGAAAACAAAAGAAATTATTGGCATTGGCCACAACAATGGCGCTTGCAGCTGCAATCTTGACGGGCTGCGGAGGAAGCAAGGCGGCTTCAAACGAAAGCGGCAAGGTGTACCGGACATTAGATGAAATCAAAGAGAGCGGTACCATCAACATCGGTGTATTTTCCGATAAAAATCCATTTGGATATGTGGATGAAAACGGGGAATATCAGGGCTACGACGTCTACTTTGGAAACAGACTGGCTGAGGATCTCGGTGTAGAGATTAACTATGTTTCGACTGAGGCTGCAAGCCGTATCGAATATTTGCAGACAGGAAAGGTTGACCTCATCCTTGCCAATTTTACCGTGACAGAGGAGCGTGCAAAAGAGGTTGATTTTGCCCTTCCGTACATGAATGTGGCAATCGGTGCGGTGTCTCCGGATTCCAGGGTAATTACAAGCTTTGATGAGCTTGGTGCAGAGGATGCGGTAATCGTGATTTCGGGAACGACCGCAGAGACCTATATGATTGAGAACTACCCAAATGTTACCTTACAAAAATATGATGCCTATGCACAGGCAAAGACGGCGCTGGAGAATGGCAATGGTGTGGCATGGGTAAATGATAATACAGAGGTGCTTGC
Source organism: Clostridiales bacterium (assembly GCA_029012225.1). Classification (GTDB taxonomy): domain Bacteria; phylum Bacillota; class Clostridia; order Lachnospirales; family Lachnospiraceae; genus Roseburia. The sequence continues at coordinate 7,812 of JAQXLR010000129.1, forward strand.
TTTTGCGCTCCAAAATGAAGGGTATACAGTAGGCATTCCTTCCCTCGGAGATTCGGATACGATTGCTCCGGCAGTTGCAAAGGGAAATACGACGCTGCTTGACTGGATAAATGAGGAAATCGTTTCTCTGGGAGAGGAAAACTTCTTCCATGCAAACTATGAAGCAACGCTTGCAAGCACCTATGGGATGGAATACATCGAAGAACTTGTTATCGAGGGCGGCGCTGCCGAGTAGAAGCTGGTTTCCTGCTCTTGTGCTTGGCTACGCTATAGCCAAAGCTGCCCAGACGCTCTCCGAGAAGAAAATATTCTCCGTGTGAGTAGGTAACCAGACCGGTGCTGTTTAGATGAAACTTTCCCCTCTCATCCATATAGGAATCTTCAATGGTAACGGCGACCACATCGGCCAGAAATAGGGTGTGGCTGCCGAGGGGGATTGTTTCTCGGATACGGCATTCCAGATTGACCGGGCTTTCTGCAATGCCGGGACAGGAAATCTCTCTGGAAGGAAGCGGCGTTAAATGCAATTCTTTAAATTTATCAAGGTCTTTGCCTGAGCGGACACCGCAGAAATCGGCTGCCTTTACCAAATTCTTTGTGGTAAGGCTGACTACAAATTCCCCGGATGCCTCTAAAATATGATAAGAGTAACGTTGCGGACGTACAGAGATGGAGAGCATAGGAGGATTTGTGCAGACGGTTCCTGCCCATGCGACTGTAATGATATTTGGTTTTCCCTCCAAATCCGGATTTTGACATACCAAGTCTTTTTGTCCGCTCGGATATTGGCAGGTTACCATGACGGCCGGCAGTGGGTAGAGCATATTGCCGGGCTTAAAAGCTGTTTTTGCCATAAAAATCTCCATTCTTTTATTTCATCAGAATATCCATTAGATAAGCGTATACATCTTCATTTTGCTTTTTCCAGTTATTGCAGATTGCTTCTGCCTGCTCCTTTGTCTTGACGCTTAGTGTCAGATCAATCAAATTGCTCCCGCGTACCTTAAACTGACAGCGCACGGCATAGTCCTGATTGGGCGTCTTATAGTAATCGGCGATAATAGAATTGACCGTTCGCAGTGCAACCTTGTTTTTTTCAAAATAAGCGATGGTATCACGTTCAATGGCGTCTGTAATTTTATCCCGAAAAAAGCCAAGCGTTTCCTTGCCTGCCGGGGTAATGAAATATCTGGTGTTGTTGTGGGTGGATTCGGCACGAACCAGACTGGCATCGGTCAGGTCGTTAATCACCTGCTGTACCCGAAAATAATCGGTGTATTCCTGCTCTAAAAAAAAGTCGGAAATCTGCGTGTTTGTCAAGGGAAAATCAACCTTATCCAGCATATTTAAAATGGTAAGCTTATATATTGTAAATGGTTCTGCCATAAAAATCCTCATTTCTGTTTGCATGTTGCGATTGGATGCGTTGCTATGCCCTATGGAAAGGGCACACCAATCATACCACTAACATTTTGACAAATCAAGAAAATTAGCAGTCTTGCCTTGGAGCATTTTGCAGCTGCAATACGTTAAAAGAATATGCTGCTCTTATTTTTGCTGTGAATACAATCAAAAAGGAGCCGGATTGCTCCGACTCCTCCAAGTATGTGTCCGCAAACACATACCCCAATTACTATCTATAATATACTATAAACAGGAAGAATATGCAAGTATTAAATGACATTTTTTAGGATATTCATGCGGGAAATTAAATCAGGATGAAGCGTAATAGATGAAACATTAGGATTTACCGAACTCTTATATTCCTTTGTGATTTTTTCAAATTCTCGGATAAATGCCTTGATTTCAGTTTTTGAGACTTTTAGCAATTTTAAGTAGTAGCAAATAAGAATAATATAATCGCCGATTGTTTTAAAGTTTATGTAGGCCATTCCCATTTCTAAAATTAAGCATTGTTTCATTGGCTTAGAAGGGTCCATTTTCTTAAAGCGGGTATCGTATACTACATCGTTGTGAGCAATGGCATTTCGTAAATCTTTCAAAGCATAAACATATTTATAAAGTAATTCTCGATAGGTATCACAAGATAGATTTATGCCGATTGCCCGAGATATTTTCTCGCGCATATCGATGGTCAGACACGAGAGCAGATAACCAAAATCGCCCATAGTAAGAATTTCAAAAATTGCCCAAATCGGAACTTCGTTGTAATTGACATTATTATAAAAATGGGTAATCTTTGGATTTTCTTTCTGGTATGCAGTGGCAATAGCATTTTGGATAGAGCCCTGAAGTTTTAATTTTTTGTTTTGATATTTCTTCTTTATGTCATCACGAGTACCAGCCGGAGCATTTTTGTAACTACTAATTGCTTTATCATGCATATCATAAATACTGCTTGAGCCCACTTCTGTCATAATGGTATTCAGAGCAATATTCTTAATGGCAGTCTCAATGAACATCATTTTTCCATATAAAAGAGACTTTAACTTTGTGTCATACTCTATTGTTGCGTTAATCTCATGATATGAGCTGTATGGAAGACGATTTGAGGATGATACAAAGAAACGATATCCTTTATAGCCATGAGAAAATATCCGGTGTTGATTAATTGCTGTTTTTCCGAACTCCCTGAGATGGAAATGCCATTATTCCTAAGATGCCGCATTAAAGCGTCCGTTGATTTATAATCTGTGTTTGCCATAATAATCTCCATTCCGCCGCCTTTCAGTTGGCGGCACAAATAGTAATGAAAGATTTAAAAGTTCTTCTTCGTGATGTAAAATAGCTTGTAAGAAGCTACACTACAAAGCACGGTAGGAGGAGTTGTAAAAACTTTCTTCGTTTTAGACAGCATAATAATCAGTGTAAGTTCTGCCTTTTCAAGCACAAATAAGTGGTACTACGAGTCCGTACACTAAGAATTGTTTAAACGCCTTGGTTTAATTGTGTGGCAGTTCAGTCAATGGCTTCTTATCTTTTTCTACGAAAGGAGCTATTGTTTATGAAAGTTGTTTTTCAAACCTGTTGTGGTGTCGATGTTCACAAATCTTTTCTCGTTGCCACAATCATTAAAACTACAGGTGGTATCGAACCTTCTTATCAGAAGAAACGCTTTTCCACCTTCAACAATTCTATTCTTCAATTCAAGCAATGGCTGTTAGATAATAACTGCCGTGATGTCTGTATGGAATCTACAGGTAAATACTGGGTTCCTGTATTTAATCTCTTGGAAGATGAAATCAATGTCACG
>JAQXLR010000130.1 GCA_029012225.1 Clostridiales bacterium
TTTGTAACAGTGATGAGGCTGTCGCTTTTTTTTAAAAAAAATATAAGTTCTATTATGTAGATGAATTTCAGGATACGGATCATGTTCAGGCTTACATTATATATCGGGTGGCATCAGACCTTTACGATGTCAATCATAGCAAGCTTAGGGATGGAGCACTTTTTGTGGTCGGAGATCCAAAGCAGTCTATTTATCGTTTTCGTGGTGCGCAGCCGAAGGTTTACTTTGACATAAAAGAGCGCATGGCATCAGAAGCGGTGGAAAATGCCTGTGTCTATGAGCTCTCGAAAAATTTTCGATCCAATAATGAAATGATTGCATGGATCAATGAAAAGTTTGCAGAATCGGATGGAATCATGCCGATTGTGGATGCGGCGCATCCCTATATGAGGATGGAAGCCGATAAGCAGGTGTATCAGACACCGAAGGTTCCTGATAAATTGATTCACGGTGTATACCGATACCAAAACAGCGATGCGGTATGCTTTGGTAAAATACAGGTCAAAAAACTTCGACAGAAAAACGGGGTAAAATTTTCAGAAATAGTGGAAAAAGAAGGCTACTCTTATGCAAATGACAGTATCGAAAATGATATGAGAGCAGTCATTGACCTGATCTGGAATCTAAAAAATGGAGATTATAGGATTACGGATTATCATTTTAAAGAAGATGGTACTGCCACTCCGTTCGAGCGTCCGATTCAGTTTCAGGATTTCCTTCTAATCAGTCAAGATAGCAAGAATATGGCAGCATATCTGTCTGCATTAAAGGCGCATGGTATTCCGGTAAAGTTTGATGGGAAGGCGGATCTCTCACAGCAAAGAGCACTCAATGCATATGTCAGATTATATGGGTATATGATGAATCCGGGGAATCCGTTTGTGCGAGTGGCGGCGGCAGAGGCAGTGCGCAGACTGGGGCTTTCTGATACGGAGAAGGAGCTGGAGACATACACGGACGCTGTTCTGGATTTTTTGCACCACAAAAGTAAGGGCATGACAGCATATGGTCAGGCATATTTTCTTGAGAAGCAGCTTTCTGCAATTCTTGACAAGGACAGGGCATACAGTCGGCTTGAGGTCAATACGATTCAGGGCAGGCTTCGTCAGATGATTGAAGCAGTATTTCATATTGTATCGGGAAACGGTCTTTGCATTGAAAGAGCATTCCGGGAATACCTAAGTAAAAAGGTGGAGCATGAGCTTTCTCTGGAGGAAGACCCTGATGCAGTGCGATTCATGAATTTGCATAAATCAAAAGGCTTAGAGGGAAACATTGTCATTATTCTTGACCGACGTGGATATAGACGCAGCGCAATTCAAAGCTTTCGGGATGGTCAATACTTCTACCCGGGGATTCGTGAATGGTCTTCGGTTTCCGGCATTCAAAGGTTCAAGGAGAAGAATGATACAGAGAATGCGGCAGAATTTCATAGATTAGAATATGTTGCTGTCACACGTGCAAAGCAGGCTGTGATTTTTATGAATGTTGTAAAGCATGGAGGAATTTTTGCCACATCCAGAATCAATTCCGTGACACACCAGCTTGAGGAGGGGGTAGCGGGAAGCTTTCATTACAGAATCAATGCGTGCCCATCTGTACAGGACATTATCGAACAAAAACACAATCCCTGCATGATACCGACTCCAGAGAGAAATTACGATTATGCAAGGGACGGATATGAAAAGCAACAGGGTCAGGAAAAGCATTCCGAAGTCCTCTATGAGAGGAGAAGTCCTTCTGAACTGGAAAAGGATAGTTCTACAAGACGTCGGGTAAAGATGAGAGAAAAGGGGAAAGCAGACAGGGAGGAAGCTTCTAAAACATTAAGCCGCCCTGCGGGAAATATCATGGGGAACATTTTGCACCGAACCATGGAGCTTTTGATTGGACGCTTTGAACGAACGGTATCTAAGGAGAAGATGCACAGAATCGCACATATCTGTATGATGCAGGCTGTTTCAGAGAATAAAAATGATATTTCCGAGTCGAAGCAGATAGATGCTTATAGGCAGTTTGCAGAAATGGCAGCCTTTTGTTATTACAAGTGGCTTGTGGAGAATCAAATAATGGATGGTGTAAAAGCAGTGCATACAGAAATACCCTTCTCCTATCTTGTGCAGGAGAATTCGCGGAATATATGGGTGAACGGAACCGCTGATTTAATCTTAGAATATGAAGATGGTAGAGTACGCCTGCTTGATTATAAATCAGATGATGATTTTTTGGTGGATGAGGAATCCATGGAACAAAGCTTTGCTGAAATTTATAAGCTGCAGCTTGATGAGTATAAGAAGATGATTGTAAGAATGTTCCATACACCAATGGAACAGATTGAGACAGCAATTCTATCTTTTTCACAAAAGGATAAAGAGGGGAAGCAGCTTTCGGAAAAAGAGCTACGTGTCCGATATACGGTCATACAATGAGGGAATGATGATGAAAAAATTAAATTTATTAAAACCAAACCTTAGAACAGGATATTTAAATAACGGAAGAGGAGAGGAGGTAAGTTATTTGCAGCTGATGCCGGAAATGGGCATAAAAGCACTGGAGCAGGACGTGGAAAATGGCGCAGAGCAGTATCGGGAACTGCTGGAGTTTTCGAAAAAACGGCTGTCACAATTTGTGCTTATTCGTTCTGCGAATCAGGAAGAAGGCTTGATGGCAGTAACCTATCTGGCGAGTATCTATAATGAGAGAGAGAGGAAGCAGAATTATTCGGAATATTCCTGTTTATATGAGGAGGATATGGAATACGAAGAATTTTCCGTCGATGAATATGATGCATATGAAGAAGAATCGTGGGAGGAGCAGCCTACATGGGAAGAAGACCCGGGGAGAATCCCTGTTGTGACGTTTACCCAGCTATGTGGTTTTGATGAAGGAATTTTTGCGTCTTTCCATGGTACAATGGGGTTTAGTTCAGCGAGAGACAAAAGAGGGAAGCCTCCCTATTGGAAAAATGCCAGAAAAGAGGCAATCTGCTTTATTGGTACCAATGAATTTTGTGAAATGGGTCAATCTATCATCAGGGAATTAAAAAGATACAGTGACAACAGACATGTTTACATGATTATCCATCAAAAGGGGGAGGATACGGGACACAATGAGATGAATCAGATATGGAATGAGCCTTGTCTATGTGACCTGGTTTTAGAATATACAGTAGAGGTAATTGATGTTTCCACAGATAAGAAGCATAGAAAAAAATATTATGAGGAGCTTTTTCATAACTGGATAAAGGAGAAATCCTGTACTCTGGCACAGGATTTCCCGAAGGAAAAAATCATTCAAAAAATTCTTTCCTTCCATAATCCATGCAAATCTGAAATGATGGAAAAGGTGATTCATTATATTACAAAGGATGTGGAAAAGCAGCATGTGATATCCGAGGAAGATTTTCAGATACTAAATAAGTTTCAATCCCTTGGATTTCTGAAGGGGAAGGACGGATATCAGTCAGCGAAACAGCGGCTTAACAGTTTAGTTGGTATGGATTCTGTGAAGGAGCAGATTTGCGGAATTGTTGCTACTATGCAATTCAACCAAGCCAGAAAGGAGTATGGTCTGGGAAACACGCAGTATCATAATGTACATATGATGCTTGGAGCGCCCGGTACGGCAAAGACAACAGTGGCTCAATTATTAGGAGCGATGATGGCAGAGCAGAAGCTGATTGCGACCAATCGCTTCATAAGCGTGAACGGAGCAGAGTTGAAAGGGATGTATGTTGGGCACTCGGCACCGAAGGTAAAGGCACTGTTTGATCATTATGATATCATCTTAATTGATGAGGCATATGCCATTGCGGCAGGAAATGAGGGGGATGCAGATTCGTTTAGTCAGGAGGCAATCTCCCAGCTTCTGATTGAGCTTGAGAAGCATGGAGCGGACAAGCTTGTGATATTTGCCGGCTATGGAGGAAGAAACATAGATGAAAAAGATAATAAAATGAAACAGTTTTTAGAGACAAATCCCGGTATTCGAAGCAGAGTAAATTCAACGATCTATTTTGATAGCTATACACCGGAGCAAATGGCTGATATTTTTGTACATCATGCGCAAAGTGAACAATTTACTTTGGAAAAGGGAGCCGGAAATATCGTTCGGGAGTATTTCTGCGGACGTGTAGCGGAAAGTGATTTTGGTAACGGACGTGAAGCACGCTCGTTGCTCGAGAACAGTATAAAAGAAGCTGCAAAGCGAATTGCCCAGATCCCCAAAAATAAGCAGACAAAAAAGCATTATCAGCTGCTCTGCAATCAAGACATTGTAAAGGCAATTGAAGGGCAGAAAGAGGGCTTTCTGATGCAGAAGGGCAAGACCAAATCCAGATGCGGTTTTGCAACATAGCTTTTACCAAATAAGTATGCGAAAATCATGAGCGGGAGCTGTCTGCTTTGATTTCTGGGCACTGCGATATCGCCTTATATTTCTTATAGCGGTTGAGTGATTCCTGCAGGGTGGTGCAAACGTCCTCTACAAGTTCAGCGGGAGAAAGCAAGGTCAGGTATTCATGCTGTTCTATGCAGAACTTGTGGGCATTTTCATATTGGACACCCTTTACAGTTACCTTAAGATAGATTTGCTCTCTTCCGTTATAGTCAAGCTCATCAGCACTGTGCGGAATCGGAGATTCGTGAATTTCGAGAGCTTGTCCAAAGGTATCCACAAGAATCTGCAGACTCCATGTGGTGCATTCAAAGCAGCAGTCTATTGTTCTCTCATTTTTGAAGATACGCATCCCCGGATGTGCAGCCACATATTTTTGGTGGTCAAATTCATCACAGCCGTTCCTTTTTTTATAGTAGGGCTTAAGAAGCTCTGGAATTTCTGTATAAGTCATATATTCGAGTAAACCATCTTCCGTTTTTTCCTCGCGAAATCTAACGTCAATCATGCGATCGATGCGAAAGTGAGTCGGAGTGGGATATTTATGGGTTGATGCAAGCAGATAGTATTGCCCACGATAACAAAACAGAGCATATGGGTTGAGAATATAAGGCGCATTTTCATTTTTTGCATGGAATGTCAAATGTGATGAATGGGGATGCTTATTGTAGGTTCCATAAATTACCGTGATCTGATACTTGTGTTGTATTGCCTCGTATATTGTAGAAATATGAGAGAGAAGCCTATGGCTGCCCGTCGGAAGAGAGGACTGCTGCAAGCAAGAGAGTGTTGTAGGAAGCTTCTCTAACAGATTAATTTTTCCTTCCCTTGCCTTTTTAAAATCATCCTTTGTAAAATCGCAGATTGGATTGAGCAGACGAATTCTCGACAGCAGGTATTCTTTTTCTTCACTGGACAGATAGCTGTTGCTTTGGATTGTTCCACAGACAAGCTTAAGATCACTGCCTGTAAGAATCGGACTGAAATAGAAACGCTTTTGGCTGCTCGATTTTTTGTTCTTACGGTAGGAACGAAAAGCGGCTACATCGATAGATTTGATCGATCCGCCCATCATAGCTTCAAGCAAGCTCCTTGCATTCTTTGCCAATGCATCATCTGTGGAATACATGTCTAATATCTGGTTCACTTTTGTGCGAAGTGTTCGTTCTGGAAAAAGAGAAAGAGAGGAAGTACGGCGTTTTTTCTTCTCATTCCAAAGAGCATTGGATGGATGGTTGTCTTTTTGACTCATATTTTTTTCTGTATGCTCCTCATCCACTGTATGCTCCTCATTCACTGTATGCTCCTCATCCAGAGGGAAAAACCTTGAGAGTTGCCTGGAAAGTTCCGGAATAGATAGGGGGTTCTCCTTATTTGTCATATTTTTTAAAATGAAGTATAAGAAAGTAATATCAAAATTTTTAATGAATTTTTCAAAAGAAGTATTCTTCGCTGTACGTAATATATTTTTATCCATAGTAGAGAGCCGCCTGCCTTTATATTTGTATGAAATCCTGTATCATTATACAATGAGTGTGCCTGGTATTTCAAGGAGAACCTCTATCCGAACGAGCAAAACTGTGATATACTGACCAAAAACAATAGATGCCGAAGCGTCACAAAGTGAAATCGCAATACAATGAAATATATTGCAGTACATTACTAAATAAGTCGCTTGGAAATGGAGAAGGTTATGAAAGATCCGTTACTGACAGCAGGAGTATTCTTTTTGGACTGCGTCATAAAAGAGTGGATGGAGAAAAACAGGATTGGAAAAATAAGGCAACCCGTTTTGGGTGGCAGAATTATTTTGGAGAAGTACCATAACAAGGGGGCAGCGCTTAATTTTCTTGCGAAAAAGCCGAAGCTGATGCGAGGCATTCACACCATAGCGCTTTGTGCGGTCGGTGTTTTTTACGGACTTGTTTTGCGAACAGACGGAAGGCG
>JAQXLR010000131.1 GCA_029012225.1 Clostridiales bacterium
GGTTTTCCTTGCCTCGTCCAAAGCCTTGGGGTTTCGTCTCTTTAAGTCCTGCTTCCACTCAAACCACGCCACTCCGTTCCCGGCATCCTTTAATGCCATAAACAAGGCATAATCCTCCAGCCATTCTTCCTCCTCCATGCAAAATTGTGCATAGTCCTTCGGCTCGTTTTTGAAGAAACGAGGATAGGCCTTTTTTAGCAGCGCATACCTTGCCCGGTAGATTGCATCGTAGTCTACGCGCTGTGCATCTTTTCCCCAAAAGAAGGACTCACATTCACTTTTTGTGAGCAGCCCATCCCTGCAAAGATATTCCAAATCAATAAAGTAGGGGTTTCCCGCAAAGCTCGAAAAAGACTGGTACGGAGAATCTCCATAGCTGGTCGGACAAATCGGCAGCATCTGCCAATATTTTTGTCCCGATTTTTTAAGAAAATCCGCAAATCTCCTCGCTGCTTCTCCCATCGTACCAATTCCGTAAGGCGATGGCAGGGAAGAAATGTGCATCAGTATCCCGCTGCTTCTCATGATTTTGCCTCCCTTTTGTATCTTTTCTCTCACAGGTTTTACACCTGATACATAATCTTTTCGCTGTCAAACATTTTTGCAAGCACGCCAACCATCAGAACCGTATAAAAAAGATTGCTGGCAATCGTAATCATCATGCCGGCTGACGGCAAGGAAAAGGAGAAGATTCCATTCATACACTGGACGCTGTTGTAAAACGGAATCAGATACAGGTATAAGTCATTTGGTGCTCCCTTTCCCATCATAGAAGTTGCAGAAATAACAAGCACGAGCACCATCAAAGGAGAGGCTGCTGTTCCTGCCTCCTTTACGCTCTTTGACGCAGCAGAAAGGATGGAAATCAGACCGATAATAACAAGGACAGTCGACAAAATCGTAATCAAAAGCAGAAGGAAATCAACAGGGGTATAGACCGACGCACTCAGCACTCCCTCCGTTGCAAGCTCTCCCATTAACATCGGCATAGACAGCATCGTTCCAAGAAAGCTTGAGAGTCCGCTTAAAAGCCCTATGACGCTTAAGCTGATCAGCTTTCCTATCGCAAGTTCTCTCCGCTTCATCGGTGTTACAAGAAGGGTTGCAATCGTTCCTCTCTCCTTCTCTCCGGCAATGGATTCCGGTGCGATGGCCATACATCCGCTAAACAAAAAAATCATTAAAAGCATTGGAAGCATCATGGAAAAAACGCGGCCGCTGCTGTCCTCTTTTGTTGCCAAATCATAGACTACACCCTCTCCCGCATTGATATCAAACTTGTTTGCTATCGCGGTCTCGTACTGCTCAAGCATACCGCTTATCATCTGATATGCCTCACTTGATGGAGTGGAAGCAGAGTTATAATAAATCTCCACATTTGGTGCGGCCTCCTCTGAGGCTATGCTATCATAGGCTGCTACCTTCTCGTCAAATCCCTCGGGAAACACCAAAAGAATGTCTTGTTCCTGCGTCTGCACTTGGCCTCTTATCTCCTCCGCCTCCTCCTGCGTGGCAGCTGCCAAGGGAAGTTCTACATTCTCCGCAAGCGTCAGAAAGGACTGCGGTGTGTGGATGACGCTGATTCCATAGACATAGTCCTCCTCCGTCATAAACTGACTTCTCATCGCCTTTCCCATAAAGCTATAAAGTATAAAAATCATTATTCCCGGTAGTATTAACGTGGTAAATAAAAGTCTTTTATCGCCAAAAAATCGAGAAAACTCTTTTTTTATAATTGTGATTATATTATTTTGACTTCTCATGCTCTATCACCTGCCACTTCCTCATAGATTTCAAAAAATTTATCCTCAAGCGATTGCTCTCCCGTCAGTGCGCGAAGCGTATCACAGCAAACCATTTTTCCATCTATGATGATGCCTACTCTGTCACAGATTTTTTCAATCAGCTCAAAAATGTGAGTGGAGACAACAATCGTTCTTCCTTCTGCCTTTAGCTCCTTTAAGAAATCCGTCACTACCTTCGCAGTAATGACATCAAGCCCGTTGGTCGGCTCATCAAAAATAATAATTTCCGGATCGTGTACCAAAGAGATGATCAAAGAGACCTTTTGCTTCATTCCGGTGGAAAGATTTGCCACCTTGACCTCTGCAAAGGAGTCGACCCCAAACTTTTCGAACATCTTTTTCTTTCGCTGCTCACGGAGCTCATACGGAACCCCATACAGATTTGAGAAAAAATTAAACAGGTAATTGGGCGTAAAAAAATCCTCCAGCTTTAGCTCACTCGTTAAAAAGCCTATCTTTTTTCGCACCTCCTCCGGCTCCTTTACAATGCTTTTCCCATCCAGCAGGGCATCTCCCGCATTTGGCTTGATTAAGGTCGAAAGAATCCGCAGTGTTGTCGTCTTTCCGGCACCGTTTGGTCCAAGAAGCCCAAACACCTCTCCCCGATAAGCGGAAAAGGATACCTTATCTACCGCCACCTTCTCCTTCTCTTTTGTCTTTTGCAGCTTCTGCTGCTTCGGGGATAGCTTAAAAACCTTTCGAATCCCTTCCACCCTTAACAATTCTTCCATTTGCATCATCCTTTCTTCTTCTATCGATAGCGCATCTTTTGCCAATTCCCGCAAACATCAATCTGCTGCTGCGCTTCCTTCTCTTGGTCTGTTATTTTCATTCTATGCACAAGAGAATTTGCAGTCAAGTATTTTCCATATTTTTCCGATTTGGTATTGCTGGCATTGCAGCATACGCTCTTGAAGCATTGCAGCATATGCTCTTGAAGCATTGCAGATACAAAACGCAAAATTCAAGCTACATTGGTATTGCCAACAAACCGATAAACTGTTAGGATTCTTAGTGGGAGGGATATTCTGACATGAAGCATTTGATTCCAAATAATATACTACATATTTTAAAACGCATTGAAGTTTCCCTAAAATGGGTCGCTTTTTCCATCTTATCCGGCTGTGTAATCGGAACAGTCGGAACACTGTTTTCTTTTTCCTTTGATTTTGCTACACTTGTGCGCGAGAAAAATCCGTGGCTCGTATTTCTTCTGCCGGTGGGAGGGCTTCTGATTGTCGCTGCCTATCGTCTTTTGCGAAGCCCCTTAACCAGCGGTACCAATCTTGTACTGTCTGCCATCCACTCAGGCGACTATCTGCCGCTTCGGATGGCGCCGCTCATTTTTTTCGGCACTCTTATCACGCATCTTTTTGGTGGCTCCACCGGAAGGGAGGGAGCTGCCTTACAGCTTGGCGGCAGCATTGGAGGCGGCATCGGAAGGCTGTTTCGCTTTGATGAAAATGACAAAAACATTATGATTATGTGCGGTATGAGCGCCTCTTTTTCGTCCTTATTTGGGACTCCGATTGCTGCGGCAATCTTTTCTATGGAGGTGGTCAGCGTGGGAATTATGCATTACTCTGCACTCGTTCCTTGTGTGATTGCTTCTCTGATTTCCCACGCAATCACTTCCTATTTTGGCGTATCACACGCCTTTTTCCCACTAAAGGAGCTTCCCTCCTTTACCGTCAGCTCATCCCTGATTGTATCTGTGCTTGCTGTTTTATGTGCCATTCTCAGCATCGTTTTTTGTGCTATGATTCAACAGACAGTCTCTTTGTTTCATAAATATTTTACGAATCCTTATGTGCGTATTTTTTTCGGAGGCTGCATCCTGATGGTTATGACACTTTTGGTTGGCAATCAAAGCTATAGCGGCAGTGGGCTTGCCGGTATCGCAGCCTGCTTTAGCGGCTCCATTCCGCCGGAGACATTTTTTCTAAAAATGCTCTTTACGGCGATTACACTTGGCGCAGGCTATAAGGGCGGAGAGATTTTACCTGCCCTTTTTACCGGAGCTGCTTTTGGAGTTCTGTTTAGCTCCATCACAGGATTTTCTCTGCCGCTGTCTACCGCAGTCGGAATGTCTGCCATCTTCTGCGGTGTAACCAACTGCCCGATTACCTCCCTGCTCATCAGTCTGGAGCTTTTCGGCTATGAGGGGATGCCTTATTTTCTCCTTGCAATCGCGTTTAGCTATATGCTGTCAGGCTATTGGGGGCTGTATCAGAGCCAAAAAATTATTTATTCCAAATATAAAACGGATTATATCAACAAAAAATAATCGAAAGCTTTCACAGCGCAGCCTTATGGCTTACATATTCCGCAAGGGGAGTAGCCTGCTTGTATCAGCTCCTCCCTTGTGCCGGAAAAGATTGCCTTATTGTCCTCTTTTATGCCGGATGCGCTGCCACAATCCGACCGGTGAAACTTTTTTGTATTCCTGTTTAAAATGTACTCTGCCCTCTCGTCAAAAACAAGCGCATCCGATCTCGTCTCTGACCCATCCTTCTGAGCTGCAGCAGTCTCGCACGGCTCTACATTCCAGCTTAGGCTTCTGCCGTCACTTACGACCACAATTTCTCCCTGCAAATCTGTTCGATACAGCTTTGCTCCTATTTTATCGATATCTGAGAGAACCTCTTGTGCAGGATGGCCGTAGGTGTTATCTGCACCGACACTGATGACGACTGCTTTAGGCTCTACGCGCTCCAAAAAAGAAAAGCCGGACGAGCCTGCGCTTCCATGATGACTTGCCAAATATACATCCGACTGCAGCATCAGTCCGCGCTCCAGCATCCTCTTTTCGCTTTGCTCTCCGGCATCTCCGCAAATCAAAAAACTGGTATCCCCATACACCAATCGGATACCAATTGAATTTTCATTCTCGTCCGTATCATCGTACCCATCCGGGCAGACGACTGTAAATTCTGCATCTCCAAAGGAATAAACCTCTCCTATTGCCGGGTATACAAGCTCCAAATCCTTCTCCTCCACAATATCATAAAAAGAAGCATAGATTTTGGTATCCGTCTCATAATCCGGAGCCAGAACCATGTCAGAGGAAAATGCATGCAGCACTCCGACCACACCATTTAGGTGGTCTGCATCATAGTGCGAAGCAATCACATAGTCAAGCTTTTCTGCTCCCCGGCTCTGCAGGTAGCTTACAACATAAGATGAATATTCCCTGTCTCCTCCGTCAATGAGCATATATGCCCCATCCTGTTCCACTACGATGGCATTTCCCTGCCCCACATCTAAAAATGTGACAATAAGTGGCGCTTCGCTTTGCAACGCAATATTTTGCGTCGCAATATTTTGCGCTGCCATACTGTGCGCGGCTGTCTCCCCTTTTTCATTTTCCTGCCTCGTGGGCAGATTTCCCTGCTTCCCCACTGCGCACCCCGCAAACAGCAGGGCTGTCAAAAGGCCGACTGCCATAAGGCCTTTTCTCATTCTCACCACTGTTCTTCTCCTCCATATCCTGATTCCCAAAGCCTTTTAATCCTCAATGATCAGCATTCCGGGATGCACGTTTAAGGAAAGACTTCCCTTATCTGCCTTATAACAATCCATGAGCAGAACCCAAAGCTGGTGAATCTGGTTGAGCAGTACTGCTTGGGCTTGTACGCTGTAGGGAAGCAAAACACCCAAATCAAATACACGGATGCCAAGAGGAGGACAAAATACCATGTTCGTGGAAGCCGTCTGATTTCCTGCTGTACGAAGCATCTCGTAAGTAATCATGCAAAATTCCTTGCCCTTATAACTGCAGTAATAGCTGACATAGCACTCATCGATTACCCATTCTACACCGTCCTCTATTTCCTTTGGCTTTTGCGACGGCTCGTTTGCTTCCGTCGTCTGCACCTCAAGGCTCCAGCGAACCTTTCCTGCTTTTGTGGCTTCCATTAACTCTGCGAGCTCACGACCAAGCTCCTCTTGCTTTTTCATCCTCTTCTCTCCTTTGTGTTCTGTCAGTCTCTTACATAAATTTCGGATAAATTTTGAAGAATTGCCCCGGCAACATCAGGCTTATTCATCGTATAGATATGTACATGATGGATGCCGTTTGCAATCAAATCTATAATCTGCTCTGTGGCATAAGCGATTCCTGCCTGCTTCATGGCAGCGGGGTTTTCACCAAACCGATCTACGATGGAAAGAAAACGCGGCGGTACCATATTCCCTGACAAGGAAATGATTCGTTTGATCTGAGCAGCATTTGTAACCGGCATAATTCCCGCTACCACCGGCACATCTATCCCCTTTTTTAAGGCTTTATACATAAAATTATAAAGAATGTTGTTGTCAAAAAACATCTGTGTTGTCAAAAACTCACAGCCTGCATCTACTTTTTCCTTTAGGTGTTCTAAGTCCTCCGATGTCGTTTCCGCTTCCGGATGGCCTTCCGGATAACAGGCTCCGCCAATGCAAAAATCTCCCTGCTCCTTAATGTCGGCAATCAGTTCGCTCGCATGATGATACTGATTCGGCAGCGGAAAGTCTGCTTCCTTTGGAATGTCGCCCCGCAATGCCAAAATATTTTCAATCTGCTTTTCCTTTAGCTCTCTTATCACTTCCGCTACCTTCTCCTTGGTAGAGGACGCACAGGTTAAATGCGCCAATGCCGGAATCCCATTTGCATTTCGCACCTCATCGGCAAGCTCAACGGTATAGTCAGAGGTTCCACCTGTTGCACCATAGGTTACACTCATATAGGCCGGCTTTAATTTTGCCATATCCCTTACAATGTTTCGGTAGTTTTCCAGCTGTGCTCCCTGCTTTGGCGGAAACAGCTCGCAGGAAATCGTAATCTTGTCTGAGTTTAACAGCTCTGTCAGTCTCATCAAAAACTCCTTTCTCTAAAAGCTCCGTAATTTTTCGGTTCCATCGTCCACTGTATTTTCAATCTTTCGTATGACTACGAAATAAGAATATTCTTCATTCACTTTGACTTGAATTCTATCTCCCACCGTATGTCCAAGCAGTGCTTTTCCAAGCGGAGACTCATTGGTAATGCGATTCTTTAAGGAGTTTCCTCTGACTGTCGTCACAATCTTATAAACTTCCTCCTCGTCCTCCTCCTCAAAATACACGGTAACCGTATTGTTGATTCCCACCTCGTCCTCCGCGGAATCTGTGGAGATAATCTTCGCTGTCCGAAGCATTTTCTCGAGATAACGAATTCGGCTCTCATTTTGATTTTTATCTTTTTTTGCGGCATAATATTCGAAATTTTCACTCAAATCGCCCTGTGCCCGCGCCTCTTTGACCGCTTCAATTGCCTGCTTTCTTACAACGAGCTTTCGGTACGCAATCTCGTCCTCGATTCTTTTGATATCCTGCTCGGTTAATTCATCATACATGCGAAAATTTCCACCTTTTCTATAGTCTGTATCTTGGATTATTATAAAATACTTTAAAATATTCCGTCAAATAGTTTCTCCAAGTCCGCCTCAAAATCAAGCTCAAAAAGCTTTGCACTCCATACCTCGCTTCCACAGGCAGAAATACAGTAGCCTTCCGGCTTGCTCCAGGTTCGAATCGGAGGTCTGCTCTCCAGCGATGAGAAGCTATCCAACGGCAGGCTGATTCCCCTGCCCAGCGCCTTGATGTAGCTCTCCTTTTTGGTCCAGATTTCCAAAAAAGCTTGCTCGGTATCCTCTGCAGCATCCAGATAAGCCTTCTCGTCCTCACAAAAAAAACGCCTGACAATGCTTTCCCGATACCTGCCCAGACACTCAATATCCACCCCAATCTCTTTTTCCGAAAATGCCGCCACAGCGTAGTTTCCGGCGTGCGACAAATTAAAAAAAAGCTCCCGGCATCCGCTAAAATATGGTTTTCCATGCTCCCCTTCTACAATCGCAATCTTTTTGCAGTCTCTCACTCCATCCAGCAGGGTAAAGCCTCTCCTCCTAAGTCCCTCCTCCAGCAAAAGTCCTGCCCCAAGGCTTCGGCATCGATCCTCCAAATGGCGATATCTCTCTATCTTTTTTCTTCTAAGCTCCGGCAACAGGAGCAGACTCTTCCCAAATATTCTCTCCGCATACAGCGGAGTAAGCCTCGCATAATAGATTTCTGTCATTGCGCCTCATTTCTGCATAGCGGGTTCTCTCCTATGAAACAAAAAACATCTCTTCCAGATAGGTATCCTGAAAGCCTGTATGCATTGCAAGATTCATTTCCTCAGAGGCTGCTGCAATTGCCTCTGTTTTCTTCTCTGCCGCCTCTCCTTCCAGCAAAAAGCGAACGGCTCCCGACAGGGAACTGTTTCCGACTGCCGTTACCTTTCCCGCAAAGCTCTCCGGAAAAAGACCAATACGAATGGCTTTCTCAACATCCATGCAGGTGCCAAAGCCTCCTGCCAAATAGATGCGTGACGGCTCCATCTGGTATTCCGCAATCAAGGTCTTAAGACCTGCACAGATTGCTGCCTTTCCCATCTGCACTTCCCTGATGTCCCTCTGCGTGAAGAAAATGCTGCTGCCTTCCTCCTCTCCTGCAACCGGAAAGCCTTCCTCAAAAAATTCCTCTGCCAGCGTTCCGTTTTCATCGATCAGCCCATGGCGAATTAATTCACTTACGGTATCAATAATCCCTGTTCCACAGAGCCCAATCGGAGGCTTTTTTGCGATTGTCTCAATATCCGGAGCAAAGGCGTATCTTCCGCGCCAGAGCTTCTTTTTTATCGCAACATGTGTGATGGCCCCCGAAATTCCCGGAACACCACAGGAGATGCCCCCTCCCTCAAACACCGGCCCCGCAGCCGTAGATGTGGCAAGAAGTCTGTTTCGATTTCCGATTACCATCTCGCCATTTGTCCCGATATCTAAAAGCAGCGCCACCTCCTCACGCTCAGCCATACCGGTCTCATAAATCCCGGCCACAATATCCGCTCCCACAAAAACAGAAATCCCCGGTACAATCAAAAGCTCTGCCCGAAGTGCCTCACGGTTCATATCCAACACCTCTGCCGCACTTCGCCTAATCAGAGAAATATCGACCGGAAGAAACGGTGTGTTGCCCAGATTTTCACAGGAAAAGCCCAACAGCAGATGGCACATTGCCGTATTTGCCGCAATCACAATTTTAGCAAGAGCCTCTGTGCCAATTCCTTCTTGCTCCGTAAGTCTTTCTACCATATGCCGCAGATCCTGGCGAATGCTCTCTCGAAGCGCTTCCCCCTTTCCCTCATTGGATGCCTGAATGCGGGAAATCACATCTGCTCCGTAGCTTCGCTGATGGTTGACCTCCGTCACGGTATTTCGAACCTCTGATGTTTGCAGCGAAACAAGAGATGCCGCCAGTGTTGTCGTTCCGATGTCAATCGCAATGCCATACGGCTCGCTTCCCGATGCCTGCTTTCTCCTTCCAGCGGACGGGTTCTCTCTTATCGAACTGCCTGTAACGGCTGCAATCGCCTCCTGTCCACTCTGTAAAAGCTCTACGGTACAATCTGATGTCAGGTGGGCTGCGCAGGCAAGACGAATCCCTCCTGCAAGCTCCTCTTTGCTTAATCGCCCCTTCTCTTTTTCGCTCGGCGCAGGTGCGCCTGATAAAAATCGCACCCGGCATCTGCCGCAGCTTCCCTTACCTCCGCAGGGTGCATCCAGATAAATCTGTCTTTCTCTTAGGATCGTAAGTAAGGTCTGTTCCGCATCGCTTATTTCAATTTGGCGAATTTTGCCGTCCGCCTCCCTCAACTCCAATATCGTCATGGATTCCTCCCTATTTTTCGTTATTCTTTCTCATTATAAAAAACCGCAGTGCGTCTTTCAAGTCAAAACTTTCGAAGGGGAAAGCCGTTGACTTTGGCGAAAACGCTTGTTAGAATATACAAACAGCATGATAACCAACGTGATGTTTGACAATTCGAAACAGGAAACATACAATAGGAGGATTTTTTGATGAAGCTTATCTCATGGAACGTAAACGGCCTGCGTGCATGCATGCAAAAAGGCTTTTTGGACTTTTTTCAGGAAATTGATGCAGATTTTTTTTGCATACAAGAATCAAAGCTGCAAGAGGGACAGATTACACTTGATTTGCCGGGGTACAGGCAATATTGGAATTACGCACAAAAAAAAGGCTATTCCGGCACTGCCATTTTTGCAAAGCACGAGCCCTTGTCTGTCTCGTATGGAATCGGTATAGAGGAGCATGATACGGAGGGACGTGTCATCACCCTGGAATACGAGAATTTTTATTTGATTACCTGCTATACGCCCAACTCACAGAACGAGCTGGCAAGACTCCCTTACCGCATGACCTGGGAGGATGACTTTTTGTCCTATATCAAAGGCTTAGACGAAAAAAAGCCGATTATTCTCTGCGGAGATTTGAATGTTGCGCATGAGGAAATTGACCTGAAGAATCCAAAGACAAACCGCAAAAATGCAGGCTTTTCCGATGAGGAGAGAGAGAAAATGACCCGCTTTTTATCTGCCGGGTTTACCGATACGTTCCGTTATTTTTATCCTGATCTGCAGGGCGCCTATTCCTGGTGGTCTTACCGCTTTCAGGCAAGGCAGAAAAATGCCGGGTGGCGCATTGACTATTTTATTACCTCTGCCAGACTAAATGATGTGCTTCTTGGCGCCAAAATCCATTCGGATGTTTTGGGCTCTGACCATTGTCCGGTGGAGCTTACAATCACGCTATAGGCTTTTTCTTCCACCCGCTTTTTCCATTTCTCAAGCCTGGCATAGCAACACTCTTTTGTGCAATGGACAACAGCAAACGTGCTGCTTTTTAGATTTGTCTTGGAGATTCGCTTCTTCTTTCTTCCAAGTCATCTCTTTCAAGCAGCACTTTTATGCGCATCAAGGCTTACAGGTCATCCACCAGCGCACTGCTCTTTGCATAGGCAGTGCTTTTTGCCTCAAAAAAGTCGGTCTTAATCATGTTGGCATTGGCATATTCCTCCACCCACTGCATGCTCTCCGGAATCTTACCATAGCCTTCATAGATGGGCGCAAGACCGATGCTTCTGCATCTTAGATTCCCCAGATAACGGATATAATCGGTTACCATATCTCGATTTAAGCCGGAAACCTCATCGCCTATCACGTAATGTCCCCAACGGATTTCCTGCTCACAGCCCTCCTTTAGCATGGCACGGTAGACATCCTTGTGCTCCGCGGTAAAAAGCTCGGGCTCCTCCTTCTCCAGCTCCATCAGCATATTGCGAAACAGCCACAAATGCGTATTCTCATCGCGGTTGATGTAGCGGATTTCCTGCACAGAACCCGGCATCTTCCCGTTGCGCCCTAAGTTGTAAAAGAACATAAAGCCGCTGTAAAAATAGATGCCCTCCAGAATATAGTTTGCAACCATCGTTTTTACAAACACTTCCTTGCTCTTTTTTTCCTGAAATTCATTATAAAGATTTCCGATAAAGGTATTGCGCTCCAAAAGATGTGTATCCTCTCTCCACTGATACAAGACCTCGTTGCGCTCCTGCGGCTCGCAGATGGTGTCCAGCATATAGCTGTAGCTCTGGCTGTGCACCGCCTCCTGAAAGGTCTGAATCGAAAGACAGAGATTGCACTCATTTGCCGTAATATACTCGCCGATATTCGGCAGGTTTGCCGTCTGGATGCTGTCCAGAAAAATCAGGAAGGAGAGAATCTTATCGTAGGCTCTCCTCTCTGCCTTGGGCAGCTTTCTGTAATCACTGACATCCTTTCCAAGATTAATCTCTTCCGGAATCCAAAAATTGTTCATCGCCTGACGATACCAGTCGCTGACCCAGCCATATTTCATATTGTTAAAATCATTTAAGTTTGTCGTATTTCCTTCTATCATCCTACGGCTTCTGACATCAATGTCTCCGTCGGGATTAAAGAGTGGCTTTTTTGTTAAATTTGACATTCGAACCTCCATCCAATCATCTTACGACGAGCATACCTCGCATTCCTCAACCTCAAGACTCCTTGAGCGGACATAATAAATCGTTTTTACCCCTTCCTTCCATGCGAGCAGATACAAATCCAAAAGCTTGCGGAAGGTATACTCATTTGTGATATATAAGTTCATGCTCTGCGCCTGATCAATGTGTCTTTGTCTGATTCCGCAGGCTCTGATAGACCACGTTTGATCCATGTAATGTGCATTTTTATAATACCAGAAGGCTTCCTCCAAATCCGGTGCAACTCTTGGAACGAGGCTGCCCTTTTTCTCCTCCAGATAATACTTATTCAGCACGGGATCAATCCCTGCTGTCGTTCCGGAAATCATGCTTGTACTGCTTGTCGGGGCTATCGCCATCAGATAGCCGTTTCTAAGACCGGATTTTGCCACCCGCTCCTTTAAGCTCTGCCATCTGCCCTCCGTCAGATTTCTCTGCGCAAAATAGGCTCCTGTCTGCCAGTCACTGCCCTCAAAGTAAGTATAGCTTCCTTTTTCTTCGGCAATCTCACAGCTTGCCAAAATCGCCGCATAGTGAATATCCGAAAAGACCTTTTCCGTAAAAGCCAGATGCTCCTCGCTCTCCCATGCAATCTGCCGCTTTGCCAGCATATGATGATAGCCGCTTACGCCAAGCCCGATGGGACGGTATTTTTGATTGTTGATTTTTGCATAGGGTACAGGGAAAAAGTTGAGGTCTATTACATTGTCAAGCGCCCTTACCGCACTCTGCACAATCCGCTCAATCTCGCCCTTTTCTTCTACCGCAATTCTTCCGAGCGAAAGGCTGGCAAGATTGCAGACCACAAACTCTCCCGGCTTTGTGACGGTCACAACCACCGTCTCTCCTTCTATTGTCTCAATCCTCTGCTCAATCTGGTCGATGGCACTCATATTTTGTGCAATTTCCGTGCAGAGATTGCTGCAATAAATCATTCCCTTATGCTTGTTTGGGTTTGCACGATTGACATGATCTCTGTTAAAGGCAAAGGGTGTGCCCGTTTCCACCATGCTTTTGATCAAAAGGCGAATCAAATCCTTGATCGGAATAATCCTCTTTTGAATCCGCATATCCCTTACGCAATCGAGGTATTTTTCCTCCCACTCCTGCCCATAGCAATCTTCAAGCGCATAGCCCTTTGTCACAAGAATCTCATGCGGACACATCAGATACCAGTCCCCGTCTATGTTTTCCTGTACCTGCTTCCAGAAATAATCCGGATAGCAGATGCCCGGAAAAACATCATGCGCTTTCATTCGATCGTCACCGTTGTTTGTCTTAATATTTAAAAATTCCGGCAAATCTCTATGCCACACATCGAGATAAACCGCAACCGAGCCCTGTCTTACTCCAAGCTGGTCAACTGCGACTGCCGTATCGTTTGCAAGACGAATCCAGCGAATCACACCGCCCGCTGCTCCCTCAAAGCCGCGAATCATGCTTCCGTTTGCTCTTACCTTGCCAAAATACATGCCCATTCCGCCGCCATGCTTGCTGACCTGCGCAAAATTATCAATGCTGCGGTAAATTCCCTCCAGACTGTCCGGAACCGTATCAATAAAGCAGGAAGAAAGCTGATGGAATGGCTTTCTTGCATTGGAAAGCGTCGGCGTCGCCATCGTAACCTGCAGGAGGCTTAGCATATCATAAAAGCGCCTTACCCATTCGCTTCGATTTTTTTTCTCCTTCATGGCAAGATGCATGGCAATTCCCATAAACATCTCCTGCGGCGTCTCCAACGGAATCCTCTGTCTTGTACAGATTACATACCGGTTCATCAGCAAATCAAGACCCGAATAAGTAAACAGACCGTTTCTCTCCGGTGCAAGCCAGGTGGCAAAGAGCTCCACCTCTTCCTGGGTATAATGGTCTAAGATATATTCTCCGTACAAGCCCTGCTCGGTAAGATACAGGATTTTTTCATAAAAGCTATGGATCTGCTGCTCCTCCATATGCTTCTTTACGCGACGCTCAAAGGCAATCATATGAATGCGTGCAGCAATTTTTTCCCAGCCGGGCGCTTCCATCGTCGTCAGCTCAACTGCCGCTCTTGTCAAAATCGACAGCTTTTCCTTCTCCGAAAGTCCCGGTCTGCAGATAGAACGAAACTTTCCCAGCAAATGCTCCAGCTCGTATTCCTCCTGCAAAAATTCTTTCTGTATCTCCTCCAAAACAGTCTCCAGCTCCGGCACAAAAGCAAACTCTGCCAAGATACGCTCTCTTGACTTTCTCTTTTTTGTCCGCTCCTGACGATACAGGATATAGCTTTTCATCTCGTTGTAGTAGTTCTCCTCCATCAGAGTCCGTTCTACCAAATCCTGAATCTCTTCTACGGTAAGAAGGACTTGCTCCTCCCGATCCTTCGGAAATTTTTGCTCTACTAGGATAAGCAGGCGATTCAGCTCCTCCTCCTCAATTGTGCTGGAAACACTGGCGAAGGCCTTTGCGATCGCAGCCTTTATTTTTTCTGCGCAATAGCCTTCCTCTGACTTGTTTCTCTTCCTGATTTGCATCTTTCTTTTGGAACTCCTTTCTCCCTTACCCACAATTTATTGTGTTCTTTCAGCATACTAACACAAGATATAGACCGTTTCAAGATTTATTTTACAGTTTCTGCATTTTTGTTTGATCGTCCCAAAAGTGCTCGCTATGACAGCGGCAGTGCCGACTTTTACATAGAAAAGGAGCTGTGCACGCATTCTTTCCTGTGACAGCTCCGCTTTTTCGTATCCTTTCCTTTTGACCTATTGCGACACTTTTTCTCTATATCCTTGCCACACCCGTCTTTCTTGCCGCATCGGCAACTGCCTTTGCAACCGCTGCTCCGACTCTCTTATCAAATGGCTTTGGAATGATGTATTCTGCATTCAGCTCCTCCTCTCCAATCAGAGAGGCAAGCGCTTTTGCTGCAGCCATTTTCATCTCTTCGTTGATATCACGCGCTCTGACATCAAAAGTTCCTCGGAAAATCCCCGGAAATGCCAGAACATTATTAATCTGATTTGGGAAATCACTCCGCCCCGTGGCAATGACAGCTGCGCCTCCTGCCTTTGCATCCTCGGGAAAAATTTCCGGTGTCGGGTTTGCACAGGCAAAAATAATGGCATCACGGTTCATGGTCTTTACCATCTCCGTCGTCACAGTGCCAGGCCCTGACACGCCAATGAAGATATCGGCACCTACAAGCATATCTGCAAGGCTTCCCCTTGCTCCCTGCCTGTTTGTAACCTCTGCCATCTCCTCCTTAATCCAGTTTAAGCCATCGCGTCCCTTATAGATGGCACCCTGACGGTCACACATAACCACGTCCCCAAAGCCTGCGTTTAACAGCAGCTTGACAATCGACACTGCCGCCGCTCCCGCACCGGAGGTTACAATCTTTACCTCCTCCTTCTTTTTTCCGACCACCTTTAATGCGTTTAAAAGACCTGCCAGTGTAATGACTGCTGTTCCGTGCTGATCGTCATGAAAGATTGGAATGTCGCATCTCTCCTTTAGCTTTCGCTCAATCTCAAAGCAGCGCGGTGCCGAGATGTCTTCCAGATTGATGCCGCCAAAGCTTCCGGATATGTTATAAATGGTTTCTACAATTTCATCTACATCCTTTGATTTCACGCAAAGCGGAAACGCATCGACTCCGCCAAAGGCCTTAAACAGCACACATTTTCCCTCCATAACCGGCATCCCCGCCTCCGGTCCGATGTCTCCTAAGCCAAGCACTGCCGTACCGTCTGTAATGACTGCACATAGATTATGTCTGCGTGTCAGCTCATAGCTTTTTTCCACCTCTTTTTCTATTTCAAGGCAGGGCTGTGCAACGCCGGGTGTATAAGCAAGCGAGAGATCCTGCTCGTTTTCCACCGGTACGGATGCAACTACCTCTATTTTTCCTTTCCACTCCTTGTGCAGCTTCAGTGACTCCTTTGCGTAATCCATACAATCCTCCCATTTCGAAGCGTTTTATCGCATTGCCGTTCTTCTATTGCTATGTTCTACCTTTCTATTTTACCTTCTCTTCTTCTTGTGTCAAGTCTCTCTTGCCTGAAAAACCTCCTCGCTCGCAGACTTACTCCATTTTATTCTTATCCATTCTCATCCCGGCAAGAAGATGAATCTATCTATTTTTCTGTCTATGCTGCAGCACATGCGCAAGCATAGCCAGCACGAAAACGACGGCTGACAGCTTATGCAGAATCAAAAGCCCTATCGTGCCCTGCAGCGGATGCAGCAGCATTCCGCTGAAAAACACGACCGCTAAGGCAAGTAAGCTCACTCCGTCCACTACCTGAACAGATCGCTTTTGCTTTCGTTTTCCGGCACGTTTCTGTGCATGCAGTACCATCATGCCTGTAAACAATATCCCCAAAATGGCATGGAATATTTCCCCCGTAAGCCGCTTGCCAAAGAGCAGGAGGCAAAAAGCCAATGTAATCCCCACAAACAGTTTTTTTCTTTTTTCGCTCATTTCCCCGACCTTCCTTTCCTAATCCAAAAGTATTTGTCATTATGTTAGTTGTATCTAACCAAGTGACAAAGCACCTTCTGCTCTGTCATCCCATACTGCCAATGGCATATCCACCGCTCTTAAATACGCCCATATCCTCTACCACCTTAAAGGTAATGGCAAACTATGCACCTTTCATTGCATTGCTTTTATTTCATATCTCTCTAGTTAGTTTCAACTAATTTTTTATGAGAATATCAAATTCCATTTCAAAAGTCAACCAATTGTCTGTAATTTTTCTGTTTCTTTTTCTATAACTGTTAAATGATCCTATTCTAAAGTAATCTTCATTTCCATCGAGCCAACATTCAAACCAATCTAAGAAATGCAGTTCAGGTGCTGCTGGTTGAATGTCTACATCTGAAAAGAATCACATTTTACCTTTTTTTCTCTGTCTTTACTAGAAAAATCTTCCTCTTAATTGCGGTTTTCCCGCACTTCCGGCGTTCGGTACATAGACAGGTATTTGATGTGTGCGGTATGATGCCGCAATACTGCGTCTACCGCTTCCAGCTCTCCGGTAACGGCTTATCCGATTACCTCACGAAAAGAGCTGACTGAGCTCTTCCCCTGAAAAGTTCAGACTCCTCTTGATATTCCCAAATTTAAATCGGGAGACTATCCCTTAAACACAACACGCCCCATCCAAGCTGAGGATTCGGATATTCGGTCAGCATCGGAAGATGTCTTGCCCCTCGAATCAGATATGCCTTTATCTTCTCCCCATAAAGATAAGCGTCGTTTCCGTCAACAATGCCCCACTGCATCAAAAGAGCTGCGCTGCCACTGACAAACGGTGTCGCCATGGAGGTGCCGGTGCGTGAGGTATAGCCTCCACCGGGTGCACAGGATATAATATCGACACCGGGAGCAGCAAGATCCGGCTTTGCCTGATTCGTCTCTCCGGGATATCCCCTTCCTGAAAAAGCGGCAAGCTGGTCAAAATGAGCATCATAGGCTCCAACGGTAATCACCTTTTGCGCCGTGGACGGAATGGTAAGAGTCGTCTCCTCTGTCGGCAGCAAAAAGCCTGTTCCCAAGCCCGTAACACCTCCTGCGGGAAGCCACATGCGGTAGACACCCTGCACAATCTTTTGCGGTGTCAGCCAAATCTCCCATATTCCGCTGTCAATGTAGGATCCAATCGGAATAAAATCAAAATAAATCTCCTGAAAAATACTATACGGACTTGGCTCTCCGTAATAGCATAAAAGCTCTGTATTCCCCAGACGAAACCGCTGTGCCTCCTGTACTCTCCGAATCGGCCCTACGATGCTCCCATTCGGATGGCGAATAGAGACTGCAATCTCATCCGTATAGGACTTCCATATCTGTAAATTCAATCCCGCCTCATATTCTCCTACTGCAAGCTCCACACGCTTTGTCTGTCCCATTGTTACATTTCCTGCCGTATGCGCTGCCGCCGCACCCTCATTTCCGCTGCCAATTACAATCGAAATCCTCCTGTAATTGGCAATGTCGTCTAAAAAAGTCTCGATCAGTGAGGTACCGGTATGAGAGCCGTATCAAAAAGGGAAGCTTTTGTTTTGCAAATAAGGCGACTGATACTTCCATTCTATCTCAATGCTCTTATCGCCATTTACCTTTACTTTTTCAATAAGTCCTATCACAAGTTCCCTTGTTGCCTCTTTCAGAACCCCTTTTTCTATCAATACCTCAAGCCATCTTCCTGTCTCCCCTGCTCCCTTCGCAAGCCTATTGCTCTTAGTCTGCAACTGCGCCAGCTTATTGCTAACAAATACGGCCTCCTTTTTATACGCTTCCTGATAAGAAACGTATTCCTCTTTATTAAGAAGTCCATCCAGATAGCTTTCGTATGTCTTCTTTTGATATCTTTGAATGGAAAAGAGCTTCTTCTGCAGCTGCACGATTTGCCGCTCTGCCTTTTTTCGTCCTCTCTCCGCCTTCCCACTCCAATCTGCCGCCTTTCGTATGTCCTCTTTCTCTCGCTCTCCCAGAGCAAGCGCTACCTGCCTTTTTATTTCCTGCTTCACAACGGAATCTAAGATTTCCTTCCTTATAAAATGAGAGCAACACAGCTGGTTTCCCTTTTTATGATAAGAGCTGCACTCATATCCGTTCCGGCCGGTTACTCTCTGTAGATGAGACCCGCAATCCCCACAGACGAGAATACCCGCATAGGGATTTCCTCCCTTTTTCTCACACCGAAAGCCGGAGGTGCGTGCCCGCTTCTTTCTGACTGATTGTACCAGTTGAAAGGTCTCATTCGTAACAATCGGCTCATGCATCCCTTCTACGATATACTGCTCCTCTTGCGGTATGTATCTGCACTTATCGATTTTATAAGAAATTTTTTCCGATTTGTGCTGTACCATAGCTCCTGTATAAACCCGGTTTCGCAGAATCGCATGAATTGTCGGGTACGTCCAAGCCTTTGCACCCGGCATTTCCCTCGCATTCACATACCGAAGCCCCTGCACCTGCCTTTTATACTCAGATGGTGTTAATACTCCCTCCTCGTTTAACTGCTTTGCAATTCCATCCACAGAATGCCCCTGCAGATACAGAGAAAAAATTCTTTGTACGATTTCTGCCGCTTCCTCATCTATTAAAAAATGGTGCTTATCCTCTGGATTTTTGATGTAACCGTAAGGAGCAAAGCCGGAAACAAACTGTCCGCTCTTTTTCTGCGTCAATAGAGAGCCCCGAATCTTTTTTGAGATATCACGACTATACATGTCATTCAACAGCGTCTTAAACTGCGCCAGCTCCTCATTTTTATTTGACAGTGAATCCACCCCATCCAAAATTGCAATATAGCGGATTCCAAGCGTAGGAAAAACACGTTCCATATAATTGCTTGTTTCAATATGCTCACGTCCCAGACGGGAAATGTCCTTTGAAATGACCCCCTGAATCCTCCCCTTATAAATATCCTCCATCATTCGCTGAAATTCTGGTCTGTTTGTGAAATAAAGTCCGGAGTAACCATCATCAATGTAAATATCTTCCAGCTTCATATCCTCCGACTTCTCCACATATTCCCGAATCAATTTCAGCTGATTTTCAATGCTTTCGCTGATTTTATTTTCGCCGTCGTCTTTTGACAGGCGGCAATAGGCTGCCATTCGATACATTCTGCACCTTTACTTCTTCCGATTTTTACATCTTATGGCAGAAGACCTTGTCCTATCTGTTCTCCTGCTCTGCTTTCTTCCCATAAGAATAAGCCTGACTCTTGATACACGCAAAAGGACACTTCCCAAAAATTTCTTTTCCAGAAATGTCCCACGCTGCTTTTGCTTACCTGCAGAGAAATTCTCCCCTTTCAAACGTAAAATAGACCTCAATTTTGTGATTCGGATAGACATAAACCTTGTCAAGCAGCGCTGTTAAGAAGTCTCCCTCCAGCTGCTCTGCTGTGATGCTCCCACGGCAGAGGTCTTCCATCCACTGCATCACTTTCTCTTTCCTTTTCTGTCGCTTTTGTTCTTCTTCTCTCCGCACCGAAAGCTCTCTTTGCGCCTGCTCCTCCTCCTTTTGACACCTTTGCTTTGTTTCCAGATACGCTTCCCTTGAGAGAAGTCCATCCAAAAGCTGCTCATATGCTTTTTTCTTCTCTTGTCCATTTCGGACAATTTTTCTTTCCAAAGACAGCAGTCCGAAAGCCTGCTTTGACTTTTGCTTTTGCTTTGCTCTTGTAATCTCAAGCATCAGCTGCTCCGATTCCTCCCGCCTTTTCCTCATCTGCTGATTCAAGACAAATACAAGCAGCTCATCGAGCTTTTCAAATGCAATATAATTCTGTTCGCAGCAATGCTTTCCCATTTTTTGATGAAAGCCACACACGTATCCGTCATAGTCTCTTAGCGTACTGCGATATCGCTTACGCATCACTGCTTTACACTTCCCGCAAAACAGCAAGCCCACATATTTATGTGGCGCAGGGTAAGGTATGCGCCTGCCTTGCGGTTTTCCCTTGCTATCAAAATAGGAAATACGATTTTCCTCCCGTCTCTTTTGCGCCCGGTAAAACTCCTCCTCTGAGATAATTGGCTCGTGTGCATTTGGCACAAGCTCTTTTTCTCTCTTGCGTATGGCAATCGCCCCCATATAGATTGGATTTTTTAAAATCTCTCGAACAGACGAGGCAAGCCAGAGCCCCCTCCCTGTCTTTTGTGCACATCCTATTTTTAAAACCTCCTGCTTATATTTTGCCGGTGCCAAAACATTCTCCTCATTTAGAATCCTTGCAATTTTTGTACATCCGTATCCATCCAGATACATCCGATAAATTCTGCAGACAATCTCTGCCGCATAAGCATCCGGCTCAATATGATTGTGTATCTCTTTGCTCTTTTTGTAGCCAAACGGAGGCTCTTTTTGCGTATATTCTCCCATCCGTCTTTTTGCCCGTATTGACGCTTTGATTTTCAAGGAAATTTCGCGAAGATACATGTCATTGAGCAGAAGCTTGATCTCCGACAATTCATCATATATGCCCCACAAAGAATCATAGCCATCCAGCAAAGCGACAACACGAATCTGCCTGACTGGGAAATATTTCCCCAGATAATAGGCGGTATCCATATGCGCTCTGCCAAGCCTAGATAGATCCTTTAAAATGACCA
Source organism: Clostridiales bacterium (assembly GCA_029012225.1). Taxonomy (GTDB): domain Bacteria; phylum Bacillota; class Clostridia; order Lachnospirales; family Lachnospiraceae; genus Roseburia. The sequence continues at coordinate 20,845 of JAQXLR010000131.1, forward strand.
TATTGATTCTGCCAAGCTCCATGTCTGCCAGCATTCTTCGAAATTCTGCCCGCTCAAAATTGCCTCCCGATGCCCCTTCATCGACATAAAGCTCTTCCTCGGTAATATCCTTTTTCCCGGCAATATAGTCCCTTGCCATCTGAATCTGAGAGCAGATGCTGTTGCTGTATTCTCCCACCTTCTCCCTCTCTTCTACGGAGATACGGCAATAGATTCCTGCCCGATAACGTTTCCTATTTTGTCTCATTCTATCATACTGCGCTCTGCCAGCTCCCTGATGCATTGTGCCAGTGTCTTTCGCCCGGTAAAATGCGCATAAACAGCGTAGCCCTGATATTCATAGCAGATTTCATCCTCCTTTTCCGCAAACACCGTCTCTTCCTGCTCTTTTTGTTTTTCCTGTTCCTCCCGCATTCCATCTGCTCCCTTCCTACATCGCTCTTTCTATATCCTATGTCGTCAAGTTTGCAGTCAGCACTTGACAAATTAAGGAAAGAGGCTATAATGGAATTAGAACACTTCTAATTTATGCAAAATAGAAAAGAGCGCTTC
>JAQXLR010000132.1 GCA_029012225.1 Clostridiales bacterium
GTGGGGAGGAATGCTTGTCGTCATGCCGACCGCAATGCCCTCCGCTCCGTTTAGCAAGAGATTCGGAACCTTTACCGGAAGTACGGCAGGCTCCTTTTCCGTCTCATCAAAGTTTGGCACAAAATCTACCACATCCTTATCAAGGTCTGCAAGGTAGACTTCCTGCGTCAGCTTTTTTAATCTCGCCTCCGTGTAACGCATCGCAGCCGCACTGTCTCCCTCAATCGAGCCAAAATTGCCGTGACCGTCTACAAGCGGCATCCCCATCTTAAACTCCTGCGCCATTACCACAAGCGCACCATAGATGGAGCTGTCTCCGTGCGGATGATATTTACCCATGGTATCTCCGACAATACGGGCACTCTTACGATACGGCTTGTCATATCGTACCCCTAGCTCATGCATATCATAGAGTGTACGACGCTGTACCGGCTTTAAGCCGTCCCGCACGTCCGGCAGGGCTCTGGCGATGATGACGCTCATGGCATAGTCAATATAGGATTTTTGCATCAATTCAGAGTATTCCGTGCGGATAATCTGTTCTTCCTGTCTCATTTATGTCCGATCTCTCCTTTTTCTATCTTCTCATCCCGGCTCTAAGCGCTCTGCTATGCGTCTACATCTGCATCCTGTGCGTGCTCATAGATAAACATTTTTCTTGGCAGAACATCATTTCCCATCAAAAGCTCCGTAATATCAGAGGCCATGCGTCCGTCCTCAATCTCCACACGCTTTAGCATTCTGGTTTCCGGATTCAGCGTTGTGTCCCAAAGCTGCTCGGCATCCATCTCTCCAAGTCCCTTGTATCGCTGCAGGATAAAGCTGCCCTTTTGCGTTCTTCGATAACGCTCCAAAGCGGCGTCATCGTAAAGGTACTCCTCCTCCCCTTTTGCAGGAATCGCCTTATAAAGTGGCGGCATCGCCACGTAGATATGCCCCTCGTAAATCAGCTCCGGCATAAATCGGTAAAACAGCGTCAGAAGAAGCGTCGAGATATGCGCTCCGTCGACATCGGCATCTGCCATAATAATAATTTTATCATAGCGCAGCTTTGTGATGTCAAAGTCGTTGCCATAGCCCTCGGAAAATCCACAGCCAAAAGCATTGATCATCGTCTTAATTTCCGCATTTGCCAACACCTTATCAATGCTTGCCTTCTCCACATTTAAAATTTTCCCGCGGATTGGCAAGATTGCCTGAAAGCTTCTGTCTCTCGCCGTCTTTGCCGAGCCTCCCGCAGAGTCTCCCTCCACGATAAAAAGCTCGCAGACAGAGGCATCCCTGCTCTCACAGTTTGCCAACTTTCCGTTGGAATCAAAGGAAAACTTCTGCTTGGTCAACAGATTTGTCTTTGCCTTCTCCTCACTCTTTCGGATTTTTGCCGCCTTCTCGGCGCAGGAAATGACAGTCTTTAGCACCTCCAAATTTTTATCAAAATAAAGCTGTATCTCATCTCCCGTTACCTTTGCCACCGCTCGTGAGGCATCCTGATTGTCAAGCTTTGTCTTTGTCTGCCCTTCAAAGCGCGGGTCGGGATGCTTGACCGAGACGACTGCCGTCATCCCGCTTCTGACATCCGCTCCGGTAAAATTACTGTCTTTTTCCTTTAAAATGCCAAGCTCTCTGGCATAGGAGTTGATGACAGTCGTAAAAATCGTCTTAAAGCCGGTAATATGCGTTCCACCCTCGGCATTAAAAATATTGTTGCAAAAGCCAAGAATATTTTCATGAAATTCATTGGTATATTGAAATGCCGCCTCAACTGTGATTCCTTCTGTCTCTCCCTTAAAGTAAATGACCTCATGCAGTCCTTCCGTATTTTTATTGAGGTCAGCAACAAAGCCCTTAATCCCCTCCTCCTCATGGTAGACGATGCGCTCTGTCTCCGCTCCTCTGCGATCCTCATAGATAATTGTAAGCTGCGGATTTAGGTATGCCGTCTCGTGCATGCGGCTCTTTACATCCTCCCCTTTAAAGCGGGTTTTTTCAAAAATTTCCGGGTCGGGAAGAAAATTTACCTTCGTTCCCGTTTTTTTCGTCTTTCCAAGCTTAGGCAAAAGACCGTTCTCTAAGGCTACGACAGGCACTCCTCTCTCATAGCGGTCATGATGAATATAGCCCTCTCTGCTGATTTCTACGTCCATATAGGTGGAGAGTGCATTGACAACCGAGGAGCCGACACCATGCAGTCCCCCGCTTGTCTTGTACGCGGCATCATCAAACTTTCCCCCCGCATGGAGCGTTGTATAGACAATCCGTGCAGCCGGCACACCCTTTTCATGCATTCCTACCGGTACACCACGTCCATTGTCCTCCACCGTGCACGATCCGTCTGCTTCCAGTGTGACCAAAATCGTATCGCAGGCTCCGGCCAGGTGCTCGTCTACCGCATTGTCCACAATTTCATAAATCAGGTGATTCAATCCCTTTCTGGAAACACTTCCGATATACATTCCCGGTCGCTTGCGAACTGCCTCAAGTCCCTCCAGTACAGATATACTATGCTCATCATAAGCTGTTTTCTTTGCCATAAATTTTGATTCTCCCTGTCTAATTCGTATGTTCCTGCTTCTGGTCATTCTTATGGGCAAGAACCATCATTGCCAGCTTAAAGGTCATGGCATCCTCAAATTTGCGGATGTCAAGCCCAAGCTCCTTTTCCATCCGCTCCAGCCGATATACCAGCGTATTGCGGTGAACATAAAGCTGCCTTGCAGTCTCCGAAACATTCAGATTGTTTTCAAAAAATTTTTGGAGCGTCGTCATCGTCTCCTCCTCCCAAATCAGCTCCGGTATTTTTTCGCCGAACACCTCCTGCAAAAAAATATCACACAGCGACATCGGAAGCTGATAAATCAAGCGCCCGATTCCAAGACGACGATACGAAAGCGTCTCCCTTTCTGCATAAAAGGTTCTCCCCACCTTAAGCGCAAGGATTGCCTCCTGATAAGACTTTGGAAGCTCGGAAAGCTCCTTGGTACGATTGCCGTAACCGATACGTACCCGCACCATGGCCTCGCCATGGATGCCATCCA
>JAQXLR010000133.1 GCA_029012225.1 Clostridiales bacterium
GAAATCCTCGTCCAGATGATTCGCCTCCTCGTCTCCTGCCGCAAACAAGGCCTCCTGCGCCTCAAAACGCTTCCTCTGATCCTCCGGGTCATTCAGCTCGGAGTAAGCATTTGCCATTTCCCACCCATTCATAAAGAACTCAAAGCGTTCCACATAATCAGGATTGTCCGGCTTCTTCTTCGTCAAAGGCGAAATCTCAACCGGATGATCCATCACGAAGGTAGGCTGAATCAAATGCTGCTCTACATACTCTTCAAAGAAGAGATTTAAAATATCGCCTTTCTGATGATGCTTCTGATATTCAATATGGTGCTCATCCGCGACCTTTTTTGCCTCCTCTGTTGTTGATATCTTATCAAAGTCTACGTTCGCATACTTCTTCACCGCATCTATCACTGTAATTCGTTCGAATGGCTTGGACAAATCCAATGTATGCTCTCCGTAAGTAATAATCTCAGAGCCTGTTACCTCTCTCGCAACATAGCGATAAAGGTTTTCCGTCAAATCCATCATCCCATGGTAGTCTGTATATGCCTGATAGAGCTCCATCAAGGTAAATTCCGGGTTATGGCGGGTATCAAGTCCCTCGTTTCGGAACACGCGCCCGATTTCATAGACACGCTCCATCCCTCCTACGATTAACCTCTTTAAGTACAGCTCTAACGAGATACGAAGGCGCAATTCTTCATCCAACGCATTAAAATGCGTCTCAAACGGCCTTGCCGCCGCTCCGCCGGCATTTTGCACCAGCATCGGAGTCTCTACCTCCATAAAGCCCTGCGCATCCAGAAATCTTCGGATACTGCTGATGACCCGAGAGCGCTTTACAAATGTCTCTTTTACCTCCTCATTCATAATCAAATCTACATATCGCTGACGATATCTGGTATCGGTATCGGTCAAGCCATGAAACTTTTCAGGTAAAATCTGTAAGCTTTTGGAAAGCAAGGTCAGTTCCTTTACATGAACGGAAATCTCTCCCGTCTTTGTCTTAAAGACAATCCCCTTAATGCCAAGGATATCGCCCACATCATACTTTTTAAAGTCCTTATAGGCTTCCTCCCCGATGTCATCCCTTGCTACATAGGCCTGAATGCGCCCCTTCAAATCTTGGATATTACAAAAGGATGCCTTTCCCATGACACGCTTAAACATCATTCGACCGGCAAGAGCTACCTCGCTGCCTTCCATTTTTTCGAAATTCTCCTTGATGTCTGTTGTATGGTGTGTCACATCATACTTTGTAATCACAAACGGATCCTTCCCACATTCCTGCAGCTCATGCAGCTTCTCATAACGAACCTTCAGCAACTGGTTTAGGTCTTGATTATTGTTCTGATCTGCCATCTCTTTCCTCCATTCGTCCTCGTCTTCCTGCTAAAAGGATACCTTATCTTGCTCTATGAATAGAAAGCACTTTATATTCCAATTCTCCCGCCTGAGTCTCCACCTTCACGATATCTCCGGCCTTTTTCCCAAGCAATGCCTTCCCTACCGGCGACTCATTTGAAATTTTCCCCTTTAAACTGTTTGCCTCCATCGAGCCCACAATCTTATAATCCAGCTCCTCATTAAATTCACAGTCAAGGATTCTCACATTGCAGCCAATGCTGATTTTCTCCAAATCAACATCTTCTTCAACCACAACCTCTGCATTCTTAAGGATTCTCTCAATATCCTCGATGCGAGCCTCAACATCCCTCTGCTCGTCTTTGGCTGCATCATACTCTGCATTTTCGGATAAGTCACCCTGCTCTCTGGCCTCTTTAATCTTTTGCGCAATCTCTTTTCGGCGTACTACCTTCAGCTCCTGTAGCTCGTCCTCCAGTTTCTTTAGTCCTTCATAAGTCAGAATGTTTTTCTTGTCCATTGTTTTCAACCCTTCTTGTATTTATTTTTCTGCGGCAGAGGAGTCTCTGCCTTCTCCTGTCATGAGCCGTAAAAGGCTGCTTCAAATCTGTCTCGATGTGGCTTTTTTCTTCTGTCTGGTACGTTCTTAACAATCACAGTATTATAACTGATGGGCACTGCAATGTCAAGATTCTCCCCTATTTTCCAAGGCTTTTTATGAATCGGGATATAATAGGCCTTTCGGCAGATTTGTTTCTCATAGCAACCACCCTCCCACTCAAAATCTAATACCAGCTTTGGGGCGGTGCCGGCCTTGATACATCTTAATTGGCGTTTGGGAAAAAGTGTTACAATCAGCCCGTTTTCCTGATACATTGTTTCTTTAAATTCCTCAAAATATGCAGGGCGATCCGTGTAAATTCCAAGGAAGTTTATCTCATCGGCAAGCTGCTCTAACACATCTCGGACATCGGCCGGCTCAAACATACTATACTCGTTTGACTCTTCATCAATGACCCAAAGCTCTAACTGCTCCGGTCGCAGGCTTTTTTCTCTTAAAATAGAAGAAAAAATGGAGCCAAAGCTCTTAAGAAACGGATTGGGATAAGGCATGCGCTTCCCTCTTCTCAATTACTTTTTTTCATTATATGACAGCACTTCCTCAAATAATTCTTTCAACTGAGAAAAAGTTTCCACCTCATTGATTCTGCCCCGCAGCCTCGCAGAGTTTGGGTATCCCGCCGTATACCACGCAGCATGTTTGCGGATTTCACGCATTCCCGTGTACTCTCCCTTTGCCTCAATTTGCATTTTTGCATGGCAAAGGAGCATCTGTGTTACCTCCTCAAAGGGAGGCTTCTCTTTCATCTCCCCCGTTCGAAAGTAATGAAGAAGCCTCGAAAAAATCCACGGATTTCCCTGTGCTCCTCTCGCAATCATAAACCCGTCACAGCCGGTCTGTCTGCCCATCGCAATCACATCCTCCGCGGTGCAAAGATCTCCGTTTCCGATAACCGGAATTGACACTGCCTGCTTTACTTTGTAAATAATATCCCAGTCTGCCTTTCCCGCATAATATTGCTCTCTTGTTCTTCCGTGAATTGCAATTGCTGCCGCACCCGATTCCTGTGCAATGTGAGCCATCTCCACTGCATTGATGCTCGTATCGTCAAACCCTTTTCTTATTTTTACTGTCACAGGCTTTTTGATGGCTCTTGCAGTCTTTTCTATGATTTCCCCTGCCAGCTTTGGATTTTTCAAAAGAGCAGAGCCGTCTCCGTTGTTTACAATCTTTGGCACAGGACACCCCATATTAATATCAAGGATATCAAAGGGACGATCTTCAATCTGCTTTGCAATCTCACTGATAATATCCGGATCAGACCCGAAAAGCTGAAGAGATACGGGATGCTCTCTCTCATCAATCGTAAGCAGTTCTTCCGTATTTTTATTTTTGTAAAGAATTGCTTTTGCGCTTACCATTTCCATACACAACAGCCCTGCTCCCTGCTCCTTACAAAGCAAGCGAAATGGCAGGTCTGTCACGCCTGCCATGGGAGCCAATATCAGATTGTTTTCTAATGTCACATTTCCAATCTTAAGCTTTTTGATTTCGCTCATGCCCTCTATCTCTCTGTCTCTCTTTCCAAATCGGTACGAGCCAAGGTCCTTCCCATCTTGCGATTCTGCTTTTTATAAATCAGATTCATACCTTTTAGTGTAAGATTCGGATCATACACATCAATACAGTCTGTCTCATTCGCAATAATGCGTCCAAGCCCTCCGGTAGCCACAACCTTGACTTTCCCCATATCGGCTTCCCGTATCATATTCTTTACTATATATTCCGTCTGTCCAATCTGTCCGTAAACAAGCCCTGCCTGCATAGAGGAAATCGTCTCCTTTGCCAAAATGCTCTCCGGCTTTCGAATCTCAATCTCCGGGAGCTTAGCTGCATCTTCCCATAATGCCTTCGCAGAAATACGGATTCCGGGAGCAGTCACGCCCGACACAAAAGCTCCGTCCTTATCCACCAAGTCGTAGGTTGTTGCCGTTCCAAAATCGAGCACCAGCACCGGTCCTCCATACAGTTCATAGGCTGCTGCCGCATCCACAATACGATCTGCACCAATCTGTCTTGGATTCTCTGTTACGATGCGAATCCCTGTTTTTGTACCCGGCTCGACAATCATCGGCCGGATTCCAAGGTACTTAACCAGTGCTCCCTCCAGCGCATGCATAACATCCGGCACAACAGATGCGATGATAACGTCAAGAATCACATCGCATCCAATCTTGTTTTGCTCTAACAAATCAACGAGCAGGATTCCATACTCATCGGATGTTCTGGGCATTTTCGTCGTCAGACGAAAGGTCGCAATTACCTCATCCTTCTCAAATACACCCACTGTTATATTTGTATTTCCAACATCAATCGCCATTATCATAGGCACTTGTCTCCTTTTTATTCAAGGTCTTCTTCCCAAAGCTCGGTATACAAAACCTTATAGTACATCTGAAGGGCTTCCATCAACTCTCGCTTGGTTCGCTGTAAATCCCATATTTTGAGACCACAGCCAATCTCATCATAAAGCAAATCCCCTTCATCCGAAGAAGTCCGAAATGCCAGATTTCCCCCTTCGTCAAATGCGACCCAAAAGACACCTCCGATGTCTTCCGTAAACAGTACGCACATAATTTTCAGTTCATCCTTTACCTGCTGGGGCAATCCGTCAAACTCCTCATTAAAATAATATTTCTTGCTATAGGCACTCGCCCCGCAAAGTACCACTTCCTCTTTTTCAGACATATCCATAGATTCCCCTTACCGATACTTCTCCCGAAGAAACGAGCTTTCTTCCCTCCGCCGTATCTACAATCAGTTCTCCGCGAGAGGTGATTCCCCCTGCCCTGCCCTCAAAGGGGGCTTTGCTCTCCATTACCTTGACCATCTGTCCTAGGTTTACAAGACGCAAATTGTACTCTGAAAGCAATCCGCTCATGTCCTCAGTCTGGTGATAAATTGCATAATAATACTCGAACCTCTCCAGTATTTCTACAATCAGCTCTGCACGTGAAATCTTCTGTCCCGTCTCCAGATATAAGGAGGTCGCGACAGACTCAATCTCTTTCGGAAATGCTTCGTCATACACATTCATCCCAATGCCAACTGCAATATGATGAATCGCATCTTTCTCCATGCTCATCTCCGTTAAAATTCCACAGACCTTTTTTCCGCTTATCACGATATCATTTGGCCACTTGATTTTTGCCTGACATCCCATTTTCTTTTCAATTGCAGCGGTCGTTGCCATTGCGGCTACCAGAGTAATCATAGATGCATTCGCAGGGGCAATCTCCGGTCTTAATAGTAATGTCATAAATATCCCATCCCCCTTGGGGGACATCCAAGTTCTGCCGTTTCTGCCTCTTCCCGCCTCCTGCTGCTCGGCGACAATCAGTGTGCCTGATGGATATCCCTCAAAGGCAAGCTGCCTTGCCTTGGTATTTGTCGAATCCACCACAGGAAAATAAAGAAGCTTCCCATCCCATCGCTTGGCATCCCAATACGCTTTTAACTCCTTCTCCATCGTATCTCTCCTATTTTGACTTACCATCAAAAATCTGAGTCCGCGAGAGTGGCAAGCATCACTGCCTTAATCGTATGCATACGGTTCTCTGCCTCATCAAACACAACATCCGCATACTTTTCAAATACATCCGCAGTCACTTCGTTTCCTTTTACCGCAGGCAGACAGTGCAGGAAAATCGTGCTGTCCTTTCCGGTACGGGAAAGGAGCTCCGCATTT
>JAQXLR010000134.1 GCA_029012225.1 Clostridiales bacterium
TTTCGCCAGCTGCAATTCCGCCCACATTCTTTGTTGACGCTCCGAGAATATTTACAGGAGTTGCAAATTTCAATACCATGTTCGCAATTACCGGTTCAAAAGAAGACTGCCTGGTAAATACAATTCGAACAATCTTTGTACTTTCCAATGTCTGTAATTCTTTCCGGGCTCCGTTCTCCGAACCGGATAAAATCAGTTCTTTCGCCTTCTTTGTTTTCGGGTTGGAGAAGATTTCCAAAACCTCTCCTTTTTCTACCAGCTCGCCGCCGTCAATAATTCCGACATTCTTACAAATCTCCTGAACCACTGACATCTGATGCGTAATAATCACAATTGTGATTTCATACTTCTCATTTATCTCTTTTAACAGTTCCAGGATGGAAGAAGTCGTCTGTGGATCCAATGCAGAAGTCGCTTCATCACAAAGCAAAATCTTCGGATCTGATGCCAACGCTCTTGCAATTGCAACACGCTGTTTTTGCCCTCCCGAAAGCTGAGACGGATAGGCATTTGCCTTTTCCTCCAAGCCCACGATTTTAAGAAGCTCTAACGCTCTGTCTCTGCTTGCCCTTTTATTTTTCTTTTGAATCTGCATCGGAAAGCATACATTATCGATCACGCTTTTTTGCATCAAAAGATTAAAATGCTGAAATATCATGGCGATATCGCTGCGCTGCATGCGCATTTCCTTTTCCGAAAGAGAGCCCAAGTCCCTTCCGTCAACAATTACCTCTCCGCTTGTAGGCTTTTCAAGGTAATTTAAGCATCTTACCAAGGTACTCTTTCCTGCACCGGACATTCCGATAATTCCGTAAATATCTCCCGCCTCTATCGTAAGCGAGACATCCTTTAACGCTTCTACCGTTCCCTCCTTTGCCTGAAATGTTTTATATAAATGTCGTACTTCAACTGCCGGCATTGCTCCAGTACTCCTCCTTCTTTTTGTGCCACAAAAAAGATATTGCTATTATAACAGCATCTTCCCAAAGATGGTAATACAGAAAGCCAATGGCTTACTATAGGCAAAACCTATATCTGTCACATAATCTTCATGCGGTACTTTTCTAATTCTGCAATATATATTTCACCGATATGGCTGATTTTTGCTCCCTTACGCTTGACATAGCCGATTCGCATCTTCTCGCTCTCCTTTAAGGGAACTGCTCTGTAGTCGCTGCCGTTTAGCTCCTCACAGATGATTCCGGAGCAAAGCGTATAGGCATTGAGCCCAATCATAAGATTCAGCAGCGTCGCCCTGTCATTGGCTTTAATCAAACGCTTATAATCATACGTGCTTTTCATCTCTTCTGCAAGATAAAGGGAGTGATTTTTCCCCTGATCAAAGGACAGGCAAGGATACGCATCCAACTCCTCCATGGAAATCGTCTCTGCATCTGCCAATGGATGCTCTGCACTTAAATAAACGTAGGTATCACAGGAAAAGAGCTCTACAAATTCCAAACCCTTTTCCCGGATAATTTTCATCATAACCTTTTCGTTGAAGTCGTTTAAGTATAAGACTCCAAGCTCACTTTTAAAATTTTTGACATTTTCCATCACATCATAGGTCGTCGTCTCATGCGCGGCAAATTCATAGCGATCCATGCCGGCCGCCTTGACCGTCTCCACAAATGCCTTGACCGCAAAGGTGTAATGCTGCATGGATACACTGAATTTTTCTTTTGTCTGCTTCTCAATGTATTTCGCGCGAAGCAAGCCGTATTGCTCGTTGACCTGTCTGGCATATCCCAAAAATTCCTCGCCCTCCGGCGTTATCACAATCCCTCGGTTGGAACGAAGAAAGATCTGCAGGCCAATTTCCTGCTCAAGCTCCTTCATATTTTCAGAAAGGCTCGGCTGAGAAATAAAAAGCCGTTTTGCCGCCTCATTCATAGAGCCGCAATCTGCTATCTCCAGCGCATACTTTAATTGTTGTAACGTCATCTGCTCTCTCCTTTTGCCTCCTTCCCCATCAGACGCTGCGGCAACAAAAACCGTAGCCCTTATAAGACTACGGTTTTTATTATTGTCTATTCAGCTTCTTCTATTTTGTATTTAATCAACTGCCATCTGGTTCAGCTCGTTTTGCATCAATGCATACGCAATAATACCTAAACCGAAGATAACCAGAATCAGATACAAAATTGCGTTATTGCCGGATGGAAGCCCTCTTCTGCTTTTTGCCGCATCAATCTTCTCTCCCTGCCTGTATGCCCAGTAAATCCCATAAATCCCACAGGTTATCAGACTCAGCACAAACGCTGTCCCACCGGAGGTTCCAAACGTATTGGATGCCGTGTTTGCATCGTTGGAAAGGCAGATAAACCAGTAAATGCCATAAATCCCGCAGGTTATCAGAGTTAGGACAATACACATTCCTACACTTTTCTTTTGAATCATAGCTAAACTCTCCTTTGCAGATTAAATTATTTTCATTATAGCATATTCCTTTGTATTGTCCAGATTTTATTGAAACCTACTCCACTATTTTACATCAAAACGGTCTGCGTTCATTACCTTATTCCATGCCGCTACAAAGTCCGCAATGAATTTTTCCTTTGCATCGTCGCATGCATATACCTCTGCAAGCGCCCGAAGCTCAGAATTTGAGCCAAAAATAAGGTCGGTGCGCTTTGCCGTCCATTTCAGTTCACCAGTCGCCCGGTCACGCCCCTCAAAGGCATCTCCCGCCTCTGATACCGGCTTCCAAACCGTTCCCATATCCAGCAGGTTCACAAAGAAGTCGTTTGTGAGTGTACCCGGTCTGTCTGTAAAGACGCCGTCTGCCGTTTGGCCATAATTGGTGTTTAAAACACGCATACCGCCAATGAGTGCTGTCATTTCTGGAGCTGTAAGCGTTAACAGCTGTGCCTTATCAATCAAAAGCTCTTCTTCGGAAATCGGATACTTTTCCTTGCAGTAGTTACGGAATCCGTCTGCCTTAGGCTCAAGGGAGGCAAAGGAACGTACATCTGTCTGCTCCTGCGTCGCATCTGTTCTTCCCGGAACAAAGGGAACCGTAATGGTATATCCGGCTTTCTTTGCTGCTTCCTCAATTCCCGCGCATCCGCCTAATACAATCAGGTCTGCCACAGAAACCTTTTTCTTTCCCTGCTGACTGTCATTAAATTCAGCCTGAATTTTTTCCAATACCGCAAGCACCTTGCCAAGCTGCGCCGGCTGATTTACCTCCCAGTCCTTTTGCGGTGCCAGACGAATGCGTGCTCCGTTCGCACCGCCACGTCTATCTGAGCCTCTAAAGGTGGAGGCAGATGCCCACGCAGTGGAAACAAGCTGAGAGACGGATAGACCGGAAGCCAAAAGCTTCGCTTTTAGGTTTTCGATATCCTTCTCATCGATTAACGCATGGTCGACTGCCGGAACAGGATCCTGCCAGATTAACTCCTCTGCCGGAACCTCAGCCCCAAGATAGCAGGAGCGCGGTCCTAAGTCACGGTGAGTCAGCTTAAACCATGCCCGTGCGAACGCATCCTGAAATTCTTCCGGATTCTCCAAGTAGCGTTTTGCAATCGGTCCATAAATCGGATCCATACGCAATGCCAAATCTGCCGTCGTCATAATCGGCGCATGCCGCTTCGTAGGATCATGTGCGTCCTCCACCGCATTCGCAGCATTCGGATCAGTCGGTACCCACTGATAAGCACCTGCCGGGCTTTTTACCAGATTCCAATCATATTTGAACAAGGTTTCCAGATAACCCATATCCCACTTTGTCGGATTCGGCTTCCAAGCACCTTCAATTCCGCTTGTTATGGTATCTCCCGCCTTGCCGCTGCCATATGTATTCTTCCACCCGAGTCCCATTTCCTCCATGGAAGCACCTTCCGGCTCCGGCCCCACATTGCTTGCGGGTCCCGCTCCGTGTGTTTTTCCAAAGGTATGACCACCTGCGATAAGCGCAACCGTCTCCTCATCATTCATCGCCATCCGCCCGAAGGTTACACGGATATCCTTACCAGAAGCAATCGCATCCGGCACACCGTTCGGCCCTTCCGGATTCACGTAAATTAATCCCATCTGAACTGCCGCAAGCGGATTATCCAGCTTTCTATCCCCGGAATAACGCTCGTCGCCAAGCCATGTTGTCTCCGAACCCCAATAAACGTCCTCCTGCGGCTCCCAGACATCCTCACGACCGCCAGCAAAGCCAAAAGTTTTGCAGCCCATGGATTCCAGCGCGCAATTTCCTGCCAGAATCATCAAATCTGCCCATGAAATCTGCCTTCCGTATTTTTTCTTAATCGGCCAAAGCAAACGGCGTGCCTTATCCAGATTGGCATTATCCGGCCAGCTGTTCAACGGTGCAAAGCGCTGCGTTCCGTCAGACGCTCCGCCGCGTCCGTCACCCACACGGTAAGTCCCTGCACTGTGCCATGCCATACGGATAAAGAGCGGTCCATAATGCCCGTAATCTGCAGGCCACCAGTCCTGAGAGTCAGTCATCAAGGCATACAAATCCTTCTTTACCGCTTCCAAATCCAGTTTTTTAAACTCTTTGGCATAGTCAAAGTCCTGTCCCATGGGATCACTTAACGATGAATTCTGGCGCAAGATGCTTAAATTCAACTGATTCGGCCACCACTCCTTATTGGTCGTTCCCTTTCCGGAATGCGCTTTTCCGGTGTGCCCTGTTACGGGGCATTTCATTTCTCCCATTTTTGAATCCTCCTTTGTTCTTTTATATGGTCGGGTCACTTTGATGCGCCCGCATATACGCCTTCTGCTGCGTTCTTTTAGATCTGTTCCTTCTTCGTTCTGCACTTTGGGCAAAGATAATACACCTTCAGATCATAGGAAAGGAAATCTTCTCCCAGATGGCTGCGAATCGGCGCAGTCAAATCCTCAAAAGAGACATCTGTCAATTTTCCGCATTTGTGACAGACGAGATGGTCATGCTTATGTACCGAATCGTACCGATCAGGCATTCCCTCAATGCAGACCTTTTGGATCGACCCCATCTCCCATAGCTTGTTCAGATTATTGTATACGGTTGCCCTTACTACTTTGGGATATTCTTCCTTTAGCCTCTCATAAATCCGGTTGGCCGTCAGATGCTCGTGATGTACTGCAACCATGTTGTAGATTGACTTTTCATATTTTGTCATAGCTCTATCTTGCCTGTCTAATTTTGAATGATTCTAAATTTATTATAATCATTCTAATTCGTATGTCAAGCTTTTATTGGAAAACTTTTTCTTTTCTGTCCGCAAACTCTGTCAAAATAGCAAGAAAGCCCTCCTATCCGTACAGGATAGGAGGGACATTTTCAGATGTGCAAAGCACATGATTAAGTTTTATTCAGCCTTTTTCTTTTGCTGTAAACCATAACTCCGGCAATGCCTGTTCCGGATACAAACAGCAGAACAAACCAAAGCCACATCATGCTGTTATCTTCGGTCTGCGGAGACTTTGTATCGTTACCTTCGATCTGCGGAGACTTTGTATCGTTACCTACTGCCGCTTTCGCATTCACGGTAAATGTTGTGGCAGCAGTACCGCTTGTCGATACAATGCCGATTGTATGCTCGCCGGCTGAAAGAGTAGCTGCATAATCAGCCTTTAAGATTACAACCGTACTGCCTTCCTTGACAGTATAATTCTTTTCATCAAGGGTTTTGCCGTCAAGCTCTACCCGGATAAAATCGCTGAACGCCGCATTTGATTTGAAAGTAAGCTCTTTCTTTTCTCCTGCGGTTAAGCTCTGTCTCGCACCTTCAAGCATTTCAGGCGGGAGCTTTGGGGTTACTGTGACTTTCCCCTCAATGCTGTTCTTGCCGTCTTCATAGCCGTTGCAGCCATCAATGGTGCAGTAGCGTGTATGCGTTCCATTCCCGTTTGACTGCCATTCGCCGTAACTATGCTTGGCATTTGCCGCCGTAACTGTATATCCGCATTTGCAGATAACCGCCGTTGTGCAGTCTCCGTCGTCCGTGCCAGAGTGAGGTGCTTTTGTTTCGGCGACGGTACAGCCACCGTTCTGACAAGTGTGCCAGTGTCCGTTTTCGTCTTTGTTCCATTCGCCGCTGAAATTGTGAGATTTCGCCGCAACCACAACTGTATCCGGATGATAAATGCAGCAAACAGGTGTTACACAGTCGCCGTCATCATTAGCTGCCGTGTGACCATTGTTTACCCTCACGGTCACTGTCGTCTTATTGCCCGCATTGTCGGTTGCAACGACTTCCTGCACAACGTCTGCCGGCTTTAGTGTAAACTGGTTGTTTGCGTCAAGTGGGACTAGTGTGCCGTTCACGGTGACGCTTGCGATTCCAATATTGTCGGATACCGTCACGGTCTGCTCATAGCAATAGGTTTTGGCGTTTTCCAGCCCTGTGATAACAGGATTTTCAATATCCTTCCACTGCACCGTAATCTCAAGAGGTGTACTCGGCATTGTAAATGAATTGTTTGCATTCACCGTAACAGAAGACGATAATACGACCCATTTATCAAACGAATATCCTGTCGGGGGAGTGTCAGGAGTTAATGTAATCTCGCTTCCTGCCTTGACGTAGGTCTTTTCATCGTGGGTCTCCATACCCGCACTGCCGGTGGCTGTTCCGCCGTTGACGGTCAGGCGGTAATACTCGCTGCCGGCCGCCGTGCCGCTTAGGGTGCCGTCCACATAGAGGGTGCCGTTGTTGTTCAGGGTGCCGCCGACCGCAATGGTCAGGGTCACGCCTTTTGGAATGATCAGGGTCTTTCCGCTGTGGATATTCAGTGTTTTCCCGTTTTCAATGGTAAAATCCTCGATGGGGGTGACGGAACTTCCGTAGACCTCACCCTCGTTGCCCACTACGACAATGCCGCTCCAATCGTCCTTATGGCTCTGGTCGAC
>JAQXLR010000135.1 GCA_029012225.1 Clostridiales bacterium
TGCCCGGAATGTGGCGGTAGAGGAGACTTTAGTAGATTGCCTCAATGTGTTCCACCTTGTCGTCATTCACCTGGAAACGCCATAGGGAGTGCCCTAAGATGCGATGTTCCGTCAGATAATAGCTGTCTTCCACTTGGGAGATATAGTAAGGGGTACCGCCCCTTACAAACAGGTCATAAATATCTTCATAATGCCCATCCTGCAAGGAGTGCAAATCCTCCGTGCGAAGGATGGTGGCGGCAGCTTGATTTCCGTTTTTGTCTGTGGAAACAGTAATATAAAACATAGAACCGATTTTGGTTAACTGAATCATACTGGCCATGCTGTCAGGGACCGGATACTCTTCCAGGATGGTAAAGTCTGAAAGCTTGGCCCGCAGGATAGTACAATTTCCTGAAACAAAATAGATTTCATCTCCCAGAATCGTAAAGGAGCGCACATACACGCCCTCCAGCTGCGGTATTTTGCGCACCTCCTCCAAGGAGATCTGCTGGGAATCCGAGGAAAATAAGTACATTTCCCCGGTCATAGAGCTCCATACATAGAAGGTTTCAGTTTCTTCATGATATTGGATGTAATGCGGTCTGACGCCGATATTATGGAATTCTTTAACTATCTCAAAATGTGCATGGTGTCTTTGATAAACCAGGACACGATGATTTTCTGTATCATCTACCAAATAAAATTCCCCATCACTTGCAATTGTATGAGGCTGGGAAAGCTTGCCCGGCAGGACCTTCCATTCAGAGACGGAACCCGTGAGAGTATCGTTGTATAGCACCTGGTCGTGGTAGCAATCCACTAAGAAATAGAAATCCTTCACCTTCGTAAAGTATGTAGGCACACACAAATCCTGATAAGGATTAGGTATTGTATCGGAATCTTCGGACAAGCTTTTCTCCGGAGCAATAACGTCGGGTATAGTTTCATCCAAGCTGCTTTCGGCGGAGATGTCTTCCTCGGAGATACTGCCGGCGGAGATGTCTTCCTCGGAGATACTGCCGGCGGAAATATCTTCCTTGGAGCTGCATCCGGTCAGAATAAGCAGAGAAAATAAATATACGTAAACTAGTTGAAATTTGTGTTTCAAAGCATAGACTCCTTTTCGGTAGAGAAGGGGTTTTTTTCTTGTACCTTTTCTTACTCTATGATACAATTTATAGAACTGTATTTCAATGAAAATTACGCTAAAATAGCGCAGGAAAGGTACTATATATGAACGATTTTTTGGAAGTGGAAGATGAAATGAAGGAGGGACAGTCCAGCGAAGTCTCCTCGGAAAAGGCGGAAGGAAACTCCAGCGAAGTCTCTTCAGAAAAAGTGGAGAAAAAGCCCGTCGATGCCTCGGAACGCAAAAATGCCGGCAAAAGCGACAATTCGGATTACGAGGATGTATGCTTCATTTGTCGCAGACCTGAGAGCAAGACGGGGAAGATGTTCCACCTGCCGAATAACATCAGTATCTGTGACGACTGTATGCACAAGACCATGGACACCGTGTCCCAATTTGATTACAACGGAATGCTTGGTGGTATGCCCATGGACTTTGGTACGATACCGCAGTCGGATAGCGCAGACAAGGGCAAAATGCCCGGCGGATTTCCCAATATCAGCTTCATCAATATGGCTGACCTTCGCGGGGAGGGAGGCATTCCAAACAAGCAAAAGCTCAAGAAGAAAAAGGAAAAGGCAGAGGCTTCCAAGCCGGTTTTGGATATCAAAAATATTCCGGCACCTCACAAGATTAAGGCTAGCCTGGACGATTATGTGGTAGGTCAGGAGCATGCCAAAAAGGTGATTTCCGTAGCGGTTTACAACCATTACAAGCGTGTGGCTACAGGTACGCAGGATGAAATTGAGATAGAAAAGTCCAACATGCTAATGATTGGGCCTACAGGCTGTGGCAAGACCTATCTGGTAAAGACTCTGGCAAAGCTTTTGGATGTGCCTCTGGCCATTGCAGACGCCACCTCCCTTACGGAAGCCGGATACATCGGAGACGACATCGAAAGTGTGCTTTCCAAGCTTTTGGCGGCAGCGGACAATGATGTGGAGCGGGCAGAACAGGGAATTGTTTTCATTGATGAGATTGACAAGCTGGCGAAAAAGAGAAATGCCAATCAGCGGGATGTCAGCGGTGAGAGCGTGCAGCAGGGAATGTTAAAGCTCCTAGAGGGTGCAGAAATCGAGGTACCGGTGGGAGCAAACAGCAAGAATGCCATGGTGCCGCTGGCAACAGTAAACACCAAGAACATCCTTTTCATCTGT
>JAQXLR010000136.1 GCA_029012225.1 Clostridiales bacterium
AGGGAGCTGCTGGATTTGAGGGAGGGGAAGATTTATTTTGAGAATCGTCCGTTTTTTGGAGATGTGATTTATACGGGGGCATTGGATGAATTGTTTGACTGTCGTTACGGAAGACTGCCGTATCGCTCTCTGCGTTTTTGCTTTGCGCATTATGACCGACCATCCTATCAGGGGCATAGCGTTGTAAATTATACAGTCAGTGAAGAATTTACAAGGATTACGGAGTTTAAGTTTCTTACCGGAGAGCAGGAGACAAAAGGAACGACTATCGTAAAAGAATATCCGTTTGCCTATACAGGCGCGGAGGGTGAGATTCCGTATTATGCCATTTTAAATGAGGAAAATCAGATGCTTTATGAGAAGTATCGGGCGCTGACCGAAAGGTTTCAAAATTTTTATCTGCTGGGTAGGCTGGCAGAGTATAAATATTACAATATAGATGCTATGGCAAAGAAGGCATTGGAATTGGCAGATTTGTTGTAAGTAAGGGAGGAAAACAGCATGAAACTATTGACATTTGCGGTTCCGTGCTACAATTCACAGGACTACATGGAGCACTGTATCGAATCGTTGCTTCCGGGCGGAGAGGATGTCGAAATTTTGATTGTGGATGATGGCTCCAAGGATCGCACGGCAGAGATTGCGGACGCATATGAGAGAAAGTATCCGGGGATTGTTCGGGCAATCCATCAGGAAAACGGGGGACACGGCGAGGCGCTCAATACCGGAATCCGCAACGCCACCGGGCTATTTTTTAAGGTGGTAGACAGCGATGATTGGATCGATTTGGATGCTTATAAAAAAATATTAGATAAGCTAAGAGAGATTGTAGGGGGAGAAAAGACGCTTGACATGTTTATTGCAAACTATGTCTATGAGAAGGAGGGAGCAAAGCGTAAAAAGGTTATGCGCTATCCTTCCCTGCCCAAGGAGCAGTTTTTCACATGGAATGAAAGCAGATTTTTTAAAGGTCAGTACATTTTGATGCATTCTGTGATTTATCGGACGAAGCTGTTGAGGGAATGTGGACTGGAGCTGCCAAAGCATACGTTTTATGTCGATAATATCTATGTGTATAAGCCTCTTCCAAGTGTGCGTAACCTGTATTATATGGATGTAGATTTTTACCGCTACTTTATTGGAAGAGAGGATCAATCTGTCAACGAAAAGGTAATGATTGGGCGAATTGATCAGCAGATTAAAGTGAATAAAATCATGATTGATGAATTTGATCTGTGGAAGATCCCAAACCGCCGACTGCGCCACTATATGTTTAACTATTTGGAGATTGTAACAGTCGTATCGACAGTTATGCTGATTCGCTCAGGCACAGATAAGGATCTTGCAAAAAAACGTGAATTGTGGGGTTATATCAAGAAGAAGGACATTCGTCTGTTCCATCACCTCCGCAGAGGGATTCTTGGGAATACCATGCATCTGCCGGGAAAGGGCGGAAGAAAAATTTCCGTTGCTGCCTATAAGCTATCACAGAAAATCGTTGGATTTAATTAAGAATAAGAAAACAATTCCCTCTTATAATGCCTATAAGAGGGAATTGTTTTCTTATAGAAAATCGGCTGATTTCTCACTCAAGGCTCATTTCATTTAGCAGTTTTGTCTTCATATCATAGAGTTTTTGGGAAAGATCCACATAGATTTCCTGCGGATTGACAAAACGCTTCGTCTCATCCCAGATTGTTTCCTTTTCCTTCCTGCAGATTTCTCGTATTTCCATGACACTTGGAGATTGGTAGACCGTTTTTCCGTTTTGAATGACAGGGACGAGCATTTCCCGAAGGCGATAACTGCCTCCCGCAAGCCTTGTTTTTTTCCACGGAGCAGTCGGATCGAATAGCCTTAAATCGTTACGCTCATCAAATGTCTCGTCGTACAAACAAATTAAATCTGCCTTTATTTTCCCTGTTGCTTTGTCATAGATACGATAGAAAGTCTTGTTTCCGGGATTTGTGACCTTTTCGATGTTCTCGGATAGCTTAATCTTTGGTTGGAAATTGCCGTTTTCATCCCGTATGGCGGCAAGCTTGTAAACACCTCCAAATGCAGGATTGTCCTTGGCGGTAATCAGATTTGTGCCGACTCCCCAGGAGTGAATGGCTGCCCCTTGCAGCTTTAAGCTTTCGATGAGATATTCATCAAGGTCATTGGAGGCAGAGATGATTGCATCGTAAAATCCGGCATCATCCAGCATACGGCGTACTTTTTTGGAGAGGTAAGCCAAATCCCCACTGTCCATACGTATGCCATAGCGGGTAAGAGGGATACCGGCCTCCTTCATTTCGCGAAAGATGCGAATGGCATTGGGAACACCCGATTTTAAGGTGTCATAAGTATCCACTAAGAGGATGCACGCAGAGGGATAGAGCGTTGCATATTTTTGAAAGGCTGTGTACTCATCGGGAAAGCTCATAATCCAGCTGTGGGCGTGGGTGCCCATAACAGGAATGTCAAACATCTGTCCTGCCAGCACGTTTGACGAGCCGTTGCAGCCGCCGATCACCGCTGCCCTTGCACCATAGGTGCCGGAGTCCGGCCCTTGTGCCCGCCGAAGTCCAAATTCCATGACCGTGTCACCCTGCGCAGCGTAGCACACACGGGCAGCCTTTGTTGCAATCAGAGACTGGTGATTGATGATGTTTAGGATTGCAGTCTCAATCAGTTGTGCCTCCATAATCGGAGCGATGACCTTAATCAGAGGCTCTCTGGGGAAAATAAGGCTTCCCTCGGGCACGGCATAAATATCTCCCGAGAATCGAAAATCGCCCAAATAGGAAAGAAAATCCTCGTCAAAGATTTTTAGGCTGCGAAGATAGGCAATATCCTCAGCATCAAAATGAAGATTTTCAATATAATCAATTACCTGTTCCAGTCCTGCGCAGATGGCATAGCCGCCGTCGCAGGGGTTTTTACGGTAGAATGCATCAAAGACGACGACGTCTCTGTTTTGATTTTTAAAATAGCCCTGCATCATAGTCAGTTCATAAAAATCGGTCAAGAGAGTAAGATTTAATGTACTCATATAGATTACTTCCTTTCTTTTGCGCACCATTGTGCCGCATGACAAAAGCATCAGTCTCACAAAGCACGAGCTGCCTGATATCCTTGTCCTGCTTCTTGCTGTTGATGTTTTTCGTAGGATAAGAATGTTTGCATCTTGGTAAATTATAGCACTATAATATAAGAAAAGCATTGTGAAAATGCAACAAAAGTTATATAGTATGAGTAGTAGTAGGATCATAAGGCAAAAGAATGCTTTCATTCTATGTCGATAGCTGTTAGGAAGTAAGAAGAAAAAGGGAAAAGGAGAAGCGGGGATGGACGAACAAAAGAGCACCAATGTAGGCGAAAATATGGAAAATATCGAAAGTGCTCATTTGCAGGGGACTGCAGATGCAACAGAGTGTGCAGACGCACAGGAAAGTAACCGGGTACAGCCGAATGCCGACATACAGGAAAATAACCGGGTACAGCCGAATGCACACATGCAGATGAGTGCGAATACGGCGGACAGCCAAAACGGAGCGGCCAATCTGTATGAGGGAAGAGCCGGATATGGGGATAACCGGGCATATGCATCCGGAAATTTGCAGGGGACGATGCCCCAGTACCATTCCAATCATTCATACGAAAGAAATATGACCGGCTACGGGCAGCAGCCACCCGTGCAGCAAAAGGCAGACAACGGCTTTGGAATCGCATCCATGGTTTTAGGCATTGTGTCGCTGGTTTTGGGATGCACCTGTGCCAACTGGCTCACCGGGATTTGTGCAATCGTATTTGGGATTCTTCAGCTTACAAAAAGAGAGCCGAAGGAGAAGGCTCCTGCAATTGCAGGAATCGTTACGGCAGCGATTTCCATGCTGATAAGCATTGTTCTCATTTTCCTGTGGCTGCTTGCGTTTAAGGCAGAAAGCCAAGGGAATAGCGATTTCTATAGGAGTTATTATTATGACAACTATGAAGCAGAGGAGAAAAATGAGAATGAATTTTTAAGCGGAAGCGGCATATATTTTTAGTAAGTGAAACGGGAATAAAGGAAAGAAGAAGTGAGTATACTACATGCGAAGTCTCAAAAGACAAAAAAGAGATATCTGAAACGGGGCATCTCCTTTTTTGTCGCCCTTGCTTGCGTGGTTGCTTTTGGATATTGCATGAGGGAGCAGGTTGTGTCAGGGAAAACACCGGAGAAGATCCGGGCAACTGCAGACGAACAGAGAAAAAAGGTTGCGATTACATTCGATGACGGACCCAATCCCGATTATACAGAGCTGCTGCTGGAGGGGTTAGCGGAACGTGGTGTGCATGCCACGTTCTTTTTGCTTGGAAAGGAGATTGAAAAATATCCGCAGATTGTAGAGGAGATTCATGCAGGAGGGCATCTCATTGGAACGCATGCCTATGAGCATGTGAATCTGCGCAATCTGACCGATAAGGCAGCCATCGACCAGATTGATAAGACAAATTCGCTGATCCATGATATTACCGGTATCTATCCGGAATATATAAGACCTCCGTTTGGGAGCTTAAAATCGAATTTGGATTATAATACGACAATGATAGAAGTTTTGTGGGACATAGACCCACTCGACTGGAAAACGAGCAATTCCGATGTGATCGCAAAACGTGTCATCACAAAGGTTCAGGAGAATGACATTATTTTACTGCATGATGCATCCGAATCATCGGTAAAGGCAGCTTTTAAGATTATTGACGAATTGCAAAAGGAGGGTTATCTTTTTGTGACGGTGGACGGAATATTGTTTGATTAAAGAGGTATGGTATCTGATTTGGATGGTTTGATAAACACAGAATATGAGAGGAACGCCATGAATACGATAACTGGAAAGGGAGCTTCCGGTGGCATTGCAATTGGTAGACTAAAAGAGCTTGGAAAAGAAAAAAGAGTCATCAAAAAAGGAAAAGCGGAAGATGCAAAGGCAGAATTACGGAGATTTGAGGCGGCGAGGGAGACTGCTTCCTGCGAGTTAAGAGAAATTTATGAAAAGGCGGTAAGAGAGGTAGGAAAAGAAAATGCCGCTATTTTTGAAGGACAGCGGATGATGCTTTGTGATGTCGATTATCTGGATTTTGTCTGGAATATGATTGAGGAGAAGTCGGTAAATGCAGAGTATGCAGTGGCCTTGGCACGAGATGATTTTGCCGCAATGCTTGCAAAGCTTTCGGATCCTTATATGAAAGAGCGTGCGGCAGATGTCAGGGATGTCTCGGAGCGCTTGCTGCGAATCCTTGCACAGGGCGAGGGGAAAGAAGGCGAAGAGATCGAAAAAGACAAGGATTTGGAAGCTCCCTACATTATCCTTGCAGACGATTTGACACCGAGTGATACGATGCAGCTCAATCGAAATCGGGTACTTGCATTGATAAGCAGGAAGGGCTCCATAAATTCTCATACGTCTGTCTTGGCAAGAACCATGAATATACCGTCGCTTGTCTGTGCTCCGCTTAAGAAAGAGCTGGACGGAAGGCTTGCGATTGTGGACGGAGACAGCGGAACTGTCATTCTTGAGCCGGATGAGGAGACACTACATCTGTACCAAAACCGGATGAAAGAGGAGGAGAAGCGGAAAAAACGATTGCTCTGCCTAAAGGGAAGGCAGACCGTGACAGAGGGTGGAAAACAGATTCGGCTATATGCTAACATTAGTGCAGCAGAGGACGTAACAGCAGTTTTGGAAAATGATGCCGAAGGAATCGGTCTGTTTCGGAGTGAGTTTTTTTATCTGCAAGGCAGTGATTTTCCGACGGAGCAGGAGCAGTTTTACGTCTATAAGGCACTGGCAGAGAAAATGGAGGGGAAAAAAGTCGTAATTCGTACGCTTGATATCGGAGCGGATAAACAGCCGCCGTATTTTCATCTCAAAAAAGAAAAGAATCCGGCATTGGGCTGCCGTGCAATCAGAATATGCCTAAAGCGACCGGAGATCCTCAAAACGCAGCTTCGCGCCATCTATCAAGCCAGCGCCTATGGAAATCTTGCGGTGTTGGTGCCGATGATTGTGTCTCTCTGGGAGGTAAAAAGAGTAAAGGAGCTAATCGAGGAGGTGCAGTCAGAGCTACTCCATGAGGCAGTGCCCTTTGGGAAGGTGGAGCTTGGCCTTATGATTGAAACTCCGGCTGCTGTCATGATCGCAGATGAGCTTGCGTCCGAGGTGGATTTTTTTAGCATCGGAACAAATGATTTAACACAGTATACGCTTGCAATCGACAGACAAAATGAGAGCCTTGATTTGTTTTATGATTCCCATCATCCGGCCGTTTTAAGGATGATTCAGAGGGTAATTGACAGTGCACACAAGGCCGGAATCCCCGTAGGAATCTGCGGAGAATTGGCGGCAGATGCTTCGCTTACCAACCTGTTTCTTAAGATGGGGATTGATGAGCTGTCGGTATCGCCGGCAATGGTGCTTTCAATCAGAGATAAGATTGTCTCAAGACAGAAAGAATCAGAGGAAAAACATTAGGAAAAAAGGCCTGCTGTTACTTTTATACAGTGGGGAAAAATATTTTTGCGAAAAAACATACAGAATGGCGAAAATGCAAAACTTTGCTTGTAAAAACGAGGAATTTCCTGTATGTTAGTATGGAAAATGAAATTTTAATCAAGCCATCTGTCAAAAATGTGTTAAAATGTTGTGGATACAAATAGAAAAAGCTGGAAAATGCAGTTTTTTACAGTAAAAATTGCAGTTTGTAAAATGCGGGAGTCGGCATGGATTTATTTGAATATATGAGAGAACAGCACACAAAGACGGAGTCGCCCTTGGCGTCCAGGCTGCGTCCGACCACGCTGGATGAGGTGGTGGGACAGCAGCATATTATCGGAAAGGATAAGCTGCTTTATCGCGCAATCAAGGCAGATAAGCTAAGCTCCATCCTGCTTTACGGACCGCCGGGAACAGGCAAGACGACACTGGCAAGGGTCATAGCCAATACTACAAGCGCAGAATTTTTGCAGATGAATGCGACATCCTCCGGGAAAAAGGAGATGGAGGAGTTCATTGCCAGAGCGAAAGAGCTGCGGGGAATGTATGGAAAAAAGACGATTCTGTTTGTGGATGAGATACACCGCTTTCACAAGGGACAGCAGGATTATCTGCTGCCGTTTGTGGAGGATGGGACTGTGATTCTAATCGGAGCGACGACAGAGAATCCTTATTTTGAGGTAAACGGAGCCCTTCTTTCAAGGTCTGTCATTTTTGAATTAAAAACCCTTACACCGGAGGAAATTAAAACCCTGCTTCTTAGGGCGGTCAACGACAGGGAGAAGGGGATGGGCGTTTATGATGCCGTGATCGAGGAGGATGCGCTGGCATTTTTGGCAGACATTGCAAATGGGGATGCAAGGGCGGCACTGACCGCATTGGAGCTTGGAATCCTAACGACTGACCGGGGTGAGGATGGCAAAATTCGCATTACACTCTCTGTCGCCGAGGAATGCATCCAAAGACGGGCGGTTCGATATGATAAATCGGGAGATAACCACTACGATACGATTTCCGCTTTTATCAAGAGCATGCGGGGCTCCGATCCGGATGCTGCCGTTTATTATCTGGCACGCATGCTTTATGCGGGAGAGGATATCAAATTTATTGCACGAAGAATTATGATTTGTGCATCTGAGGATGTCGGAAATGCAGATCCGATGGCTCTGGTTGTAGCGACCTCTGCGGCTTTGGCAGTGGAGCGGATCGGTTTGCCGGAGGCAAAGATTATTCTGTCACAGGCGGTTACCTATGTGGCAAGTGCACCAAAGAGCAATGCGGCAATCTGTGCGATTGAGGAAGCGATGGAGGCGGTAAAGACAACGCAGACAGCGCCGATTCCGGCGCACTTGCGGGACGGACACTATAAGTCCTCTCACAAGCTGGGGCATGGTGTAGGTTATCAATATGCACACGATTATCCAAATCATTATGTCAGCCAGCAGTATCTGCCGGATGGGCTTACGGATCGACAGTTCTATCGCCCGACGGAAAACGGATACGAAAAGACAATTCGGGAATATTTTGACCGGATACAACGCAAGTTGTCATAGATATTTGATTATAGGACAGGAGGAGTAAGGATGAAGCCTTATCAGGAGATGACAAAAGAGGAACTTTTAGAGGAGAAAAAGGTTTTGGATGCAGAGTACAAGCATTTTCAGCAAAGGGGGCTAAAGCTTGATATGTCGAGAGGAAAGCCTTCTCAGGAGCAGCTTGATTTGTCGATGGGAATGATGGATGTACTCTCGTCAGAGGATGACCTTGCCTGCGAGGACGGAACGGACTGCCGGAACTATGGAGGTCTGGACGGAATCTCTGAGGCAAAGGAGTTGCTTGGAGATATGATTGAGTGCAATCCCGATAATATCATTATTTTCGGAAATTCAAGCCT
>JAQXLR010000137.1 GCA_029012225.1 Clostridiales bacterium
TCCCCTTAATATTGTCATACAGGGTACGAAACTCCTCGCACACGCTCTCTACATAATCGATAAACTCGGGAAATTCCATTGCCAGTTTTAAGTATCCGCCATATCCGATTCGGTCAATCGGCTTACGCAAAATCGCACGTCTTGCCGTAACCCAGTTTATTTTCGCTTCTTTTATCGGATCGCCGCCCTCATAAAAGGTATCCGGGAAAAAATACGGAAGCAGTCTTCCTTCTGTATATCGAACTCCCTCGATATCGCTAATAAGGCGGAGCGTTGCTCCATTTCCGACGCTTCCTACCACTGCATCAAGACCAACCGATTTGAATTCCTCCATAAATGGCTCCATTCCAATCCAGTGATCCCCTAAAAACATCATGGCTTCCTTGCCGTATTCATGCGTGATGTCAACCATTTGCTTTGCCAGCTTTGTCACCTCACGTCTTTGGAAGGCCTGAAAATCCAAAAACTCCTTGGAAGGAATGCGATAGGTATTGTTCATATAGCCTTGATCGATGATAAACTCAGGCCGAAAACGATAGCCGACCTCCCGCTCAAACTGCTCTAATATATAAGGACTGACAGATGCAGAATAGCCATACCAATCTACATATTTTTCTCTTGCAAGCTCGTCAAAAATCAATGTGAACTGGTGGAAAAAGGTGGTATAGCGAATCACATCAATATGCGGATTTTCTTCGATGTATTTGCGCAGCCTTTTCATCGAATATTCCTTCGTCTTTGGCTGACGCACATCAAATGTAATCTGCCTTTCAAAATCGGTCCATCCGTTTGTTACCGCATTGTACATATGTACCGGATCCCACATGATGTAAGCGAGAAAGCTTACGGTATAATCATGAAATTCCTTGGGAGAGTGAAGCGTCACATCGCCGTTTTTTTCGTCATAGCTCCAGTCATTGACAGGTACAACCTCTCCCGTGGTGCGGTCAATGACCTCCCACCACCTTTTGATTTCATCATGGGAGTTTACCTTTAACATATCCGGATACAAGTGAGCCATCAGATGAATCGAAAGCGTTCCTTCTACTGCCGTATAAAACGGAGTCATAATATACATCTGCTGGATTTCATCTGTATTTTCCTTCGCCCATGCATTATCTTTCCGTGTTGTGTAATAAGTAGAGTAGACCTTTGCGTCTACATCCCTTAATTCCTTGGGGTATTCCGTACCATCGCAATCTCGTATTGCATCGGCTCCCCATCGTTCCACCAGTGCAAGCGTCTCGGGAACCACATCAACATCCGTTGGAATTGTTACCCTTCCTTTGGTATGCTCTTTCACGGCTCTTCTCCTTTCCAAGTCATATATATTTTTTTGTGATATTCTGCATTTTGGTCCATTTTTGCTCCATGTCTGCCACCAATGCAAACTGTGTTCTGCATCGATCCAGATTCTGATTGGGGCGATGCGTTTTAAAGTACACATCTCCCTCCAAATAATCCGTAAGGAAGCGAATCCCGCATTCGTATGTCATCAGTTTTGCGCCCATCGGCAGAAGCTCCAGCTCTTTTTTTGTAAGCCTGCCGCTGCATCCTTCTGTAAATCCTCTGACATAAACCTCATATAATTCAAGACTTAAGGATACCTTGCTTGAATCCTGCTCATCCTCTGCGGCCGTATTTGCGCCAAAACGGATGGAATCGCCAAAATCATTGATAGAAAGTCCCGGCATCACGGTATCCAAATCAATGACGCAAATCCCTTTTCCTGTCTGGTCATCAATCATCACATTGTTAAGCTTTGTGTCATTGTGCGTCACGCGAAGGGGGAGCTCTCCTGACTTGAGCAAATCAGCCATAATATGTGTCTCGGACTCTCTCTCATACGCAAAGGCAAGCTCGAAAGACGCCTGATCCAGACGCCCTGCCCGATTCCTCTTAACCGCCTCTTTTAGTGCTGCAAAGCGCTTTGCGGTATTATGAAAATCAGGAATGGTCTCATGCAATGTATGAGCCGGATACTCTGCCAATGCAGCCTGAAAGCGGCCAAAGGCAAGCGCACTTTGATAAAAATCCTCCGGCGTCTTAACCTCATCATAAGAGGTTGCTCCCTCAATAAAGCGATAGACACGCCAGCAATCGCCCTCCTCAGTGCGCAGATACAGCCTCCCTGTCTTTGTCGGGATAATATTCAACGTCTCTCTCTCCGGATTACCGCCCCTTGCAAGAATCTGTTTTTTCAAATACTCTGTTACACCGTGAATATTTTCCATCAGCTGATCCGGATTTTGAAAAACGGATTGATTCATCCGCTGCAAAATATAGCGGATGCCGCTCTCTGTCATAATCTGAAAGGTATCGTTAATATGACCACTTCCATACGGCTTTATTGATACAATCGGAGCAGAAATCGCAAACTGATTGATTACTTCCTGTCTATCCAAAATCATCCCTCCCGTTTTGTCTCATCCCACAGACAAACAGGATAAAGACCATTTTTCTTCATATCATCAATTGCTTTTTCCACGACCGCTTTATCCTCATGATACGTCACACCGTACCAGCGATCCTGTGATTTTAACACCTCCACGGATGCCTTGCCCTCGAAAATCAGCTCGCTCACAACCGAAGGAAGAAAAAACTCACATTTTTGTGGATTTTTCTCAAGATTTTCATCCAAGAATCTTGGGAATCGTTCCTTTAGCTCCGCAAATATACTCGGGGTAAAGCCCCACATATTCATGGAGACGGTACTTCCTTTCGGAATCTCATGCCATGTCGCGCCGTCATCCTCTGTGTAGACGGTTCCTTTCCCATGGCTTTCAATGTGTGTTCTCTCGGTAATTTGCTTTAAATATCCGTTCTCATCCGTAACACAGATTCCTCTTGCCACATGCCCGTTTTCTGTCAATGTATTCTCCAGCGTATATCCCACCATGGCATAGCGATATTTGTCCTCATCCGAATGAGAGCATAAATATTGATAAATCGAAGAAAATGCATGCCTTCCATAGTAATCATCCGCATTAATCACGGCAAAGGGAGCATCCCCCACCACATCCTTACAGCACAGCACTGCATGCCCTGTTCCATACGGCTTTTCCCTCCCTCGTGGAATCTCGTATCCGTCAGGGAGCGCAGAAAGCTCCTGATAAGCATACTCCACCTGCATTGCTTTTTCTATACGCGCTGCTATGGAAGTCTTAAAATCCTTCTCATTCTCTTTTTTGATGACAAAGACGACTTTTTCAAAGCCTGCTTGCCTTGCATCATACAGTGAAAAATCAATGATAAGGTGCCCGGCTTCATCCATCGGATCAATCTGCTTTAATCCTCCATATCGACTCCCCATACCGGCAGCCATAATCACAAGTATCGGTTTTTTCATTCCGTTTTGCTCCTTTATCTGTATTTCCTGTTGTAGCAGTACAAAAGACCCAAAAGTCCTGCCAAAGCAACGAGCATCATACCAAGATGAAAATAGCTTACGGTTCGTTGTCCCCATATAATCATTCCAAGAAATACAACAAAAAGAATGCCGCCGATCAGTCCTTTTACTTTTTCCATCGCAACCTCCTATCCCTTCAAGCCACCAAGGCTCATTCCCTGTGTCAGCCGCTTCTGCACAAGCACATAGAGAATCAGCGTCGGAAGCATGACAAGCACAAGTCCTGCATACAGCTGACCGTAATTGGTAGATGCTTTCTGCACGCTCATTAAATTTACAAGACCTACCGGAAGCGTCTTAAACTTATCCTTTGTCATCAGCGTCATTGCAATAATGTATTCATTCCAAAATGCAAGGAAATTAAACAGTATGATTGTGATGACGGCGGGTCTTGCCATCGGAATCATGATGGTAACCATCGTGCGGACATAACCGCTTCCGTCAACAAATGCAGCCTCCTCATAATCCCTTGGTATGCTTGCAAAAAATCCTGACAACAGATATACGGTAAAGGGCAGATGCGTCGAGGCATAAATCAACGCCAGCACCACCAGATTATTGAGCAAAAACGGAGGCAATCCATGACTCTTTAAAAAGGAATCTCCATCAACCAACATCAAAAAAATCGGCACTACAATATAGTTTACATTTACAAACAAGCCTGCCATATAAAGGATATTGAGCGCTTTGCTGCAGCGAAAGCGATACCTTGCAAGCACGTAGGCAGCCGGAATGGCAATGACAAGCAAAAATAGAAGCGCAAGGGCTGTCACAAGGACAGAATTGCCCAGATAGGCGGCCATATTCGCTTCCCGAAAGGCATCCACAAAATTTTGCAGATAAATCCCCTTGGGAAGAGCCCAGGGACTTTGCCCGTAAAATTCGGCATTCTCTTTGATAGAGGCCATAAAAACCCAGCCTACCGGAACCAGAATCGTAATCGCAAACAGCCCTAATATCAGATAGATCAAAAGGCGCATCAGCCGTGAATGTATGCTTTTTTGTTTTTTTCTCATCTCCCTGCCTCCTTTTTAGAACTCCAGTGTCTCACGTTTTGTAACCGCATTTACAATACCGGATAAGGCAAATGAGAAGATAAATACCACTACACCGATTGCCATACCGTATCCGTAGGAGGAGTTTGTATATGCCTGATTATACATATAGTTCAAAAACACGTCAGATGCTCCGTCCGGCTTTCCCTCTGTCATCGTCTTTACAAGCATAAAGCTAAGGTTGATGGTGCTGATGATAAAAAAGGTCAGTGTTGTTCTGATGTTGCTCCAAATCAAAGGAAGCGTCATCGTAAAAAACTGCGTAATCCCTCCTGCACCCTCAAGTGCTGCCGACTCATAAATGCTTTCGGGCACACTTGCCATGCTTGCCATATACATCACCATATAATATCCGATTGCCTGCCAGATTAAGGCAATGATAATCGCCCAGATTACCAGCTTTTGATCCCCCAGCCACGCAATCAGCCCCTCTCCGTTTTCCCCCACCGGGCGAAACAGATAGACAATACTGTTTAAAAGCCCGTCACGCTGATCATAAATAGCGGAAAAAATCGCAGAAATGACAACGATGGACAAGATATTCGGAATATAAAAAATGACTCTGAAAAAGCCTTGTCCCTTTAGCTTTTGTCTGCTCAAAATTGCGGCAAAGATAATTGCCAAAGCCATTGTCACAATGGTAACGACCACAATAATCAGAATCGAATTCTGCATGGAACGCAAAAACTTTGCATCTTTTAACAATATTTTAAAGTTATTTAGACCAACAAAGGTTTTGTCTGCGGAAAAACCGCCCCATTTGTATAATGACATCCGAAACACATTGAATGTCGGCATGACCATAAATAGAAATAATAAAATTGTTGCAGGCGCAACGCAGAAGAATAAAAACAAATTTCTGTTGCGCCTTCTGCTCTTGCTTTTCTCCATCCAAACGCCTCCTTGCCGATGCTTTCTGTCATTCTGTTAAAAATGGTGGGTAACTTTCATTACCCACCATCTTAATTATTTTAGAGCAGCTCTTAACTGGTCGCTTACTTCTTCTACCGCTGCCTGCCATTCCTCTACTGACTTATCTCCTGTCATGATACTGTCAATTGTAAAGAATAAGGTCTCTTTCATGCTGACACCTTCCACTGCCTCGGTTGCGGCAAATCCGCCCATAGAAGCAATCGCACCTGTGTCATAGATGGAATAAATCGTCTTGCTGTCTTCATCTGTAATGTACTGACTTACACCCTGAATCGGCTGAATTGCACCATTGCTTGCAAAAATCTCTGCCGCCTCGTCCGAATACGTATATGCCATAAACGCTTTTGCGAGCTCAGGATTTTCTGCCTGCTCCGGAATCCATGCCTGCTCAAAGAAGGTAAATGCACATCTGTTTCCGCCTTCCTCTACTGCGGGAAGCGGAGCAAATCCCCATTTAAAGCCTTCTGTCCTGGGAGCCTCTGCCATCTCGCCGATGATCCAGTTGCCGTTTGGCATAAAGATTGCCTTATCATCAAGGACAAGCTGCTGATTTTTCTTGAAGTTGTCCTTATTTGCATTTCCGACTGTGGTCGGCTCTGTGTAATCTGCCAATTTTCCTATGATTTCAAAGATCTGTGTAGCCTCCGGCGTCTCCCAGATACCATCCTCATATTTCATTGCACGATTGTAGAAATCAGCGCCGCCGATTTCTGTGAGCATACCAAAGACGAAAGAATCAAAGTAGCCCGCTACCGGATATGTAAACAGAGAAATTCCTTCTGCCTTTGCCTTGTCTCCAAGCTCCCACATCTCATCCCAGGTTTCCGGAACCGTCCAGCCCTTTGTCTCTAACAGATTTGCGTCATACCACAAGCCGCACGGCGTGTAAAACATCGGTGCAAGATAGGTCTTGCCGTCTCCGTAAGGATTCGTTACCAGTGTGTCCGTAAAGCCCGGAATGATTTTGTCGCCGACTGTCACATCCTCACCCGGAACCTGCATGGAAAGCACATCCGTAATATCCATAATGGCATTGTCCTTTAATAACGTCTCGGGAAGTGCCAGCTCGCGTCCGGTTGCCAGATATACATAATCCGGATAATCTCCTGCTTTCATCAAGGGGCTGATGACTTCCTCCAGATTCTTCTCGACCGTAAGCTCAATCGTCACATTTGGATTGTGCTCCATAAACTTATCCGTAACCTGCTTCCAGATATCCGCACCGTAACCGCCGTTAAATGCAGCTACCTTTAAGGTGCCTGAAAGACCTTCTTCTGCCACGTCTGTGCCGCCACCGTTGTCCGCGGAAGCCTCTGTTTCCGCCGGAGCAGGAGCGTCTCCTTCTGTTGCCCCACAGCCTGCTAAGGTACCCATGACCATCAGTGCAGCAAGTAAAACCGATACCGCTTTCTTTTTCATAGTAGTCCTCCTTATTTGTGATATTATTGTTGATTTTTACCAACAACCATTTCATGCTTTCAGTATATCTGTTTATTTTGTACCATTCAATTTATATATTGCTCATTTTTTTAGAAATATTGCTTTTTAAATACAAAAAAATTGTGGTTTTTCTCAAAAAAGAGGTGTTATTCCACAATTTTTTTACATTTTTATTCCATATATCGGCATTTTATACAAGAAAACTTTTGTAATCTTGCTTCTTTTCCATATTATCCCTTCAGGAAGACCCAATCCGATGCGGTAGAATGTACGGGAGAAAATTCATATCCCATAACGCAAAACTCCTTCATTTTCTCCAAATCGACAATCTCTCCTTCTGCCAGAAAACGTACCATCTCTCCCCTCGCCATCTTCGCAAAGGTTCCTTTCTGCCGCACTTTTCCGTCACTTAATTCTCCAAAGACGACGGTAATCATTGTATCCTCCGAAGACAAATGCCTTTCAATGACCTTGGAGTATTCCTTGGAGGCAAGATTGACAATCGTTCTGTCTTCCTCTAAGACAGCGTCATAAATGCGCCTCCCCCAAAATTCATACAAATCCTTATGTCCCGATACCGAAAGCGCAGCCTGCATTTCCAGCCTGTACGGCGTTACCCCGTCAAAGGGCGAGAGAACGCCGTAAAAGCCGGATAGGATGCAAAGATGCTCCCTGACATACGAGGCTGCCTTCTCCGTAAATACGACGGGTGCCATATGCTGGTACTGCAAGCCTTCATAGGCTAGAATGGCAGGGGTCAGCTTCCGCTCCAAATCCATATTGGCATAACGGTCAACATTCAGCTGTGTGAGCTTAT
>JAQXLR010000138.1 GCA_029012225.1 Clostridiales bacterium
ACAACTTTGCAAAGAGGAGTTTGAATAAATAGGTTGTTCAGGGGCAAAGTCATTTATCCTGAAAAGGGCAAAGTTGATTATCCCCCAAAATAGAATATGAAGATGAATAAGGCCTTGTTTGGAACCTGAGGTGACCCCCAAAAGGTCTTTTTTCATCTTCATATTATAGGAGATAAACCTTGTAAATACAGGCAATAGAGAGTATTTAGTATCAATGGTTATCTTGATAGTGTCAATAGTTTTTCGCAAATTTAATTTCTGCCGTTCAGCAGCTGGCAGTTAACCGGCTATGATATCAGACAGTAGGTCATCCTCCAGTTTGGAAAGATGATCCATATTCATGTAGCGCCTGGTTCCCCATTGGCTTCCGGCTACATGACGCAGTCTGGCACATACGAGCATCAAGGCACTTTGTCCATCAGGAAAAGCATCGATTGCTTTGGTTCGGCGTTTAATCTCTCAGCTTAACCGTTCAATGGTATTATTGGTTCGGATTCTGGTCCAGTGCTGTGTTGGGAAATCCATAAAGGTAGTAATGCCGAACCTGAACTACGATGTCCCTCAAGTTTTTGAAGGAAATGAGATAATGTCCGAATCAGTGTCTGAATCAATGTCCGAATTGGAAAGGACAAGAATGCAGATTATTTTGAACTATCTCGATACAAATAAAGAAATAAATAGCTCTGTTGCAGCAAAATTATTGGAAGTGGAAATAAAGACGGCAAGTCGACTGTTATTGAAGGAAAAAAATGGATATTCTTAAAAGTTACGAAAAAAAGGACAAAAGATGAAAGTAAAACTAGAAGACATAATCGAGGCAATGGAATTTGCCGGTATGGAAACAGAATATTATTATGATACCCAAAGCGAAAAAGTTCTGATGCTGTTTGATGGAATGGTGGATGGTGAGGACAATCCAGAACTTTTCGAAGATATCAAAGAGGGATTTGTCGAGGATTATATACCGTTACCGGGACAATACGATATCAACGAGTATCGAATAATGGAAGAATTCATATATGAACTTCCGGCGGGAAAGAATCGGGATGTATTAGCAAGGGCAATCCAGAGAAGATGTGCTTTTAGAAGATTTAAGGATAAATTGTATGACTTGAATCTGGAGAAGCAGTGGTACCAATATCGTGATGAAGCTTATGAAAAAATCGCAAGGCAATAGTGTGAAAGACATAAGATTGATATTCTTGAATAAAAGAAAGAGGTGCTGATATGATACCTACAGAAGATATTATGCCAATAGTGAAAAATACAATCGCTGCATCAATTAAATGTAACACCCATCGCGGATACATTGGTTGGAGCAGTTGCGATAATATTTGTATGGACATGCATGACTGCCTGGATATGTGTGCTGAGACTTTAGAAATGCGTGCTTATATAGTTGCACTTGAGGCGGCTACATATATTTTGGTATCTGGTGTTAAGTTAGCATCTCATGCAGATAGTAGTTCGGGAATGCTTACGGATGTTATCATGTGTACATACGAACTGATAGATCAATGCACAAAAGAAATTGAAAAACAAGACAAACAAATGAGGGATCAAGCACTTGCATTGATTATAAAAGAGGCAAAAAAGAGTGTGTTTGATGGTTGGACTGACTGGCGTTATGACCTGCTGAAATGTGGGATTTGCCTATGCGATGAAAAGAGTGCAAAGAAGCTTGAAAAGGTTTTGGATACCCTGTTGGATAATTCACAGGAGGATTATTACCCAGAATACACGAAAAAAGAAGATTTGATTGTAAGATATTTTTTACATAGACATTTATATGGAAAAAAGAATACGCAGAAGGAACTATATCAGAATATTGCGTTAAATGAACTACGTATTATAGCTATCAAGGATGCTATGGAAGAGAAGAATTATGATGAGGCAGAGAAACTTTGTATAGAGAAAGCAAATGCAGAAGAAACATGGCATTATCGTAGCAGTGATCCGGAAGATTGGAATAACATGCTATATGACATATATAAGACGGCAAACAACACGGAAAAGCAAATTGCACAGGCAAAAAAGCTGCTATTGATGGGAAATGAGAAGTTCTGGGATGTTTTGAAACAGATTTATAAAGAGCGCGATGCATGGAATGAGAATTACGAGAGCTTATTGGATGAATTAAAGGATAACAAGCGAACTGTTTGCTATCGTAGTATTCTTATTTTTGAAAATGAAAAGAAGAGATTGCTTGATGATGTAATGGAGAATCCGTATGATTTGTTTTATTATGGAAAATATTTGGTAAAGGAATATCCGGAGCGGGTGTATGGGATGTGTTATAAGGAAATAAGTGAGAGTTGTGCACAGGCAAAGGATAGACGAGAATATAAGAAGATAACGAAGAATATTGCACAGCTTATAAAATGGAAGGGTAATGATACTGCCAAGTTGCTAATTGAGGAATTGAAGCAGAGATATCCAAGAAGACCAGCATTGTTGGATGAATTGGAGAAGGTGGAGAAGAAATTGTAATCCGAATAAAATACTGGAAATGTTGTCATAATATAGCTGTAAGTTATTGATGGTATTTTTATATCGGAGGCTATGATGTGTATGTTTGAACAATTATTAAAAGAATATGAGGATAAACTCAGAGAAGAAGATAAGAAGAATGAAAACAAGAGGATAAAGACGGCACAATATGACTTTTATTTGCCAAAGATAAGAGATTATTTTATACCATTTATCCGAGATTTTATTCAGAAAAATAATGTTTCTTATATGGGAGATGAAGAAAGATTTTTTAATGAGCGTTTCTCACGAGATGAAATAATATTGGCAACTGTATTTTATGTAGAGAATTGTCCACAAAAGAGAAAGACTAGCGATAACAAGAAAAGAAGTATAAGTACCATATTGGACTTTTTGAATTCATTTAATAATTTCTTTGACCTTGTTTTATCCGTCAGATTTCGGATGAGACATCTTTATTATTTGAAGCCTTTTCAAGACAAGCTTATCGGAGAAATCAGAGATAAACTTCACGAAAAAGGAATTATGATAGTAGATGTTACAAGTTATCCGGCGCTTCAACAAAAAGAAGTTGATTTTATTATTAGTTTTTTTGAAAATAAAAAGAAAATAACCAATGCACAACGTCAGGTATGGATTTTGTTTCAAATGTCGCTTTTATATGGAATTTCAATGGGAACATTAGGCGATATAATGGTTGAAGATGTTGATTTGGAGAGGCGCAAGCTGAGGATATTAAATAAGGATAGAACAACAAATATATTTTTGGAAATGCCATATGAGATGTATGTATTAGTAAAAAAACATATTGATGAGAATGGCTTGGAGAAGAGGCAGAGATTTTTTTATACACAGAGGAAAAGTGAAAAGCCAGTTCAGAGCTCTATATATTCGTATGTAATGAAAGTAATAGTTGATGAGTATAAAAAGAAGATTAGTGATGACGAGGTGGTGCTTAGAAGGTTTACGCAGTACGGAATGGTAAGATATGCGATCATACAGATGCTGAATGCGAATGTAAATATAGCGCATATAGTGGATCTTACAGGTGTTGATGTTGAATTTGTTATGAACTGTAGAGACGAGGATATGTATAAGAGCAAGAATTTGAGTGATTATCTCAATATAAAACTAAGAATGATAAAGACATTTACAGCATTTAATTGACAGTAAATATAATAGTCTCACCAGTCTCAAATTTTTTTGAGACTGAATGAGATTGAATAAGATTGAATAATTTTCATGTTATAGGAGATAAACCTTGTAAGTATAGGTATTAGAGAGGATAGTGCCGATAGTTTTGCTATTAAGAAATTTGCAAAACAAATTAATAATATCCATTTTGCAACAACAATTCCCACAACAACAAAGGAGTGTTGGCGCTAATTTTTCCGGCAACTCTACCTTCCGTAGGTACAAAAAAGAGGAACGCAAGGTTATGATTATCTTGGAGGTGGGGAAAATGAACCAATATGTCACAGGTGCAGTCATTAAAGAGCTGCGCGAAAAAAACAAAATGACGCAATTACAATTAGCAGATAAGCTTGGTGTGAGTGACAAGACCATTTCAAAATGGGAAACTGCTAGGGGATATCCGGATATCACCCTGCTTGAGTCTATAGCAGAAGCACTTTCTGTATCGATTATGGAGTTGATCTCCGGAAATACGGTCTATAATTCAAACGTATCTGCGAACATGCTCAAATCCAAATTTTATATTTGTCCAATCTGTGGGAATGTGATGCACAGTATGGGAGAAGCAGTCATTCATTGTCATGGGGTTCTTATGACAGCAGCGGAGCAGGAAGTAACCGACGAACGGCATAAGATATTTATTGAGCGAACAGAGGATGAGTACTATGTTCGCATAGAGCATAGTATGACAAAAAATCATTATATATCTTTTATTGCTGCGGAATCTTCTGACAGAATACAGATGGTAAAGCTTTATCCGGAGGGAAATGCAGAGACAAGATTTAAGATAAGTGGGGTAAAAAGAATTTTATTCTACTGTAACCGGGATGGGTTGTTTTATATAGATCCTGTGAAAGGAATTGATGATAAAGAAAGTGGCTATGATGATATTCAGGAGAGAAGAGAATTGGAGAGAGCCGCCGAAATTCTATTTGGATAAGCCATACGACAATCCCTTTATGGGCACATGACTGTTAAGGGAAGCTGCTTTCCTCTTTTTTTCTTGCATTCCTTTCGTATTCGTGAATCGAATGTATCCACTATAGATATTGGACAGGAATTGTGTTACAATATCAAAGTATATAATTGAAAAAAGAGGATAGCGATAGATGAAGACCAAAGAACAATATAAACATTTACTCAATTACGGGGCAAATTTTATATCGCTGGCAGTGGAATGCTTGCTGTTTGCCTATGTCTGGTATACCGTATATGCAGGCAGCTATGGATTCTACCGCAGAGGAAATTGGGCGGTAATCGGTCTGTACGTGCTCATCATTTTCTTCTTCACAAAGGTATTCGGCGGGTATAACATTGGATACATGAGAATGACAGATATTGCCTTATCTCACGTATTGGCGATTTTGCTCAGTGGAATTATCGGTTACATGGAGCTTTGCCTGATTTGTAGAGATTACGTCAGTCCTAAGCCGGTGCTTGGCGTTATGGCGGCAGAGATAATTTTTATTCTTCCGTGGATATACATTGTGCGGAAGGTATATGCATGGTTGTACCCGCCCCGACAGATGCTGGTCATTTACGGAGAATATTCTCCGGATGACCTGATTGCGAAGATAAATACAAGAAAAGACAGATATAATATTTGCAAATCAGTAAGCTACAAAATAGGCTATAAGGAGCTATATCCGATGATTACAGAGCACAATGCGGTGGTATTGTGCGATTTGCCGTCTCAGGTAAGGAATCAGATTATGAAATACTGCTATCAGGAATCCGTCCGAACCTACGTGACCCCGAAAATTTCGGACATTCTCTTTCGTGGGGCGGACGATATACACCTGTTTGATACGCCTCTTTTGCTGTGCAGAAACCAAGGGCTCTCTATTGACCGGCGTATTGCCAAGCGCATCTGTGATCTTGTGCTTTCTTTGCTTGGAATTGTCATTGCATCGCCTTTTATGCTTCTGATCGCCCTTGCAGTTAAGCTATATGACGGAGGCCCTGTTCTCTATAAGCAAGAGCGCCTGACAAGAGATGAGAAGACCTTTTTTATCTACAAATTCCGGAGTATGAGCATGGACTCAGAAAAAAACGGAGCAAGGCTGGCAGCCAGAGGGGACAAGCGTGTAACACCGGTCGGACATATTATCAGAAATATCCACTTTGATGAGCTGCCACAGCTTTTTAACATCCTAAAAGGCGATATGTCCATGGTAGGACCAAGACCGGAGCGCAGAGAGATTTCACAGCAGTATGAGGAGGAGATACCTGAGTTTGTACTGCGCACCAAAGTAAAGGCCGGACTGACCGGTTACGCACAGGTGTATGGAAAGTACAACACGACTCCGTATGACAAGCTAAAGCTGGATTTGACGTATATTGAAAATTATTCCATGTGGCTGGATGTAAAGATTATGCTTTTGACCTTTAAAATCCTATTCCAGAAAGAGAACACAGAAGGAATCGATGAGGAGCAGAAGACGGCTCTTAAGTAGAGCAGAGGGATTGTGTGAAAAATAAGCGTCATAGCTTCTTTTTTATACGAAAATTTGTGTCTGCAATCCAAAGCTTGCAGGCGGAGCGAAAGGCATGGGAAATAAAATCATATGAAAGAAAAATTATTGATGCTTTGCTATAGAGCGCCATATCCTCTCAAATCCGGAAGTGAGATTCGTATGTTTCAGTTTGTGGAAATACTCTCGGAATATTTTGACATTACCCTGCTCTATTTAGAGGAGCAGGAGGAGAAAGGGGATATGAAGCCCTTATACGAAAAATGTGCCATGGTACGCAAGTACAGAGTAAATAAAGTGAAGCGATGTGCACAGGCGCTGTGGGGCTATTTGTTTTGTGGGCAGCCACTGCAGACAGGATATTTTTATTCAAGGGAGCTGCAGCATTTTGTAGATTGCCATGAACGCGAATATCACAACATTCTCTGTATGCATATCCGCATGGTGCAATATATGTTTCGTGGAGCAAAAAAGGATTTGGCAAAGCATAGGTTGTTTTTCGATGGAATTGATGCGATTACGTTAAATTGTTATAATACCTTTCAGACCTCCTCCGGCCTTCGCAAGCTGGTAAACGGTATGGAATATCGGCGGATGGCTGCGTACGAAAGCATGGTCTACCAAAAGGTCGAGCGCAGTATACTCATCTCTTTGCGCGATCGGGACTATATTGTCGAGACACTGGGGGTTGCGTGCAGTCCGGCGGTCATTTATAATTATGCGATTGATTATGGCTATCAAGCAGAGGCGATTCGACAAAAGAACCGGATTGCGTTTATGGGTAAGCTGGATTATGCTCCGAATGTGGATGCGGTACGCCATTTTTCGGATGCCATTTTTCCAAAGCTAAAGGAGAGGTATCCGGCTTTAGAATTTCAGATTATAGGTGGAAGCCCTTCTGAGGAAGTAAAGAAGCTGGCAAGACGGGAAGGAATCGCTCTTATGGGGTTTGTGGATAATCCGGCGGGACTTTTGCAGGAAGCTACGCTCGTCGTTGCCCCTATGGTTAGTGGGTCGGGACTACAGAATAAGATTGTACAGGCAATGTATTTGGGATGTACGGTGGTAACCACCCCGATTGGAGCAGAGGGATTAAGCAAGGTAACAAATCAAGAGCTTGTCATTGCAGCAGATGACAACCAGATGATTGAGAAAATGATCTATTTTCTCAGTGATGAGGCGGAAAAAGAAAGAAGACAGATTGGTCAAAATGCCAGACTTTACATTAGTAGAAATTACAGCTACGAGAAGATACGAAGCCAGATTACAGAGTTGTTTGCAGTAAAGATTGAGGATGAACCGTGAAAATATTAGCAGATGTTCGGGTACTGGGAAAGCATCCCAGTGGAATAGGAATGTATTTGTACCATTTTATATGTGGGTTGAAAAAATACGAGGATATCCAAATTGAGCTGGTTACGGATGTGGCTGAAAGTGAGGAAATCCGACAGTTGGAGGAAGCGCAGATTCCGATGCACCGTTACGGAACCTATATCGCAAAGAGCATCGGGGTATACCCCTACTTCCGTTTTGTGCAGAAGAAAATATACGAGGTCAGACCGGATATTTTCTGGGAAGGGAATAACCTGATACCGGTAAAGCTCAGAAATCCCTTTGGAAAAGTGGTTGTCACAGTTCACGATATTTTCCCCATTACCTTCAAGGAAGGATACAGCAGACTCTATCAGTACTATTTTCGCCTGAATCTGCACCGGACAATACGGAATGTGGATGCAATTTTGTATGACTCGGAGGATACGAGGCATAATCTTGAGAAGTATGACAAAAGGGCGGCGCTCTGTAAGCATATGATTGCATATGTCGTGGTGGATCATTTGCCGGATATGCCTGTTTCAAAAGAGAATTACTTTCTCTATGTCGGGAATATGGAGAAGCGGAAGGGAACGGACACTCTGCTGCGCGCTTATTGCCTGTACCGGGAAAAAGGAGGAAAGAGGGAGCTGTATCTTGGCGGAAAAATTCGGGATCCCAAAATCGGAGAGCTGCTGGAGGAATGTC
Organism: Clostridiales bacterium; assembly: GCA_029012225.1. GTDB lineage: Bacteria > Bacillota > Clostridia > Lachnospirales > Lachnospiraceae > Roseburia. The sequence goes on from JAQXLR010000138.1 coordinate 8,178, forward strand.
AAAGTAAGACAGAGGGGATTCATTATCTTGGCTATGTGGAGCCGAAAGAAAAGTACAGGCTCTATGCAGCCTGTGCAGCCTTCATTTTTCCGAGCAGAGCAGAAGGGTTTGGAATCCCGGTCATGGAAGCACTGCACTATGGAAAAACAGTCATTGTGAGCGACCTTGCTATTTTTGATGAGATTGCAGGGGATGTGGTTTTTCGGTTTTCGGACGGAGACTCGCAGCAACAGAGGGAGCAAAATCTTGCAGAGCTGCTTCTGAAAGAGCCAATGGCAGAGGAGAATGAGGCGAGGAAGGTGGCAGACCTTTATGTGTCTGAAAGGCTGGCAGGAAAACTCAGATCCTTTTTGATTTGACAGGAAAGACCTTGCTATACTTTTTCCGGAATTTTGAAATGGAGGATGAAGATGAACACGGGGCTTATAAAGCGGATAGCGGATCACAAGCAGTGGATAAAGAAGCTGTTGCCGATTGGAATGTTGCGGTCAATGAAGATGCGTTATCTGGAGCGTATGATTCGAAACTATAAGAAAGAAAGCGTTGACAGAGCCCGGCTGCTTGCAAAGGAGGCGGGAGTAAATCTGATTGGAGACATTCGGGCTGAGATTGGGTTGGGACAGAGTATGCGTCTGCTTGCAAACGAGTTAGAGCTGTCAAAATATCCTTTTGGCATTTATGACTTTCAATTGGGAGGTCATCTGCGCCGCGAGGATCATTCGTGGGATTGCCGCATGCGGGAGGACTGTCCTTACCGCATGAATTTATTTCATGTCAACCCTCAGGAGGTGGGAATGGCATACCTGTATCTGGATAAGGAAATCTGGCGTGATCGTTATAATATAGCGTTTTGGCTCTGGGAGTTGGAAGAATTTCCGGAGGAATATATAGAAACCATAAAATTTTTTGATGAGATATGGACGCCCTCTGAATTTGCCAGCAGCAGCATCCGTAAGGTAACAGACAAGCCGGTTTACACAATTCCCTATTATGTGCTGGCCACAGCAGATGAGAAATTTGACCGAGCCTATTTTGAGCTGCCCGAGGATAAATTTCTGTACCTGATTATGTATGATACGAACAGTACGATGGCAAGAAAAAATCCGGTGGGGGCGTTGGAGGCCTACAAGCGGGCATTTCCGCAAGAGGAGAAAGAGGTGGGGCTGGTTATCAAGGTCAATAATGCGACAGAGGAAGATTTGCGGATTATAAGAGAGCAAATTGGAGAGGAACGGAATGTTTACTTTATTACCCGGACACTGGATAAGATACAGGTAAACAGCCTGATAAAAACAGTGGATGTATTTGTATCTTTGCATTGTGCGGAGGGCTTTGGTCTTGTGATGGCAGAAGCCATGTTGCTTGGAACGGTATGTGTGGCGACGGACTGGTCATCCAATACAGAGTTTATGAATCGGGAGGTTGCCTGTATGGTATCCTACCATAAGGCAGAGATTGAAAGCACGGCAGGGAACTACAAAAAGGGCTGCATGTGGGCCAAAGCGGACGTGGAGGAAGCAGCAGGCTACCTGAGAAAATTATATGAGGATAGGGCTTATTATGAGCAGCTTGCAGCGACGGCGAAGAGAAAAGCAGAGGAATGCCTTGGAAAAGACAGGATTGTGTCTCTGCTTGAGCAGAGGCTGGGAGACATCCTGGGAGAAAGTTGCGCGAAGTAGAAAAGTATGTTAGAGTAAATAAGACTTAGAGTATGTAGCAGAAAATGAGGAAAATATGGACAGATTAAAAGAAATATATGATTATCGGCAGATGATATTCCGGCTGGTGCGCAAGGAATTAAGAGGGCGATATAAGGGCTCGGTGTTAGGCTTTTTCTGGACCTTTTTGAATCCGCTATTGCAGTTGCTCGTATATACGATGGTATTTTCCGTTATTATGCGGTCGGGAATAGAAAAATATTACCTGTTTTTGTTTGTGGCGCTGGTTCCGTGGATTTTTTTCAGCTCTGCACTTACTGGAGGAGCCACAAGTGTCCTTGGTTCTTCGGACATGATAAAGAAAATTTATTTTCCCAGAGAGGTCATGCCCATTGCCTATATGACAAGCGCTTTTGTGAATATGCTTTTAAGCTTTCTGGTCGTGTTTGCAGTACTTCTCGTGACAGGATATGGCGTAAATCCGGCAGCGCTATTGTACATGCCCATCATTATGCTTGTAGAATATGTGTTGGGACTTGGTATCGCGCTGCTTACATCGGCGCTGACCGTGTTTTTTCGAGATTTGGCGTATATTCTCGGTATTGTGGCAATGGCATGGCAGTTTTTGACACCGGTTATGTATTCACAGGAGATGGTGGAGGAGGCGCTTCCGGCAACCTTGTTTCGATTATGGAATCTAAATCCGATGACGCCCGTCATCAATGCATACAGGGATATCTTATACTATAAAA
>JAQXLR010000139.1 GCA_029012225.1 Clostridiales bacterium
CTTGCAAGAAGCGGTGTCGGCGTGTTGGATTTGGTGGATGATGATAAGGTATGTCTGACCAATTTAAACCGTCAGCTTTTCGCCACCCGCTCTACCGTTGGGAAATACAAGGTGGAAGTGGCAAGAGAGCGTATTTTAGACATCAATCCCGACGCACAAGTCCACATTCACAGAACCTTTTATTTGCCGGAGACGGCAGAGCAGTTTGACTTTTCGCAATACGACTATGTGGTGGATGCCATTGATACGGTAACCGGAAAGCTGCAGCTGATTGCGCAGGCAAACAAGGCGGGCACACCGATTATCAGCTCTATGGGAGCGGGCAATAAAATGGAGGCATCGGCTTTTGAGGTGGCGGATATCTATGAAACCTCTGTCTGCCCGCTGGCGAAGGTTATGAGACGTGAGTTAAAAAAGCGGGGGATTAAGGAGCTAAAGGTTGTTTATTCCAAGGAAAAGCCGCTGACTCCTATCGCAGATGCCACAAACAGCTGTAAGACCGGATGTATCTGCCCTCCGGGAGCAGAACGTAAATGTACGGCGAGGAGACAGATACCGGGAAGCAATGCGTTTGTTCCTGCGACAGCAGGGCTGATTCTTGCGGGAGAAGTCATAAAGGATTTGATTGGAGAGCAAAATCCCGACATGGAGGGAAAGCATGACAAATGAAATAACGATAAAAGAATTGGGAGATTGGGATAAAAATTCCTATCTCCTTTTAGACGTTCGAGAGAAGGCTGCATATGATTATGGTCATATCAAGGATGCAATCAATATTCATGCAGACAAGCTGCGGGAGTGTCTGGATGAGCTGCCTGAAGATAAAAAAATCATAGCTTATTGTATGAAGGGACAAATCAGCGAGTATGCGGCACAGCTGTTATGCGAGGAAGGCTTTGACGCATACAATCTCTTAGGCGGATATGCGGCATGGCTTTTAGAGACGTTTGCAAAGGAAGAAGAGAGGGAGGAGGAGACATCAGAAAAAAATGCCGAGATTGAACAGAGCATTCGCAAGAAGTTTCACAAGCAGATTTTTGGAAGATTTGCAAAGGCAATCAACGAATATCAGCTTTTGCGTGAAGGAGACAAGGTGGCGGTCTGTATCTCGGGCGGCAAGGACTCTATGCTGATGGCAAAGCTTTTTCAGGAGCTTAAGCGTCACAATAAGTTTCCGTTTGAGCTTGTTTTTCTTGTGATGGATCCGGGATACAGTGAGGTCAACCGTAAGGTAATCGAAAACAACGCAAAGCGGATGAACCTTCCAATCGAGGTGTTTGAGACAGATATTTTTGATTCTGTCTATGAGGTTGAGAAATCTCCCTGCTACCTGTGCGCACGGATGCGGCGGGGGCATCTCTATGCAAAGGCAAAGGAACTTGGCTGTAACAAGATAGCGCTGGGGCATCATTATGACGATGTGATTGAGACGATTTTAATGGGAATGCTTTATGGAGGCCAGGTGCAGACGATGATGCCAAAGCTTCATAGCACGAATTTTCCGGGGATGGAGCTGATTCGTCCGATGTATCTGATTCGGGAGGATGATATCAGGCATTGGAGAGATTACAATCACTTAAGCTTTATCCAGTGTGCCTGCCGTTTTACCGACACCTGTACAACCTGTAGTGCAGACGGTGGTACCGGCTCAAAGCGGATGGAGATTAAGCAGCTGATTCGGGAGCTGAAAAAGACGAATCCGTATGTGGAAAAAAATATTTTCAAAAGCGTGGAAAACGTAAATTTGAGTACCGTAATCGCATACAAAAAGGATGGAGTAACCCATCATTTTTTAGAAGATTACGAATAACACGAAAGCGACACCAATTGCTTGCTTCGGCATACCATAACAGTGAAGTATGGTTTAGGAGTATAAGGTGGACTACAAGCAAGAACAGATTTTTCGAGCACAGATGGATGTGGCGAAAATGCCTTTTTATATGAGCTATCCGATGCAGAATTTGTATTTGACCGAGATGGAATATGAAAAGGATATGGATCGCATGAAGGAGCTGTACCCAAAGACGGTGGGACGAATTTTAGAATGTGTGGAAGAAGAATGCGATAAAATGGAATATGAAGGCAGCCTGATGTTTGATGAATATCCGGATCGTCTGATGCTGGAGCGGATTGTGGATGAAATATACCAAAAGGTAGCAGAAGGTGATGAGGATATGGAGGCAGAGCAGTACCGGGGAGACAGACGACCGAGACGCAGACGCCGTGGGGATTATCTTCAGGATTTAATCGGAGTCATTTTAAATAATGAGATGTATCGCAGGCGCTGCCGTCACAGACGCTGCCGTCGCTGGTGGTAAAAGAAAAAGAATGGCGGCAAGGGATTGCAGATTTTAGAAAAAATGCATACAATATAGCTATCGTAGCTATTGTGTTTGATGTTACGCTCCACAGACTAATCTGTGGAGCGTAACATTTGAGATAAAAGGAGGAACGCTTGTGAATAAGGGGAAAGTAAAGGCGACTGTGTTGGCAATCGTGTTCATCCTCTCCTTATATGGTTTTGGAGAACTGATGAACCATACAAACGAAGATTTGACTACGGAAATGAAAGGGGCAACGCTTCCGATCCTTTCCCTGTATGCAGACGAGACAGAGATGAATCTGCTTTACGGATATACACAGGAGATGGATGCCAGATATGTAAGGGACACCATCACTCCAATCGGCAGCAGTCGTTTGCTGCCCGTGACCATTCATGCCGGACAGACAAAAGTAGACGCTATTTCCTATGAGATTCGAAGTCTGGATGCCGGTCGTCTGATTGCAAATGCCGATGTAAGCTCCTATGAGGAGCAAAAAGGAAAAATTACGGCAGAGCTTAAGATACAAAATCTTTTGGAGGCGGGCGAGGAATATCTGTTAATCATTCAGCTGGAGAGTGCAGGCGCTCCCATCTATTATTATACAAGGATTATAGAGCCGATAGACAGCTATGTAGACGAATGTCTGGATTTTGTGATGGATTTTCATGAAAAAACCTTTAACGACCAGACGACGGGCACCTTGTCTGCCTATATGGAGCGGACAACCGGAGACAACAGCACCCTGCAGTATGTATCCTTAAATTCTTCTTTAAAGCAGGTGGGTTGGGCAGACTTTGGGGGAGAGAGGCTGACGATGCCGGTTCCGTCCATTAAGGAAATTACAGATACCTACAGCGTAATTGTGTTGGATTATGTCATGACAAGCATTGGAGAAAATAACGAGAGTGAATATTACAATGTAGAAGAATATTACCGGGTACGCTACACCAGAGATCGCTTTTATGTGCTCAACTTTGAGCGTACGATGAATCAGATTTTTCGAGGCGAGAACAATAATGTCTATGAGAACAAAATCCTTCTGGGAATCCGGGAGGGGAAGGTGGAGTATAAGAACAATGCAGCGGGAAATCGGATTGCCTTCGTTCAAGAGGGAGAGCTCTGGGGCTATCATGCAGCAGAGCATACGCTGGCAAAGATTTTTAGCTTCCGTGGCTATGAAGGAATCGACAGCCGTGAGAATTATGGAGAGCATGATATTAAGATTGCCTCTATTGATGAAGCGGGAAACATTGATTTTGTTGTGTATGGTTACATGAACAGGGGCATTCATGAGGGGCAGGTTGGAATTGCAGTGTATCGGTATGACAGTATTTCCAACACCAATGAAGAAATGGTATTTATTCCATCGGATAAATCCTATGAGGTCATGAAAGAGGAGTTTGGACACCTTATGTACGTCAATGATGGTGGGCAGCTGTTCCTGATGCTGGATGGAAGCGTCTATGGAATTGACCTGCATACAATGGAAACAGAGGAGCTGGTAAAGGGGTTGACGGATGCTTCTTTTGCGGTGTCAAAATCAAATCGTTATTTTGCGTGGATAAAAGGAGATTATGAAAAGGGAAGCGATACGATCTATGTCATGGATTTGTCCAATCGAAAAATGACAGAGATTCTGGCAGAGAGAGGAAAGAAGCTAAAGCCGCTTGGATTTATGGAGGAGGATCTTGTCTATGGAATTGCCGGAGAATCGGATATTTTTACGGATGCGACAGGAAATACCATACTTCCGATGGCGCAGGTTAAGATTGCAGATGTCTCGAAGGCTCAGATTGAGGAACTAAAAACGTATGAGAAACCGGGGTATTTTGTCTCTGACATTGAAATTGAAGGCTATACGATGTACTTAAACCGGATACAATACAATGGTACCGCATACGTAGAAGCCAATCAGGATATGATTATGGACAGGGAGGGAGACAGCGGAAAGCCCATTTCCATTGGCACAACCTATCATGAGGAGAAGAAAACACAGATACAGATTACACTGGCAAATCCGGTTCCGTCAAAAAGACCAAAGCTCCTGACACCGAAGGAGACGATTTTGGAGGAAGAGCGTATCGTCGCCTTACAGGATGAAAATGAGACGGAGCGCTATTACGTTTATGTAAAGGGAGATGTCATATCGGCAACGGACAATGTGACAGAGGCTGTGACAAAGGCAAATGAGCGGATGGGCGTTGTGATAGGGAACGATCTTCGATATGTGTGGAAGCGATCCAGAAAGGCATACGTGACGCCGTTTCGTGATATTACTTCAAGCACTGAGGACGGAAAGCTCGGAAGTATTGCAGGATGCATGAATGCCATGCTGGAGCGGGAGGGAATTAACATTAGTGTAGAAGCCATGCTGGAGCGGGGAGAAGCACCAAGAGAGATCTTAAAGAATACGATGAAGGATAGGAGAGTGTTTGATTTTAGCGGTTGTGGGGTAGAGGAGATCTTATATTATGTAAGCTGCGGCAGTCCGGTGTTTGCGATGAGTGAGGGACAGAAGGCAGTGCTGATCATCGGCTATGATGCGAATACGGTTACGATTTTTGATGCAGAGCTTGGAGCCTCCTATAAGCGTTCTATCTCGGAGGCGGATCAAATGTTTGCGGATGCGGGAGGAGTATTCCTTTCCTATCTAAATGAATAAAAATGCATAAAAAAGTAGGGGATAGCAGAAATCCTTCGTGTAAGTTTAACAGTTTTTCATGGATGTATTGCAAATTTTGATTTTATGCGTTATATTTTGAACAGTACGAACAAGAAGAAAGTGGAGGAGCGATGAGCAGGAAAGAAGTTATCGTATCAAATGTTTCTGAGCAACATGATAATCCGATTGCAGAGTTAGTTCAGGTTGCATGTGGTTTTGACAGCGAGATTACGCTTGAGAGTAATAATCGCAGAATCAATGCAAAAAGTATCATGGGAATCATGGCATTTAATCCATCGAAGGGAATGACAGTAAATATTGTGGCAGAAGGCAGCGATGAGGAGGAAGCAATCGTGGCAATGGAGAAGTTTTTGATGTGTGAGTAGTTTTTAATTGAGGAGGGAGCTCATAATGGAGAAAAAGACAACAGCGAAACTCGAAGGAACCAAGGCAACCGGGAAGGTGGCAGCGGCAAAGGGAGAAGAGAAGAAAGAGGTTGTAAAAGAAGTTCCGGCGGAGAAAAAAACAGAAGAAGCAAAAACAGCAGCTACAAAGTCATTGGCGGAAAAGACAAAGGAGAAGGTGAAAAAAGCAACGAGGACTGCAAAGAAGAAAGACGAATTAAAGCCTGAAATCTTTATACAGTTCCAGGGGCATGAGTCTGTTGTGGAAGCATTCCTTGAGAAGGCAAAGGAAGCATATGTGGCAGAGGGGCATAGGGCATCTTCCATGAAATCCCTAAAGCTTTACATAAAGCCGGAAGAAGCGGCTGTGTACTATGTGATCAATCAGAAGTTTGAGGGAAGATTAGATTTGTTTTAAATGATATAGGATGTTAGAAAGAGAGCGGCCGAGAAAAATCTCGGTCGCTCTCTTTGCACGTGCGCATTGCAGCGCACGTTGCGTTTCGGCACACGTTGCGTTTCGGCGCACGTTTCTTACAGAAAACTCCCATTGTGCAAATCGGATTATTTTTGCCCATCCTTATACCGGGACACCAAACGCTTGATCCTGTCGTAGGGATTTAGCAAATCGCTGATGGAGGAATCGTGATTTAAGGTATCAATGATATAGGCGATATACTTACTCATATCACAATTAATGTACCATTCCCGACTCAATAAATCAGGGGTCTGGTATATCAGATTAGTGGTAAGAACTCTGGTAA
>JAQXLR010000140.1 GCA_029012225.1 Clostridiales bacterium
TCAAATGCGGCGTTCAGCGATTTTATCCGGGTAGAGCTTGACGGCAAAGCCCTTGATGAAAAGAATTATACTGTCAAGGAAGGCAGTACGGTTGTAACCTTAAAGGCTGATTATGTAGCTACTCTTTCAGCCGGTGAGCATACAATCGGCATTGTATCGACAAGCGGTACTGCTGCCACAACTTTTACCGTGAATGCGAAAACAGTAGTAAATGACGATACGAATCCGGATACCGGCGCAACAACCAGCCCGCAGACCGAAGATAACAGCAGCCTTACCGTAAGGTTTGCCCTGCTTGCCGTATCGGCTGTCGGTGTGATGGGCGCAGGCGTGTACCGCAAACGCAGAGGAAGCTCCCGGCAAAAATAAACGGAACAAAATAGAATAACCGATCGCAAACACCCTGCAAGATGGCAAAATCTTGCAGGGTGTTTCTCTGTCATTCTGTATGGGATCCCGAAAGGCAACTGCCCTGACTAAAAATTTTGCAGTTTCTATTGACAAGCTCTGTTTTATGTTATATGGTTAGTTATATAAGTAATGAACTAAGCAACAGCATCAAAGGAGTGATGACATGCAGCAAAAGCTGACCGAGGATAAGTCTATATACTTACAGATCAGTCAGATGATCGAAACGGATATTCTGCGAGGCATCCTGTTAGAGGAAGATCGTGTTCCCAGCACCAATGAATTGGCAAAGCTTTACACAATAAACCCCGCTACTGCAGCCAAAGGCATCAATATTTTGGTAGATAACGGTATTCTGTATAAAAAGCGTGGGATCGGAATGTTTGTATCCCCCGGTGCAACGGCTGTGATTCGAAGCCGTAGAAAACAGGAATTCTACACTTGCCGACTTGCTGAGCTTCTTGCAGAAGCACGGAGCCTTGGAATTTCAAAAGAAGAATTGATTGCACAAATTAACCGAGAGGAGAAAGAATCATGAGTATCTTAAAATGTGAAAAACTGTCGAAAGCCTACGGACAGAAGAAGGTTTTGGATGAGCTGGAACTGACACTTGAATCCGGCAAGATATACGGCTTGATTGGCAGAAATGGTGCGGGAAAAACTACTATGCTTTCCATTATGTCGAATCAGAATCCATCTACCTGTGGATGTGTTACATTGGATGGTGAAAACATATGGGAGAATCGTAAAGCGCTAAATCGTATCTGCTTTTCCAGAGAACTAAACATTTCTGCAGAAAGCGGATTGTCTAAGTATACCGTCAAACGATATCTGGATACTGCTGCTACCTTCTTACCAAACTGGGACAAGGAAATGGCAAAGGAACTTCTGGATCGATTTGAATTGAAGACCAAAACAAAGCTCGGAAAACTGAGCAAAGGAATGCTTTCTATGGTAACAATTATCGTCGCTATGGCAAGTAAGGCAGATTTTACCTTTCTTGACGAGCCGGTAGCCGGTCTGGATGTAGTTGCCAGAGAGCAGTTTTATAAGCTCTTATTAGAGGAATATACGGCGACCGGCCGCACCTTTGTTATCTCAACACATATCATTGAGGAAGCTGCTGATGTTATGGAAGAAGTCATAATGTTGGATAAGGGCAAGATCCTGTTGATGGAAAATACGCAGGAACTCATCGACAGAGCCTTCTATGTAACAGGGCTTGCTGAGGATGTGGATGCCGCCGTTTCCGGTTTGGAATGTCATCACACTGAGTCTATGGGACGCAGCAAAGGTGTAACGGTTCTGCTTCACAGCGGAGAAAGGATTGACAAGCAGCATGATGTTACCGTGCAACCCATAAACCTGCAGAAGATATTTGTGGCACTCTGCGGAGAGGAGGCGCACTGATATGAAAGGTCTATACTGGATTGGGGAGGGGCTGCGGTTTTCCGCTGCTACCATAGGTTCTGCGCTTTTTTATTCGTTTTTGACCGGAATTATGAACGACGGAAGTGTCCATGAGGAGATAATCGTTAGTGGCATGAGTTATCTTGCAATGTTTGGAATAAGTATAGCAACGATTTGCAATGTAAGCGTACATCAGGTAATGCTTCCGCTTTCTGTTAGCTTTGGCTGCACACGAGAAGAAGCATGGAAGGGATTACAGGTTTATCGCTTGACCGCGCTGCTCCCGATTGTAATTATTACCTTTATCGGTACCAAGATGATGGCATCCATGTTTGAAACAGCTCCATATATAATAATTGCTTTGGAAGTTGCCGCCTATTTATTTTGCATCAGTATCGGAGGACTTGCAGGGGCATTGAGCACAAAGCTGAGCAAGACAATGTGGAGCATATTTTCTGTGATTACCATACTGGTTGGAATCGGCATTGCAGGAGGTGTTGTGCTGTTTGTGCTGCGGGTTACTGAGCGACCCGATGTATTCGTATGGATTGTTTTGGGAGTGACTGTTTTTCTTTATATGCTGTGGAGTATTGCTGAAGCGAGAGTAGTAAGGCGCCTTTGTGTACGATAAGGAGGATGGCTGTGAGACGATTGATAGAAAATATGAAACTTTATACGCAAAAATTGATTTTAATGTTACTGTGTCTACTTGGGTTCTTCTTATTGGGAGTTCTGATGGTCTGCGCTATTTTGGGATTGGAGGATACCGCAGTGTCGTGGGTTTCCTTGGGTACACTGATGGGAATGATAGGAGTCGTAACTTTTTCGGCAATTTGCATCCTTAGTTTCTGTCAGGATTTTATGCTGGCACTGTCTATGGGAATGACCCGGCGGGAATTTATGATAACCTATGCACTGGAACAGTTGGTTTTAATATTGCTGGCTTACATAGGGCTTTTATTGGGAGCTTTGCTGGAGAGCGCTATTTATCCTGTGATGTTTCCGAAAGCATTTGAGAAGTTTTCGATTCTCTCATATTTGACTGACTGGAAAATCGTTGTTCCTTCTGTTCTGGCTTTTGTGCTCCTTCCTATGTTCTTTGGGACGTTGTATAGTCGGTTCGGGAAGAAATTCGGTGTCATTCTATATATTATATGGATGGTGCTCTGCCTTCTGGGGGCAAGGGTGGGGGATCTCGCTTCTGCAGCCGGCGTTCCTTCTCAAGTCGGTAATATGCCCGGTTGGCTCACAACGATACCCATTATTGGGTGGGTGATCGCAGGAGCGATTGCTGCAATCGCAATGATTTTTACAATCATACATCTTGGCATGAAGCAAATGGTAAAATAGTAGGAAAGGAGAAAGAAAAATGAAAAATACTGCACTACAAATCGGAAAAGCGATTTGCTACGTTTTGTTGTTTTTGGGCTGCCAGGTTTTAACAAGCTTTATCGTCCAGTTTGCCTTTGGTCTGAAAATAGGATTTGAGATGAGCGTAACAGGAGAGGTGCTAAACGAGCAGGAGCTCATCGCACGAATGACAGAGCTACTTATGGCAAGCATAAATTGGATTACCATGTTGTCCGGAATCGTGACAATTCTTTTCCTGCTCGTATTTTTCAAGATACGTAAGCAGCGACTGGCGAATGAGGCCAATCTTTTCCGATTTGAAAAAGTATATATTCTGCCCCTGATCTTACTGGGCGCGGCATTTGCGATGTTTGTTTTATGTATGCTGAATTTTCTCCCTCTGCCGGAGAGTCTGTTAGAGTCCTACGCAGAGGCGTCGAGCTGGTTGAATACGGGCAGCATACTCTCGAGCATCTTAAGTACGGTTATTACCGCTCCGATTGTAGAGGAAATTATTTTTCGCGGTCTTGTGCTTTCCAGGCTAAAAAGAGTCATGCCTGTATGGGTCGCAGTTTTTTTAAGCAGTCTCGCGTTTGGAGTGGTACATGGTCAGCTGTTGTGGATTGCCTATGCCTTTGTACTAGGGATTGTATTTGCAATTGTGGCAGAGTGTACAAAGTCAACTGCTGCCTCTGTTCTGGTGCACATGGTCTTTAATCTGGTGGGTATGTTCGGTGGCTATCTCGGTATAACGGAAACATGGCAGATTTTGTTGGCTGTGGTGGTGTCGGCGGCAGTTATGGCAGGAACACTATCTTATATTATAAAAAGAAAAAAGACGGCTGCGTAGACAGGCGTGTCCGCCTTGCAGCTCCTGACGTTCCTATGTTTTCATGCCGGTATAAGAAAAATCCTGCGAGGCAAAAGCGGGCATTACACCAAAGACATACGTGGATGCGTCAATAAATTATACTATAAAAATCGGTTGCCATGCAGAGGGAAATCTCGCGTTGGAGGAGCAATAAAATATGAGTAAAAAATATAAAATAGCAGGCAGCATGATTATAGTTTTAGGTATCATCAGTGTAATAAATGCAGTTATGCATTATGATTGGTCAGATATATGCCTGGGAGTTGGTTTTGTAATAATTGGACTAATTTATTTTATGAAGAAAGATAAGTAACAGATCTGTAATAAAAAAGAATAAGCAAAATTCTACATTTTTATTTCTGTTATAATTTCTATACATGCGGAGAAAAAGTTGGTATAATTTGGATTGTAGATACAAATTTGAATCCCAAGAGATGCCTAGTGTGAAAAATAAGCTCGATCGCTTATTTTTCACTCCGGGATTTGTGTCGAAGCCTCACAAATCCTTTGATCGCAGAGCCGAATCTGACGTTCGGCTCGCGTTCCTTTGCGCAAACGCTTCGGAATGGAGTGAAGTGGAATATCGTGGCTTTGTAGGTAGTTGTAAAATTATAGTATATGAAGCAAATTAGTTATAATGACAAATAAGAATCTTACGGAGGTTTAGGTATGGCAGAATATATAATTTCGTTTGTAATTTTAGTATTGGTTTCTATGGTTATGATTCTCATTGGTATTTCACAAATAAAGAGTAAGGAGCCAGTGGGATTTTATATGGGCGAAAAACCACCAAGAGAAGATGAACTTTTGGATATTGCGGCATGGAATAAAAAGCATGGATGTATGTGGATTATTTATGGTCTTACAATTTTAGGCTCATTTATCCTAGCTTCTTTAGCAGAGTCAGAAACAATTATGACAATTGTGATTTATGGAGTAATTGTTGGGGCATTGCCGATTATGATGATGTATCATAGTCATTTGAAGAAAACGTATTATAAATAGCATTCGTCGAGGTTGGAAACTTGCAGTAAATGTTTATCTAATAAAAAATGGTATACTTTTTATGCTGTATGAACGAAAGAATTTTGAAAAATGACAAATAGAAAATATGAATATTTAAAAGGATTTAATGGTCATTTTGAAATTGCATTGTATGTCGATACTTTTGAAGAAGTTGATAAAGAGTACACTAGAATCATTGCACAAGGGGGTCATCCTGTATTAGAACCTACAACAGAACCATGGGGACAGCGAACTTGTTATATTGCAGACCCGGAGGGAAATTTGGTTGAGATTGGTTCTTTTAATCGCCCTTTTGAGCGTAAAACCGACTTTAATGGGGTACAATAACCAATTCTAATCTTACGAGGTGAATCTATATGAAATGTCATGCGCAAGTATATGTTAATAACAGTATGGAAGCGGTTGAAACATATTGCAGAGCTTTTGGAGCAAAGATTCGTTTTGAAATTAAAAATGCTGATAAAACAGAATATGAACATTGTGAGCTGTCAGTAAACGATGAACTTATTCTTGCTGTTTCAGAAACCTCAGAACCTTATGATGTAAGTGCTATTCATCAAATGAAGCTACAAACAATGACTTTTAATGCATATGAGTTGGGCAGTGTTGAGGCGGTAAAAAATGTGTATGATGTGCTAAGTGAAGGTGGTCTTGTACTTGAAGCAATTCATGAGGTTCCATGGAGTAAATGCTGTGCAACAGTTATTGACAAATATGGTGTATGTTGGTGGATTGCGATTTAGTGAAGATTCTTTGTCTTAGCTTATGAAAGAATGACAAATCTCAGTTTTTAGATTTGGATCAATCGCTTACAATGCTAACTTGGTATCCGGAGGAGTATAAAGGAAAATTAGGAAAGAAAAATACCATCAATCTTGGATGGAAGGAGGATGGATGTTAGCTTGGCTCGTTGCTGTGAAGCGGATGAAGATGTGGATGAACTGGTTTGGTGGCGGAAGGGGATCAAAAGAATGGAGATATTATTTGAGATAATCTTAGAATTAATCATAGAAGGAAGCATAGAAGCAAGCATAGAAGCAAGTAAAAGCAGAAAAGTTCCGAAAGCGATCCGGTGCTTGCTCATCCTTTTGATTTCATCCCTTTTTCTTTCCATGCTCGGCTTGATATTTTTTGTAGGAATATCAAGCTTGAAAAAGACAACAATTGGTGGATTCGCCATTCTCTTACTTGGTGTGGTTCTGTTAATAGTGGGGATCATAAAATTCAAAAAAGTCTATTTGGACAAAACAAAATGATAGCAGGAGGGAACGAAAATGACAGAAATGAGGGTTGGCTTTCTTATCTGGAGCATCGTAGGCTGTCTGTTTATCTGCCTGGGAATCTATTCCTTTTTCTCAAAAAGGGCAGTGGGCTTTTGGGCAAATGCCAATACATTTGAAGTTACGGATGTAAAAAAATACAACGCCGCAGTTGCGAAATTGTTTTGTGTATTTGGAATGGTATTTGTTTTATTGGGGGTTCCATTGTTGGCAGGACAAAATTCAGCATGGATTTTTCTTTCGATTATTGGCACGATGGCGGAAAGCATCACAGCGATGGTTATCTACACAATGGTTATCGAAAAGAAATATAAAAAGAAATAGATAAGCAGCAGGTGAGTAGAGTGGCATATGAAAAACTTTTAAATGAAATTTATGCGGCGGTATCGTTAAAGTATCTGTGGAAAGAATATAAGCCTTACTTTATCAAGAGCGAATCACCGGACTGGATTAATGAAGCGATGGATTTTGGGCTCGAGGTCAGCCAGGCGCTTCTGCCTCATGACGGACAGGAGGAGAGCTTTCTTGAGCAGTATCTGGGCTGCCTGAAAGAGGAGCTACCTCCGCAGGCATTTGACAAATACAAAGATCGACTGAATTTTTATAATGGAAGGTTCTGGGCGATTTTGCCGGATTGTACACTGCAGCAGGATTATGCGTTCAAGGCGAAATATCGTTTTGACAGAAAGCTGGATAAGCTGAATGCCAATTATGTACATAAGCGATATAATGGACTGTATCTCTTTTTGCATCCGAAAGACGAGAGTGAGATTGATGCGCGAGATTTGTTTGAGTATATGTGGTTTACACAGGAGAGGCGACAAAAGCACTTTGACTGGGTGTTTTTAAATTGCGTGAAGAAAATCTGGGTCTGCAATTATGTGGAGAATATAATTGAGCCAATTGTGCTGCCGAAAAATGCAGAGAATTTTTTGAATACGGAAGCGGAATACCTGCGTTATAGCCACGACTGGGAGAACGGAACGGAGCTGAATCTGTAAGGAATGCTCCGCAATTCGGCGGATGGGGATTCGTCTGCTCCCGTATTTCCGGCATTTTAGCAACGCAGGTTGCTTGGCGAATGCAAATTGCAGTGCCCTAGTATTTGCATCATAAATCACAATGGTGGAGGAGTTTAATCGTGGAAAAAAACGGAAAAAAGAAAATTCAAAAATATACGACATTATATATGAGTACAGGGATGTGCCTTGGAGTATCAGGGGGACTCCTATATGGAAGGATGCTATTTCCCGATAATATGCTACTTGGAATGAGCTTTGGGATTCCGATCGGAACGTGTATTGGTATGGCAATCGGGGCAGCCAAGGATAAGCGTCTTGCCGAAAATATGATGGAAATCAGCAGAATGGAGGAAGTAAAGGGCTCGCCCGATATGCTGATTTATGCTGTCGATAAGAACGGAGCAGAGAAGGAATATCGAGTGAATGAGAAAAGGATAAAAGAAGAAAAATTTTTAGTAGGAGATCGGGTTGCCGAAGCGGCAGAGGGTGTTTTGGTGTCTTTGGAAAGTAAGTAGCTGGATTGTAGTATCTTGTACCCAATATGTCAAGAAAGCCCAATAGGAATTGACATCAAGCATTGCATGTGATATATTTATAACGTGATAAATATATCACAATTAGAAAAAACAAAGAGAGGATTTATTTATGAAACGAGTTACCCGCATTCCGCCCATGTTGGGCGTCTTGGGCATTCTTGGTATACTTGGATTTTTCTTCCGTCCGTTTTTTTGTATTTTTTTCAGCTTTTTTGGTTTCTTTTTTTGGGGGCTGCTGGGAAAAGAGCGGTCGGATGAACGTCTGGTAGAAAACCTTCGCAAGACAGGCAGTATTGCCGGTCGGCTTGGCATGCTCCTTTGCTTTTTTCTGCTTTTTGCATTGGAGAGACAAATATCGGCAGATGCGGTGCTGCTCTATGGCTCCATTGCATACGCCTGCATTCTGATTCTGGCACCGGCATTGGCTTATCTGATTGACAAGAGGGGGTAGGAACAGATGGCAGAGTTTCGTTGTAAGCTGAAGGAGTATCGGCAGGCTGCCAACATGACACAAGAGGAGCTCGCGGCAAAGGTCTCTGTTCGCAGAGAAACGATTATTCGTTTGGAAGCCGGGAAATACAATCCATCGTTAAAACTGGCAGTCGATCTTTCAAGAGCGGTAAAAGCACCGATTGAAGCCATTTTTATATTTGAGGAGGAGAATGGATGAACGATGACAGGAAAAGAAAGCTCTTGTTTGCAGAGAGGAAGATGTACCGGGTGGACAAGAATACAGGGATATAGAGAGCAGTCGGAAAGGCTGCTCTCTGCTTGGTGCTACAGTCAGATTTTGCCATGCTTTGCCTTGCAGATTAGCTGCGTCATAGTTCCCATCGGACAATAGACGCACCAGCTGCGAGGCTTGAACAAGACCATCGTAACAAGACCAAGAACCGTAGAAGTAAGCATCACGCTGTAGAAGCCAAAGGCGAACTGTGCAACGCCGGGATGAAATAAGGTTCCATGGTAACTCCATTGCCAAGGAAGTTTGAATGTCCATAGAAGCGTGACTACCTGTCTTAGATTCTGTGCCTCCGCAAAAACAAGATAGGTATTCCACAGCATTTGGAAGAACATTGCAAGAAAGAAGATTAAAAATCCATAGCGAAACCATTTGCTTTTCATCCATCTGGGAATGTCTTTTTTTCGTGAAAGTCCAAAGCGACCTCCAAGCAGACCAAAAAGCTGTCCTCTGCCGCAATAGCGATTGCAATAGCCCTTTGTGCCTTTTCTCACTGAGACAATCAGAGGGATAAAAAAGCAGAACAGTCCAAGCCAAGCGAATAAAATGTTAAAAAAGCCCAGAATCAAATAGATCAACGACACAATCCAAAGAGAGTCATACCAATGCTTTTTCATACTGTCACCTCCTGAATGCGAATGATGCTGGCCGGACACTCTTTGGCGCATTTGCCGCAGCCGACACATTTGCTTTTGTCCACTTGAGCCATAATGCCTTTTATTACCTCAATCGCTCCAAGTGGGCAAACCTTTGCACAGCAGCCGCAGGCAACACAATCCTTTTGTGCCACAAATGCGGCTCTCACTTTTCCTTTTGCCATATTCATAGAATCCTCCATTTTTTTCTTATAATATGCGAGAGAAAAGAGGATTTCTGTGATAAAATCACGAAAAGAAAAAGGAGGAAACGCAAGGCGGGGGACACTTGATGGAAATGCCGGTAAATATGATATTGTAAGAGGCGCAAAGAATGTTTGCGCATTGAATCAGCGTATGTAAAAGAAAGCTTGCTTGCCCAAAAGCAGGCCTTTGAATAACATATCACTGGAAGGAGGGCAGAAGATGCAATTAGGGCAGACGATTGTAACGATAAGAAAAGAAAACGGAATGACCCAAGAGGAGTTCGCAGCAAAATTTCATGTGACGAGACAGACGGTTTCAAATTGGGAGAATGAGAAAAGTTATCCGGATTTACTGACATTAGTGAAGATAAGTGATGAATTTCATTGTTCCCTTGATACCATGTTAAAGGAGAATCCCAAAATGATTGAAAAGATGAATAAAGATATGAAGTACGGTGCTTCATCCGCATATATTGGCGGAATCTGTGCGATCGTACTATTTATCATTACTGCTGAAATGCTTATGCTGGATCGCGGCAGCCGGTACATATTGATTCTGAATTATATTATTATTTTTGCGAATGCAGAAGCCGTAAAACTTACGTTTGAGCAGTTGAAAAAGGAGAGCAGAAGGGTAAAAATATTTTTTGCCGTTTTTATCCTGCTTGTAGCGCTGCTCTCCTACGGATGTCTGTATTATATTCGTTAATTGTATTTCGTGCATCTTGGGATTTGCAAATTTAAGGACAAATTTCTCCGGCTTTTGCAAATCCCTTTTTCGCCATGATGACGGCAATGATCTCATTGATGACTGCAGCAGCCGCAATGGTGCCTTTTACAATAACAGCCAAATCAGATCGTCCGCCGCCCTCCAAAGAGGCACATACAATACCGGTAAATACAAGGGATACACCCGAATGCGGCAGCAGTGTAAAGCCAAGATACTTCTGAACGGTTTCCGGCATTTTCATCCATGTGGCACCGACGCGCGCACCAAAGTATTTTCCGCATGCACGGGATAGGATATAGAGGAACGTATACAGCCCTGCGCCGAGGATAAGATGATAATCCAATGGTGCGCCAAATCAACAATTGCGCTTAACAGGCAGATGGCCAATATAGGATGAAAAGATTTGGTAACTGCCCCAAGCTTTTCTTCTGTTAGCAGGTTGGAAAAGGCAGCAGAAAAAGCGACACCCAGCAGCATATAATTTAGGGAAATGCCGGCAAACACTTTGGTATTCAGCAAATAACCGCTCGAGGTGGTTGCTGTAACACCAAGCATAAGAACGGCCAATATACCGTATTTTGTAGATGCCTTGCGTAAGAGAACTCCGGCAACGCTTCCGGTTACGGCGCCCACAAGGATTGGCACAAAAATCATGACCGGAATCATAACCAAAGAGACACTTCCTCCGGAGACTGTCTTAGTAATCCATGCGTTTGCCGTAAAAAAGACTAGGATTCCCACAATATCATCCAAAACTGCCATAGGAAGTAATGTGTCGGTTACCGGGCCTTTGGTGTGAAATTCATTTACAATGGAAATTGCCGGTGCAGGTGCGGTTGCCAGTGCAATGCCGCCAAATGCAAGAGCCATATAAAGCGGAACTCCCGTAAAATAAAAAATAACTCCAAATATCAGCGCTACCAGAGTAAACGTGCCAAGCGATTGCGTGAGTGTAGTGACAACCAATGCTTTTCCGAAGCGCCGAATCCGTTTCCATACCAGCTCCGTGCCCAGCATCAGTCCGACGGCACACTGCATCCACATAATAAGCGTTCCATACCATGCCGAATCCAGCGTTGCTTGTGAAAGAACGTCGGATGCATGGGGGCCAAACAGCATTCCTGCAATCAGCCATCCGAGAATTTCCGGCAATTTGAGTTTACCGACCAGCTTTCCGATCAGATATGCCGCAAGCAATGTGATTATCCAAAAAATTATATTCTGTATCATTCCTGTTTTCCCCCTTTGGCAATTCCGTATAAAAACAAATCATATAGCTTCCTGACAGCTCCCTCATGAAGAAGTAACTGTTCCTGTACCGGTATCTTTTCATTCCGTTTTTTTATAAAGCCAAGCTGAAATATTTTTTGTATTTCCATAAAATAATCCATGGCATCTTCCCGGGATACATTCTCCCTTAGCTCCAGCTGCCTTAAATCCTGCTCCAATACGTTTGTGTTTAAGGCGTCAATATCGGCGCAGATGGCAGAAATTTGCTCCTTTAAATGCATAGGCGGATTACTCCGGGCCTCCAGAAAAATATATGCTTCCATTTCATAGGCTGCAAAAAATTGCATTCGTGCTTCCATGTATGCCACAAAACCTGTCTGTGCCATATGCTCTGTTACATATCGGATAAAATCCTCGCAGCTTTTTTGCACGCAGGCCAGATATAATGCATCCTTATCCTTAAAATTATGGTAAATTAATCCCTTATTGATTCCGGATTTGCAAATATGATTGATGCTGCCTGCCAAATATCCTTTGGTACCGAACTCTTGCATTGCCGCGGCATAGATTTTTCTTTTCGTAAGTGCAGTTTTTTCTTCTTTTT